>NZ_JAMAUK010000003.1:0-417358 GCF_023714395.1 Niallia sp. MER 6 | reverse complement strand
AAATCCTATTACTCATAAAAAATCTCCAGTCCCATGTTGTTTTTTCTCTAGTTGTGTTTCTTTATTATACAAAAAAGCACCCTATAGGTAGACTTTTTTTAGTGTCTACTCTATAGGGTACATTTTATTAAGGGAAAGCTTTTTATTATTTTGCTGCTGCAACTTCCTCAATAATTGCCACAACCATCTCTGCCAATTTATTCAGTTCTTCGATTGGCATTCTCTCATTTGTTGTATGTATCTCCTCATAACCGACTGCAAGGTTAACTGTTGGAATACCAAACCCACAAATTACATTTGCATCGCTGCCGCCGCCGCTTTGCTGCAATTCACAGCTTCTGCCGATTTTTGCTGCTGCTTTGCGCGCTACTTCCACAACATGGTCTCCTTCGCCAAACTTGAAACCTGGGTACATTACTTCGACATCAACAATCGCTTGACCGCCCATGTCTTTAGCAGCTGTTTCAAATGCACTCTTCATCTTTTCTACTTGAGCTTCCATTTTTTCAGCTATTAACGAACGCGCTTCTGCAAGGATATCCACATGGTCACAAACGATATTCGTTTGCTGGCCGCCTTCGAAACGTCCGATATTTGCTGTTGTCTCACTGTCAATTCTGCCTAAAGGCATATTGGAAATAGCTCTTGATGCAATCGTAATCGCAGAAATGCCTTTTTCAGGTGCAACACCAGCATGAGCTGTTTTGCCTAGGATGGTCGCTTTAATTTTTGCTTGTGTAGGTGCAGCGACAACAATATTGCCGACTTTTCCATCACTATCAAGTGCATAGCCGTATTTAGCTTTTAAAAGGGACGGATCTAGCGCTTTAGCTCCAACCAATCCAGACTCCTCACCGACTGTGATGACAAATTGAATAGTGCCATGCGGGATAGACTGCTCTTTCAAGACAGTGATAACTTCAAGCATAACTGCAAGACCTGCCTTATCATCAGCACCTAAAATAGTTGTGCCGTCAGTTACGACATAGCCATCTTTAATGGAAGGCTTAATGCCGACACCTGGAACTACAGTATCCATATGAGAAGTAAAGTAAATTGGATCTGCTCCCTCTGCATTTCCTGGCAGTGTACAAATCAAATTTCCGGCACCATGGCCAGTTACAGCTGTTGTGTCATCTTCAAATACATCTAAGCCAAGTGCTTCAAATTTGCTTTTCAGCAATGCACAAATCTCTTTTTCATATTTTGTTTCGGAATCTACTTGCACAAGCTCCAAAAACTGATTTAATAAACGTTCGTTATTTATCATATTTCGTTCCTCCAAATAATTACTCACTTTATTAGTATACACCTAAATCAGCAAATGTTTGAATATATTCGCTTTGATTCATGGAAATTTCTTTATAGTTGTTACTTTATGCTTTTCCTAGTAAAATAGAAGGACAAGAATAAGCAGATAAATGGAGGAATTTATGAACAAAAAATTTCAAAAGATCGTCGTGTATTTGATGATTTTTATCATGTTGCTTTCTACTCTAATGATTGGATTGAGCATGCTGTTCTAAATAAAAAATGGCCTGTTATTAAGTGCTGCACCCCAAAAGTTAGTATTGAAATCTAACTTTTGAGGTGTTTTTTTATGGCTAAATATAGTGGGAATTTCAAACTGAATATTTTTCAAGAGTATTTGAAAAGTGCTTCTTTACATATTTATGCCTTTATCAATTGCTCCATATTCAACAGCTAACGATTCAGCATCCTTACTGGAATCTGTAATCAGCACCTTTGTACCTAAAGGAACAGATTGAAAGATTGACTCAATTGCCTCATTTTGCATCCGCACACAGCCTTGTGACACATAATGGCCAATGGAGGCTGGATTGTTCGTGCCATGAATTCCGTATGTTCTTCCTTCTGTGCCTTCTGCATCAAACCCAATCCATCTTGTGCCTAACGGGTTTTTCGGATCTCCGCCCATAATATCCTTCTTGCGGTAATAAGGATTTATTGCCTTTACAGTCACAGTAAACAGCCCTTCAGGTGTGAGTTCATCCTTTTTTCCTGTCGCCACACTAATAAGTGTCTGCACCCTGTTATCATCCACTAATGCCATTTGATTCGTGCTTTTATTTATAATAACGAACGGGTCGCCCGGCATTGGATTATCGCCAAGCGGCCAAATCGGAGACACAGCCAGCAGCAGACCTGCCAGTAATTTCAGCATCCACACACATCCTTTTTAGTCTAGTATGTGTGAACACTGTATTTTTATACTATAGTTTATTAATAGCTAAATGATAACTAGAATTTATTTGATTCCCCATAACTTGGCCGAGTTAGCGGCTATTACATAGATAGCAAGCCTTTGGGAAAGATTATCATGTCTAATAACCAGTAAAATAAAAAAAGCTGCCTTTTATCAAGACAGCTTTTTACTATTACAGCATTTTTTCTAAAAACTCTTTCGCTCTTGCACTTTTCGGATTTGAAAAGAACTCTGCAGGCGGCGCATCCTCAACGATTGAGCCTTGATCCAAGAACAATACTCTGCTTGCAGCTTCTCTAGCAAAGCCCATTTCGTGTGTAACAATCAGCATCGTAATCCCTGTATTCGCCAATGATTTCATAACTTCAAGTACTTCCTTAACCATTTCCGGATCTAAAGCTGAAGTAGGTTCATCGAACAAAATAACCTCTGGATTCATAGCAAGTGCTCTGGCAATTGCTACCCTTTGCTTTTGTCCGCCAGAAAGACGATTCGGATATTCATTAGCCTTTTCAGCCAAGCCGACTTTCTGCAGCAACTCTTTCCCTTGCTTTTCAGCCTCAGATTTGCTCATACCTTTAACTTTAATTGGTGCATAAGTGACATTTTGTAGGACAGTCTTATGCGGGAAAAGATGAAAGTGCTGGAATACCATTCCGACATTTTCTCTCATTTTTTTAATGTTAGCCTTCTTAGCTGTAACTTCCACATTATCAATGAAAATTTTGCCTTCAGTCGGCACTTCTAATAAATTCAGGCAGCGCAGGAAAGTGGATTTACCAGAACCAGATGGCCCGATAATTGTCACTACCTCACCTTTTTTTATTTCTGTTGAGATTCCTTTCAAAACTTGTAAGGAACCGAATGATTTATGCAATTGTTGAACATTAATCACTTCTTCTCATTCTCCTTTCAAGAACCTTCGCAAGCAATGTCAGCACCATTACCATTACATAATAAATTACCCCTGCAAGCAATAATGGTTCGAAATAGGAAAATTTGTCTCCACCCATTATATAAGCCCTTCTCATTATGTCCGTAACACCAATAACTGTAACGATTGCTGATTCCTTCGTTAAAGAAACCGCTTCGTTTATAAGTGCTGGAAAAATGTTTTTCAGTGCTTGTGGAAGAATTAAATCGAACATTGCTTGTCTGTTGCTAACTCCAAGAGCAAGCGCTGCTTCCTTTTGGCCTTTATCCACAGCCAGAATTCCTGCGCGGATAATCTCAGAAATATAGGCAGCTGAGTTTAACCCGAATGACATGATTGCCGCTGCAGCTGGTTCAATTTGCACACCTGTAATTTGCGGTGTGCCGTAATAGATAATCATTAACTGAAGAACAAGCGGCGTTCCTCTGAAAATAGACGTATATGCATCTGCAATCCAGCTCAATACTGGGAATTTGCTAATTTTTAAGATCGATAGGACAATCCCTAATACAAAGCCTAATATTCCTGCAACAAATACGATTTTTAATGTAACGATAATTCCTTTTAATAGAAAAGGAAGGGATGGAATAAACTGTTGAAAATCCAATTCCATACAATGACTCAATCCTTTCAAAAAATAAGAAAACGTTAAAGAGAGTCTCTTTAAACGTTTTTCTTATTTAAGCTATTTATTTATGTTAGTTATCAAACCATTTAACAATTAACTTATCCAACTCGCCGTTTTCTTTCATTTTATTCAATTCTTCATTAAACTTCGCTGTTAAATCACTGTCTTTTGGAAACGCGATTGCAGAACCAGCATCGTCATTTGCTTCTGTTGCAGTAAAGGAGCTTAAAGTATCATCCTTTTTCAAATACCCTTGTGCTACTACATCTTCAATGATTGCTGCATCAAATCTGCCTGCTTTAATTTCTTCCACCAACTGTGGAATACGGTCACGGTTTTCGACTTTCACATCAACTTTTTTTGCGATCTCATTTGCAGCATCTTCTTGAATGGATGCAAGCTGTACGCCGATTGTTTTGCCTTTCAAATCTTCCACGCTGTTAATATTGCTGTCTTTTTTTGTAATAACTAAATCTTGAGCAGTATAGTAAATATCACTGAAATCAACATTTTCTTTTCTTTCAGGTGTAGGTGACATACCTGACATAACTAAGTCCACTTGGCCTGCTTGGATTGCTGGAATCAAACCGCTGAAATCAAAGTCTTTCACTTTAATTGTATAGCCCAGTTTTTCACCAAGTGCATTTGCTAAATCAATATCGAATCCGATAATATCTTCACTTTTTGCTGAATCAATGTATTCAAACGGTGGATAGTCAGCTGATGTTCCCATAATAAGTTCTTTTTTATCAGAAGAACTTCCGCTGTTGCTGTCATCTGTGCTTGTACCACAACCTGCTAGAATTGCTATCATTAACAGCATAAGTGCCATTAGTTTTTTCATAAAGTTTTCCCCCTATAATCAATATGATGTATTTTGCGCGATGTTTTTTCGTTCTCATGAGAGTTATATTCATACAACTATATGCATTTTAACACAAACTAATAATTATTCAATACACTTTATACAAATTCATTTAAAAAAATAATTTTCCAAAAGGATGAATTGAACTACTTTTCTGAAAAAACTTTATAATAAAAGACAGAGGATAATTTCCTCTGCCTATCTTTTACTTATTTTGAAAGTTTATACTTCCTCACAATATTCTTCAAATGCATTTTGCAGTTTCCCGACAACTTCCATTGGATCATGGCCTTCGATTTCATGACGTTCTACCATCTTCACAATTTGCCCGTCTTTTAATAAGGCAAAGGATGGTGAGGATGGTGCATATCCTGTAAAGTATGATCTTGCTTTTTCTGTTGCTTCTTTATCCTGTCCAGCGAAAACCGTTACGAGATGATTCGGCTTCTTCTTATAATGTAGGGAATATCCTGCAGCTGGACGGGCAATACCTCCTGCACATCCGCACACAGAATTGACCATCACTAATGTAGTTCCTTCTTTAGCAAAAGCCTCATCTACTGCCTCAGGTGTAGTAAGCTCTGTATAGCCAGCTTCTTCCATGTCCTGGCGTGCTTGGCGAACAACATCGTTCATGAATAAATTAAAATCGATATTCATTATTTTGCCCCTCCGATTTATTTGATTAAGACATTATGTCCAGTATTTACTTATCTATCTTATTATTATCAATTGACCCGCAACTTTCAATTAATATGTTTTATCTTCTATTAATAGATTGGCGTATTGTCTTTTGTTGTATTTTCTAATCTTTCTTTCAAACGCTGCATAAATCTTCCACATACCAAACCATCAAGCACACGATGGTCAAGAGACATACACAAATTAACCATATCGCTAATTGCAATCATGCCATCCTTAATAACGGGACGCTTTACAATCGACTCAACCTGTAGGATTGCCGCTTGCGGGTGATTAATAATACCCATTGACTGAACTGAACCAAAGGAACCTGTGTTATTCACAGTAAAGGTTCCTCCCTCCATTTCATGAAGCTGCAATGTACCGTTTCTTGCTTTTGCAGCAAGTTCCGTAATTTCTCTTGCAATTCCTTTAAGGGATTTCTCATCGGCATTTTTGATAACTGGTACAAATAGTGCATCTTCTGTTGCGACAGCTATAGAAATATTTACATCTTTTTTGCGAATGATTTTATCGCCAGCCCATGTTGAGTTAATTTCCGGGAATTCCTTTAATGTTTGCGCAACTGCTTTAACGAAGAAGGCAAAATATGTAAGGTTATAGCCTTCTGCTTTTTTAAAGGAGTCTTTGACCTCGTTTCGGTATTGAACAAGCTTTGTTGCATCGACCTCGATCATTGTCCAAGCATGAGGAATATCTTGCTTGCTCTTCTTCATATTAGCGGCAATCGCCTTGCGCACACCTGTTACTGGAATCTCGATATCACCAGGAACTGCTTGAACATCAACAACTTGAGGAGCTGGAGCTGTTTGCTGTACAGCTACGTGTACTTGCTGCTCTTTTTGCACATCGATTTTTTCTGGTGCAGCAACAGGCTGCTGTATCGATTGGCCACTGTTAATAGCAGCTAAGACATCTTTCCTTGTAATTCGGCCGCCTAATCCACTGCCTGTTATCTGGCTTAGATCAATTCCTGCTTCTTGGGACAGGCGCAGTACTGCAGGTGAATATCTTGCTTTGCCTGCTGCAGGCTTTTCTGTTGTATTGCTTGATGCTGTTTCTTTGACAGCAGGAGCTGCTGCTGTCACTTCTTCTGCTCCTTCTACATCAATGATGCAGATGACTTCACCGACTTGCAGTGTATCTCCTTCTCCTGCAATCAGTTCTTTAACACTGCCTGAAAAAGACGAAGGTATTTCTGCGTTGACTTTATCTGTCATTACCTCAGCCAATGGTTCATATTTGTTGACAGTATCTCCAACAGAAACGAGCCATTTGCTGATTGTTCCTTCTGTTACGCTCTCTCCAAGCTTTGGCATGGTAATCTTTTCACTGGACATGTTATCCCTCCTTATCACTCAAATCATTAAAATTCTGCGAGCTTACGCATAGCATTTTCGACTTTTTCCGGGCTGACAATGAAGTGTTTTTCCATCGTCGGTGCATATGGCATAGCAGGAATATCTGGTCCAGCGAGCCTCATGATTGGTGCATCCAAGTCAAACAGGCAGTTCTCTGCAATAATTGCCGCAACCTCACTGATGATGCTGCCTTCTTTGTTGTCTTCTGTTATTAACAGAACCTTCCCTGTTTTAGAAGCTGCCTCAATAATTGCTTCTTGGTCAAGAGGATAAACAGTACGCAAATCCAATACATGTGCAGATATTCCGTCTTGCGCAAGCTTTTCTGCTGCCTGCAGTGCGAAATGTACACATAGTCCGTATGTAATGACTGTAATATCTTCTCCTTCTCTTTTAACATCTGCCTTTCCGATTGGCAGTACATAATCATCCTCAGGCACTTCCCCTTTAATCAGGCGGTATGCACGCTTATGTTCAAAGAAAAGAACAGGATCTGGATCACGAACAGCTGCTTTAAGCAATCCCTTCACATCATACGGTGTGGAAGGCATAACAATTTTCAATCCAGGCGTATTGGCAAACATTGCTTCCACTGATTGCGAATGATAAAGAGCCCCATGAATTCCTCCGCCGTATGGTGCGCGAATAACAATTGGACAAGTCCAGTCATTGTTAGAGCGGTAACGAATCTTTGCTGCCTCTGAAACAATTTGGTTTACAGCAGGCATGATGAAATCAGCAAACTGCATTTCCGCAATCGGCTTCATACCGTACATCGCGGCACCGATACCGACTCCCGCAATCGCAGATTCTGCAAGTGGTGCATCGATGACTCTTTCTTCACCGAATTGTTCATATAAGCCGGTTGTCGCCTTAAATACGCCACCTTTCACACCGACATCTTCTCCTAGAATAAATACCTTTTCATCTCTTTCCATCTCTTCTCTGATGGCCATAGTAACTGCATCAATATATGAAATAACTGCCATTATTTCTTTCCCCCTTAATTCCCGTACACATAATTCATTGAGTCTTCTGGTTTTGCATATGGAGCCTTTTCTGCATATTCAGTTGCTTCATTGATAATTTCCATAATATCAGCATTCAGCTCTTGGTCCATTTCTTCTGTCAGGACACCAACTTCTGTTAAATAATTTTTAAATGTGATAACAGGGTCCTTCGCCTTCGCTTCTGCTACTTCCTCGCGGCCTCTGTAAGTTCTGTCATCATCGTCAGAAGAGTGAGGAGTTAAACGATAAGAGACTGTCTCAATAAGAGTCGGTCCTTCCCCTCTTCTTGCTCTGTCAACTGCTTCTTTAGTGACACGATATACCTCAATTGGATCATTGCCGTCCACTGTATATCCTGGCATGCCATAACCGATGGCTCTGTCTGACACATTTTCGCAAGCTAATTGCTTTTCGATTGGAACAGAGATAGCATATTTGTTATTTTCACAAACGAAAATGACTGGGAGTTTATGTACTCCAGCAAAGTTCGCACCTTCATGGAAATCTCCCTGGTTGGAGGAACCTTCTCCAAAGCTGACGTATGTTACAAAATCTTTCTTCTCAATTTTACCAGCCAAGGCAATGCCCACAGCATGTGGAACTTGTGTAGTTACAGGTGAAGAACCAGTTACGATGCGGTTCTTTTTCTGTCCGAAATGTCCTGGCATTTGTCTGCCGCCTGAGTTAGGATCTTCTGCTTTAGCAAACCCTTGCAGCATAATTTCTCTTGGCGTTTGTCCGAATGCAAGCACAACACCTAAGTCTCTGTAATATGGCAATGAATAATCTTTAGCTCGGTCAAAGGCGAATGCCGTACCTACTTGCGCTGCCTCCTGGCCTTGGCAGGACACAACGAAAGGAATTTTTCCAGAGCGGTTTAAAAGCCACATCCTTTCATCGATACGTCGTGCTAATAGCATATATCTATACATTTCAAGTACTTGCTCATCTGTTAATCCTGCATTTAAATGGCGCTTTTCTACCATTTGATTACCTCCTACATTTCCTTGTCTCACTTTTTTATCTCCAGCTATTTGCGTCATCCGTGTATCTCCTTTCCATCAACTGCTAATGCAGCCTCTCCGATTGCTTCAGATAATGTCGGATGAGGGTGTATCGTTGCTCCTATTTCCCATGGAGCGGCATCCAGTGTGGCAGCTAGCGCTGCTTCTGAAATCATGTCAGTAGCATGAGGTCCGATAATATGAACACCTAATATATCATCTGTTTGCCTGTCAGCAATTATTTTGACAAAGCCTTCCGGTTCTCCGTATACTAGTGCTTTTCCGACTGCCTGGAAGGAGAATTTCCCTTTTTTAATTGTAAAGCCTGCATTTATTGCTTCTTCTTCTGTATATCCAATACTCGCTATTTCTGGACTAGTATAGATACATTTTGCGATTTTTTTGTAATCTAGTCGCTCTGGCTGCAATCCTGCAATATGCTCGACAGCCTTTATCCCTTCATGGGAAGCAACATGGGCCAGCTGAAGTCCTCCAATAACATCGCCAATCGCATAAATATGAGCTTCCTTCGTCTGGAAATTCTCATTTACCTGTATGGTATTATTGTCGAAGATGATTTCTGTATTTTCCAAACCCAATCCTTCCACATTGCCGATTCTGCCGACTGAAACAAGCAGCTTTTCGCCTGAAAAGAACACCTTTTCACCCTTTATTTCTGCTTGAACAGTGACATGCTCATTTTTCTCCAGCGTTTCAGGCAATACTTTAGCACCTATGACAACCTTGACACCTTTTTTCTCCAGCTGCTTCTTCAGTTCAAGGCGAATATCTTTATCCTCTGTTGGCACAATTGTGTCGCTGTATTCTATTAAGGTCACATCTACATCAAAATCAGCAAGCATGGAAGCCCATTCTACACCGATGACACCGCCGCCGACAATTAGGATTGATTTTGGAAGTTTATCCATTTTTAATGCTTCTTCTGAGCTGATAATCAACTCTCCGTCAATCTCGAGTCCGGGCAATGTATTAGGTCTTGAACCAGTAGAGACAATCACGTTTTTAGGAAGCAGCATCTCGTTTTCTTCTCCGTTATTCATCTCAACAGAGATAGTCCCTGGAATGGGAGAGAATATAGATGGACCGAGAATTCTTCCTTTCCCTTCATATACGTCGATTTTCCCTTTCTTCATTAAATACTCGACACCTTTATGCAGCTGGGTGACAATACTATTTTTTCTTGCTTGAACCTTTCCAAAATCAAAGCTCACATCATTCACAAGCACACCGAAGTCCTCGCTTCTTTTAGCCGTTGAATAAACCTCTGCACTTCTCAGTAAGGCTTTGCTTGGGATACAGCCATTATGGAGGCATGTACCGCCGAGTTTTCCTTTTTCGACTATGGCTGTTTTTAAACCTAATTGGGAAGCGCGGATTGCCGCAACATAACCGCCTGTCCCGCCTCCTAAAATAACTAAATCATATTCGTTAGCCACTATATTCACTCTCCTAAAAAATTACTTTATGTTATATGCTTTTGCTTGCTCTTCCCCGCGAAGAACACGTAAACATCCATTTGCTAATGATTGCATATCATTTTCACCTGGGTATGTGAACACATCTGCTATCCATTTAGTCCGTTCGACAATTTCGTCCACAAGCATCGTGCTGTAAGCCATAACCCCTGTCAAGATGATTGCATCAATTCTGCCGGCAAGAACAGTACTTGCACTGCCAATCTCTTTTGCAATCTGATAAGAAAGTGCATCGAAAATGAGCTTATCCTGCGTGCTGCCTTCCTTGATACCGGCTTCTAATTGACGGAGTTCCTTTTTGTGCAAATAGCTGTTTATACCTGCGTGGTACAGCAGCTGCTCTTTCATTTCCTTATAGCTGTATTTGCCGGAATAGCAGAGGTCGACCAAATCACCATGTGGAAGACTTCCAGCTCTTTCAGGGCTGAAGGGCCCTTCTCCGTTCAGACCATTATTAACATCAATGACTTTTCCGCACCTATGAGCTCCGACCGTAATTCCGTCTCCTAAATGGGCTACTATAAAATTACAATCCTCATAGGACCTGCCAAGCTCCATCGCAGCCCTTCTGCCGCTTGCTTTATGATTTAATGCATGAAAGACACTTTTTCTGGAAATAAGGGGATATCCTGATATTCGGGCAATGTCTTCAAGTTCATCAACCACAACTGGATCAGTGATAAAAGCAGGGATATTTAATCCCGCGGCAATCTCCGCTGCTATTAATCCGCCAAGATTGGAAGGATGCTCTCCTCTTTCGCCTGCCTTAAGATCTGCTATCATCGCACTGTCCACCATATATGTTCCGCCTTCAATCGGCTTTAACAAGCCGCCTATTCCGGCAATTGCGTCAAGCCTGGAAAGATTAAATCCTTCAGATAGAAGAAAATCCAGAACCTTCTTCGTCCTTGCAGGCGCCTGGGCAGCGATGTTAGGATAATCTGCTGTATCCTCCTGCATGATAGATTGCTCAAAGATTGGCACTTCATTTTCATATAGGGAAATAACTGTTGATTCGGATTTAGGGTTTATGACTAATATTCGATGTTTTTCCATCATCTTTGATAATCCTCCCTGTCCAGACAGTTTTTATTTGTTAGTTCAAATGATATTTTTCCAATTTATAATATAAATTCCGGACAGATAAGCCTAGCTTCTTCGCTGTTAACGTCTTGTTTCCATCAAGTTTTGCCAATGTACGCTCGATAATAACTTTTTCATATTCCTCAACAAGCTCAGAAAGCGGTTTATCTTCTGGTTCTAGAAGGATTGCATTCTGACTGTTGTCAGCAGTGCTGCTTGAAAAAGCGAGATCAGCTTCTTTAAGGATTGTTTTCTGTCTATCTATTTTTGCAAGTGAATGAAAAACAACAGCCCGCATTTCTCTGAAATGATGTTCAAACGGGAAGCTTTGCAATGCTTCTATTGCAGTCTTGTCAACAGAAGCAACACAGCTGCCATACTCCTTATTGGCTAGTTGTATCCATTCCTTCACCAGTGGAGCTATATCCTCTTTCCTTTCTTTAAGGGAAGGGAGATGAATGCTCGTCTGCAGCAGTTCATAATATAGTTCCTGCAGAAACAAACCTTTCATCATTGCCGTTTCCACATTAACAGAAGCGGAGAGAACTAAACGGTATCCGGCAGTTTCATCTTGATTGGAACAGATGAGATGCAGCTTTTTTTGCTGCTCCATAGAAAGATCTGTAATATTTTCCATATACACCGTACCTGAAGGCTGCAGGGAAGTATCTTCACTTCTAAGCATTTCCAAAAACGCTGAAACTTTTTCCTGCTCTTGCAAACAATCAATAGCAGTAAATGCTTGATATCTTCTCTTCCCCTCATTATGGATGGCATTTGCAAACATTTTCTTGCCAGTACCGGCAAGACCACGCAAAAACACGGTATAATCCATATCAGCTGCTATTTTCCCCTGCTGCACAGCCATCTTCATCCGCGGGGACTCTGCTGTAAAGTCTTCAAACCGGCTTTGTGCTTCTAATGTACGAATAATTTTTCTAGATTGCTCAAGCTTCTTCCTTAGTTCCGCCTGCTCTATATCATAATCAATAAACAGAATACAGCCCTTCCATATCCCATCAATCAAGTTAGGAATACATCTAATATTTCCTTCTATTGAAGGTCCTGCCACTTTTTGCACAACAGTCCTTCTAGTCTCCATCGTCTTTTTGCTCACATTACTGAGCTGTTCCTTCCATTCCGCTTCAGCAGAACTGTCTTTCTTTAATAAATACTGAAACTTCTCATATGCAGGATTTTGCAAGATAACTAACAGATTTTCATCCATAATCACAAATGCTTGTGATGCGTTTTGCAGTACTGCCTGCATTCCCTGTTGTATGTATTCATCAACACGCCAATCCTCTTCCAATGCCCTATCCTGCTGAATTATCGCAGCTGCTCCAAGTAATTCTCCATCCTTGTTTACAAGGGGAAAACGGGACACATGCACGGAAATATGTTCAGACAGACGGAATAACTTTCTGATTTCTGCCTTTTTCGTCTGGAGCACTCTCATCAGCTCTGCTTTAGGAAAGACATCAAGAATATGCGCATCCTTCGCTAACGGCCTTTTGTTCTGATGTGCAGCAAGCGTGCTTGCCTGCTGGTTGTAATAAACAATTCTTCCTTGTTTATCAATGAGCACGACCGCTTCTTTTAAGTCCTGAAAGATCGATTGTTCTGTTGATTGATAGGATAAATCCATTTGCAAAAACCTCACTTTTTGCATAATCATAAAATATTAACCGTGCAATTTATTTCATATCTATACTATAAACATATTTGCAATTCCATGCAAATTTTTTCTCGATTTTTATGTATTCTGATAATTTATTCAATTTAAACGCTTACATTTTTTACATAAAAAAGGTACCTGCATTAGTAGCAGGAACCGCACAGTCCTATTTAGAGGATGCCTGAAGAATTTGCATAGCTTGAACTGGTTCATCCGTAATAATAGCGGACGCTCCGGCTTGGATAAACTCTGTCATTTTCATTGCATCATTAACGGTATAAGGCCTAACACTTATGCCAAACCTTTCAGCCTGCTCCACCATTGGAATGGTGATCCTTTTGTAATTAGGATGAATTCCTTTAGCCTTGATTGCTGTTGCATAAATCCATGGCTGATATATTCTATCTGAAAGCAGTGCGGCTGTTTCTATTTCTGGGGCAATTCGGTGGCTGAGCACCATGCTGTAATGATTAAAGGAAGAAAAGATAATCCGGTCACCTAATCCAAACTCAGAAATAAGATTAATTGTTTTTTCTTCCATGCCATCATATGGGACATTATTGTTTTTAAACTCAATATTGCATAATAAGGAGTTGCCCTGCATCCATTCAAACAGCTCTTTTAATGTAGGTATCTTTTCGTTAACACCAGCAAATTTATAAGAAGCTTGTAATTTCCTTAACTCACTAAAAGTATGTTCTGCAACAAATCCAGTTCCATTTGTCGTGCGGTCCACTGTTTCATCATGAATGATGACTAATTCGCCATCCTTCGTCATTTGCACATCCAGCTCAATTCCGTTCACTGAAGCCTTCTCTGCTTCCGTGAAAGCTATCATCGTATTTTCAGGAAAACGGGCAGAATAACCTCTGTGAGCAAATATCAATGTCATATACACACACTCCTAAACTAGAAATTGTGTTGATAGTAAAACAGACTCTAACGAAAGTTAGAGTCTGTTTTTGTTGAAAGTTAATTAAGCTTTAGTAACGTTAGCAGCTTGTGGTCCGCGTTGTCCTTCTTCTATGTCAAAAGAAACTTCTTGGCCCTCATCCAAAGTTTTGAAACCTTCAGATTGAATAGCACTGAAATGTACGAATACATCTTGTCCTTCTGAAGTTTCGATGAAACCAAATCCTTTTTCAGCGTTGAACCATTTTACTTTACCTGTAGCCATTTTTGTTTCCTCCTATGTGCTTCACACACTATGTATTACTATCCTTGCTCTTCATAAAAAATAAAGAATGTTCTATCCTAACTATTTACTTCGAACAAAAATAAGTCTCCTTTATAGTAACAGGTTAAACATGGGAAAGCAAATCTTTACAACAAAGTTTACAAAAAGAATGAAAAATTTATGATTTCTTTATACTTTTCGACTGATTGTCATTTTCGTAATCCTTCTAAAAAATAACCTTGCAACGATAAAGATGAGCCAATACAAAATATAACCCATCTAAACACGAATAATAATATTCCATCTAACTTAAACTTAGAAACAATAAAGCTTGGTATTATACGGCTTTAAAATTAGTTCGTTTCATTGCGCTCTCGGCCACTTTGCTTTCCGCGGGGAGAAAGATGAGCCTCCTCGTCTTCGCCTGCTGGGTCTCATCCTTCCCTCTATTTCCCGCAGGAGTCGAGTGACCTCCGCTCGATTCCACTAAGATTTTTAATTATTGTATATAATCGAAACAAAAAAACCAAACTATTAATCAATAAATGATAAAAATAGTTTGGTTTTGATTCGTATTTTACATACTTGTGTCCCAGCCTGTTAAAATGATCTTACATCAACCAAGACAGGAAGATTGGTAATGTAATTAAGGAAAGGATGGCACTGAGGACAAAGGAGGACGCTGTTTCAGCTTCCAATGTCTCAAACCTTGTTGCAATCATCGCAGCTACTGCTGAGCCTGGGAAAGCAACCAATAAGATTGCATTTGTCATATCTGTTTTAGATAATCCCATCATTAGAGCAATCAATACCATTGCCAACGGATGAATAATCGCTTTTATGAAGGCAATGCTGATAGCAGTTTTGCTGAATTTAATATTGCGGATACCAATTGTTACCCCAATAGCAAATAAAGCTGCACCAGAAGTGATAGAACCAATTTCATCTAAGCTGTCTGCTAGTATATCTGGTGAATGGAAGCCGCAAAGTATTAAAACGACACCAAGCAACGGCACGCATGCAAGCGGTTCAGACAATCCATGCAGAATAGATGAAACAGTCACTTTCCATAAGCTTTGTCCCTTTTCCTTCGCATTGGTGCTTGACTGGCCAATAGTTCCGATAATACTAGCCAATGGATCAAGAAGTGCATTAACTACTACACCAGTTATCGCAATAGGGATTGCAACTGCATCCGCCCCAAATATACTTCCTAATACTGGTATACCCATAAATGCAAATGATGGCTGCGTAGAATTTAATGCAAACATAGATGCTGGAGTTGTTGATGTTTTAAATACAAAACGTGAAATCAGTAAAAGAACTACATAGAAACCGATAATACCTATGAACATTGTGACAAAGAAAGGCCATTTATCGATAAGTGTTTGTTTAGAAGTTGTTGTAATTCCGACAAATAAATGTGCTGGCAACGCAAACTTTGTAACAAGTGTGTTCAAGCCTTTAGATGAAGCAGCATCGAACTTTTTAAAATACCCTGCCAAATAACCTAAAATAATGACAAAGAAAATTGGTATTAATATAATAAATATTTGACCTATACCCATAATTTAAATCCCCCAAATGTTATCCAAAGCGTATCAATACGCTCAAAAATTGTGCTAATAAACTCTACTTAACCTATTTATTAAGTAGGTTTTAATTCTTCAAAAAATAAGTGAGACTGCTCTTTAGGGTAAATCCGGCTTTTAATCCGTATTACTAAGATTAAAAGCCTCCCTCTTTAAAGCCTTATTTCTTTCAACAATACTTACATTGCTTCAATATCTTTATATACTGGATACCACATAGCATCCTTCACAGCTTCCTCCACATTTGCAGGAATATCTTGTGCAACTCCATCTTCAATGGCTGCTTTAGCAACAGCAACTGCTACTTCATAGGAAACTTCACGAAGCTGAGAAACACTTGGCAGCAATGAAGCTCCATCTTTGCTAGTATCACAAAGCTTTGCAACTGCATCTGCAGATGCAATGAACATGCTGTCTGTAATTAATTTAGCTTTTACTACAATCGAACCAAGACCAAGGCCTGGGAATACAAAGGCATTGTTTGATTGACCAATTTCATAGCTAATTCCTTTATATTCAACAGGCTCAAATGGGCTTCCAGTAGCGATTAACGCTTTTCCGTCTGTCCATTCAATCAGGTCTGAAGGAACTGCTTCGGCTAGATGCGTTGGGTTTGACATCGGCATGATGATTGGACGCTCAACATGTTTTGCCATTTCTTTAATGATTGCTTCTGTGAAAGCACCTGCAACACCTGAAGTACCAATCAAAATGGTCGGCTTCACTTGTTTAACTGTCTCCATTAATGAAATAATGCCATTTTCTTTTTCCCAGCCTGCAACTTCTGCTTCTGAACGTACATATGGTTTTTGGAAGCTCAAAATACCGTCCATGCCATCTGTCAACAGACCTCTGTGATCAACAGCCCAGAATCTTGCACATGCTTCTTCTTCTGTCAAACCTTCAAGAACCATCGCATCTTTCATTTGGTCTGCGTTACCAATACCGGCAGCTCCTGGTCCAAACACTAATACACGTTGATCCTTTAATGATTCATTTTTGATTTTTAATCCTGAAAGAATACCTGCTAACGTTACTGCTCCAGTACCTTGGATGTCATCATTGAATGTTAAAACTTTATCTTTATACTTCTCAATAATATGGCGTGCGTTCACATTACCGAAATCCTCCCAGTGCAGCAATGCATTCGGGAACATGTCAAGTGCTTTTTCAATATAAGCATCAATGAACTGATTATACTTTTCACCACGAATTCTTTCATGGCGGTTACCGATATATAATGGATCGTTAATTAGCTTTTCATTGTTTGTACCTGCATCAAGCACTACTGGCAATACACGTTTTGGGTGGATACCTGCAGCTGCTGTATATACAGCCAGTTTTCCAATTGCGATATTGATTCCGCCGACACCCCAGTCACCAATACCTAAAATGCTCTCAGAGTCTGTTGCAACGATTAAATCAATATCGTCTGCTGAAGCACCAGTATTCGCAAGTGCTTCCTCAATTCCATCTAAATCATTAACAGACAGGTAAACACCACCTGGACGGTGATATTCGTGGCTGTATTCTTGGATGGATTGACCAACAGTCGGTGTGTAAACAATCGGCAGCATTTCGCTCAAATGATCTGTTAACAATCTGTAATATAAAACCACGTTGCGGTTGAACAAATCATTTAATGAATTGTTTTTCTCCAGATTACTTGATTTGGAAGCAAATTGCTCATATGCTCTTTTTACTTGCTCTTCAAGCGTCAAGACCGCTGGAGGCAAGATACCGTTAAGGCCAAGCTCCTCTCTTTCTTTTTCTGTAAAGGCAACTCCTTTATTAAGCAATGGATTTGCAAGGACATCCTTACCTTTTAATGTTGTATGAATCGAACCGTCTTTTTCTAAGAAAATAACTTTGCTCATCTTCTATTCCTTCTTCCTTTAACTTGGTTACTAAAAGTTAACTGGTTAATTTACGTTACAGATTCTACTCCCCTATTTTTTCTTCGTCAACGGTCACTGCCACACAATTGTCACAAAACCATTTATTGAAAACGTTTTATATGATATTATGTAAGTAAGGCTGATTTTTTTAATTATTTAACTATGTTATTTATAATATATTGGTTATCATTAATAACTAAAAAAATGAGGATGAAGGAAATGAGCGAAGAAAAGACTCCGCGCAACTTAAGCGAAAAGGTGGAGAAGCTGTATCAATTCATCAGCAAAAAGTGGACTGGACTTATTATTCACGCATTAATGGATGAACCGAAGCGATTTAGTGAAATTCACAGCTTTATTCCAGATCTCAGCAAACGCATGCTGAATGAAAGAATTAAGGATCTTGAGCATCACGGCATCGTCATACGCAATGTTATTACAGAGAGACCGATACGAACGGAATATTCTTTGACAAAAAAAGGCCATGAACTCGGCAAAGCATTGGATGCAGTGGAATTATGGGCTAAAAAATGGATGTGAACAGAGACCGGGTTTTCAACACGGTCTCTTTTTTTACTTTTTTTATTTACATAAAGATATTCGGCTGATTTTTTTACAAATTTACTTGCACGAAAAGAACATATTCAGATTTTGAAACAATTCTGAATCATAACCCGTATATAACTTATACTCATTAAATGGTCTGGAGGAAATAAAGATAATATGCAGATTAGAATTGCTGTTTTTTTTGTCTTAAGCTTATTTTTGTTGGCAGGATGTTCACTTGAAGTAAAGCGATCAGAAGAATTTAAGATTACAGATGATGAAGAAAAAAGCAATGCTGATGAAATAAAGGAAATGGATTATATTGACACGACCCATAAAACAATCGATGGCTTGATTGATGAATTAACTGCGTTAAAAAGGAATAATGAAGAAAGTATCCTGTCTAGTGACTTAGAAACTTTGCCAACAATCTATAAGGAAAAAGAAGATTTGCTGACAGATAAACAAAGATTCCAATACAGCAGTACTATGCTCGCAATGGACGGTGCACTAGAAGAGGTCGAAACCATCAATTCATTAACGCAAGAAAGCCTACATACGAAAGATACTAAAAAGCAGGAAGAACTGCTTAACATGCTCGATCAAACCATTTATAATCTTGAGGCAATTATTGAAGTATTAGAAAATGAGCGGAATTATTAGAACAAGAAGTATTCTTGTGTCTTACTTGACTATTTTATTTCAGAAAAAAGCACTTCCCATTAATAAATAGGAAGTGCTTTTCTTCATTTACCTAATAGATTAGTGACAATCTTTATTAGGAAGCCTTATGCTCCAATCTCAGCTTATCTGCCACAATCGCGATAAATTCTGAGTTCGTTGGTTTTGCTTTGGACATGCTGACAGTGTAGCCGAACAAAGTGGAGATGGAATCGATGTTGCCTCTGCTCCACGCCACTTCAATCGCATGACGAATTGCCCGCTCTACACGGCTCGCAGTGGTATTATATTTTTTAGCAATATCAGGGTAAAGAACTTTTGTAATCGAGCCTAATAATTCAATATCATTATACACCATTGAAATAGCTTCCCTTAAATAAAGATAGCCTTTAATATGGGCAGGAACACCGATTTCATGGATGATGCTCGTGATGCTTGCATCAAGATTTCTTGGTTTTTGTTCTTGCTGCTGTGATCTGTAAGATGTTGAGGATGTTTGTTTGCGGACAAAACCGTTTGATTTGCCGCTCACCTGGCGGATATGGCTAGCTAAATAATCCATATCGAATGGCTTTAAAATAAAGTAAGATGCTCCAAGGTCAACAGCTTTTTTTGTGACATCCTCTTGACCAAAGGCTGTCAGCATAATGACATTTGGCATGGATGGAATACTCAATTGCTTCATTCTATCGAGAACGGCCAAACCATCTAAATGAGGCATGATTATATCCAATACCATAACATCAGGCTGTATATCCTCCAGAAGATCCAAACACTCCTGACCGTTATGGGCTACACCGACGACTTCCATATCTTCCTGGGAATTTATGTATTCCTCCAGCAATCCAACAAGTTCTCTATTGTCATCAACAACACATACTTGTATTTTCTTCAATGATAGTTTCCTCCTCAATATCCAATATCTCTCTATTTCTACTTTTATTCTAAATGACAATTTCGACAAAGTAACTAAAAATCCTTTGATTTTATAAAAAAATATAGAAAAACTCGTTTTTTCTCATGTATTCTCTTATTTTCGACCACTTTCGCCATTTAACTGCTTTCTGTGCGTGTTTGTCGAATAATCTTTATGTATTTATTATACAACCTTTATAAGGTGAGAATAAAGCTTTTAATGGTTATTAAAGCTGATAATTTTACCCCATTAAAAAAATAAGTATTTTATAACTAAAAAAATATGGCGATTTTATGAATACGCTCTTGTTGCTGACGGGAAATTTAAGTTATTATAAAAGATGGACTTTCGCATATCGTATTATTTTTTAGAATGGTTTTACAGAAAGGATTTTTTTTATGGAAAATGTTGCAAAGAACGATCAGCCTACACATAAAGTATTGTGGCAGCTGACAAGACCACACACGTTAACTGCTTCTTTTGTTCCTGTATTTATCGGAACAGTTTTAGCATTACAATATGAACAGATTCATCCAGGTTTATTTTTGGCGATGCTGTTTGCTTGTTTGTTTATTCAAATAGCTACGAATTTGTTCAATGAATATTATGATTTCATTCGCGGATTGGATACTGCCGATTCTGTTGGGATTGGCGGTGCTATTGTCAGACACGGGATGAAGCCGAAAACAGTTATGAACTTGGCAGTCGGCCTTTATGCTGTTTCGCTCCTTTTAGGTGTTTATATTTGTATGAGCACAAGCTGGTGGATTGCTCTTGTCGGCCTGCTTGGTATGGCAATTGGTTACCTATATACAGGAGGACCGCTTCCTATTGCCTACACTCCATTTGGTGAATTGTTTTCTGGCATTTGCATGGGAACGATTTTCATCCTTATTTCTTTCTATATTCAAACAGGTTTTGTTAATGAACAAAGCATTTTGATTTCTGTGCCAATCGCGATTTTAATCGGCTGCATTAACCTGTCTAACAATATAAGAGATATTGAAGAGGATACTCTCGGGGGCAGAAAAACAATTGCGATTTTAATGGGATTTGAAAGAGCTGTCCAGCTCCTTGCTGCATTATTTGCCATATCGTATATTTGGGTTATCGGAATTATCCTATTTGGTGTAAGCAGTCCATGGCTCTTAATTGTATTCTTAAGTATTGCTAAACCAATCCAAGCAATCAAAGGCTTTAAAGGCAGCCGCAGTGAAACACCACTTGCGATGAAATCAACAGCCCAAACAAATACATTCTTCGGATTGTTCCTAGGAATTGGTTTGCTGCTTGAATTTATCTTTTCAAACCTATAAAAAAAAGCGCACCTAATTGGTGCGCTTCTTTTCATTTAGGAAGCCTTCTGCTTGTTTTCCTCATAAATGTCAATTCCAGCTTCATTCAGCATCCATTCAATATGAACACCATATCCACTAGTCGGGTCGTTAACAAAAACATGGGTAACTGCTCCGATAAGCTTACCGTCCTGAATGATAGGGCTGCCGCTCATTCCTTGCACAATTCCTCCTGTTTTCTTCAGAAGCTCCTTGTCTGTTACCTTGATAACCATCCCTTTTGTTGCTGGGAATTTCTGCGGCACAGAGCTGACCACTTCTATATCAAACAATTTCACTTCGTCATTATCAACAACAGTAAGAATTTGTGCCGGTCCTTCTTTCACTTGGTCGGATAAGGTAATCGGCATTGCTTTATCCATCACTCCATTGGAGATACCTCTATTTAGTTCACCAAAAATTCCGAATGGGCTGTTTGTTGTAATATTACCAATTACTTCTTTATCGGAAGAAAATCTCGCCAGCTTTTCACCTGGATTGCCATTTTCCCCTTTTTCTATGCTTGTAACAGTCGATCGCAAAATTTCTCCGTCATCGACAACTATTGGCTTTTTCGTATCCATATCAGAAATGACATGGCCTAAAGCTCCATATTTTTTTGATTGCGGATGATAGAACGTCATCGTTCCAATTCCAGCTGCTGAATCTCTAATATATAACCCCAATTTATATGTGCTTGATCCTTTTTCTTTTAAAGGAACCAATTTTGTTTTGATTTTTTCTTTTTCTCTCATTATTGTTAAGTTAAGCGGATCTCCAGTTTCGCCTGCACTTTGGACAAATGGTGCTACGTCCGCCATTTTTTCGATTTGTTTGCCATTGATTTCTGTAATCATATCTCCAACTTTTATGCCAGCCTTTTCACCAGGGGAAGCTTTGCCATTTTCCGTGTTCACCTGATGATGGCCGACGATTAATACGCCAACTGTATTTAATTTTACCCCGATGGATTGTCCGCCTGGGATAATTTTAAAGTCTTTTAAAACATTCACATCAACTTTTTTTATCGGAAAGCCTGCCAGCTCTAAAACCATTTCGTTTTTACCATTCTCTTCACCATGCAGCGAATACTTCCCTTCATCTTGACTTAAGGCAACGACTGAATTGTCCTCTGTCATCATGCTTGATGCAGGTATCGATGAACTGTTTATCACTGTATTTTGGCCTTCAAAGATAGTGACGCTTTTTGGGATATGAAGATATTGTTGAAAGGGTTTATTGAAACTTAAAGATATTAATGAAACAAGGAGAATTCCACCAATTATTTTTCTAAGGAAATCCATTTTCAAATCATTCACTCTCCTCGCTTCTTGTCACCAAACTTGTGGCTTATATATAAGTTTGCCTGCATGGCGGTCATTTATTACTGTAAAAACTATAAAAAACCTGCACACTTTGGTTAGTAATAGTAATTTTGTAAAACTTGAATAGCTAAAAGCATACTCAAAAGTTCCTTAGTAAAAATAGAAAACCCCTGTTAAACAGAGGTTTTCCTTGTTCTATCCATTATTCTTGACCTTTTGGGCTAATTTTAACAGCTCTTTTGCATGTTTTTTTGTCAAATCGGTAATTTCTGTTCCGGATATCATTCGGGCAATTTCTTTTACTTTATCTTGTTTTGCCAATGGAGTGACAGTCGTCGAAGTTCTTCCATCATGAATGGCTTTAGCAATATAAAGATGGGTATCTGCCATGGCGGCCACTTGCGGCATATGGGATATGCAAAGCACCTGTGAACCTGCTGCAACTTTGGATATCTTTTCAGCAATCGCTTGTGCAACTCTACCGCTGACACCTGTATCCACTTCGTCAAAGATAATCGACGTCACGCCTTGATGCTTAGAAAAAATACTCTTTAATGCAAGCATCATTCTCGACAATTCACCGCCTGAAACAATTTTAGACAATGGCTTAAGCGGCTCGCCCGGATTTGTTGAAATATAAAACTCCACATCATCCATACCAGATTTAGTTACATTATCATCATCCGCATTAATTCTGACTTCAAACACTGTCTTTTCCATATACAGCTGTTTCAGTTCTTGATGAATGTCTTCTGTCAATCGGAGTGCAGCTTTTTTGCGAAGAGAACTAAGCTCATTTGCTTCTACTAACAAATCCTTTTTGATGCTTAATAATTCTTTTTCAAGCATATCAATATGTGTTTCTTTATTTTGGAGTGTTTCGAGCTCCTCTTCAATTTTAGCGGCATATTCCAATATTTCGTCAACGGATTTTCCATATTTACGTTTTAGTGAATTTATCTCATTCAGTCTGGATTCTATACTATTGAGCCGTTCAGGGTCATATTCAAGATAATCAAGACTGTTTCGAAGCCTGCTTGCAACATCCTCCAGTATGTAAAAACTGTTAGATACAGAATCTGCAATCTCTTTATACTCTGGATCAAGGCTTGCTGCTTCTTCCATATGCCCCATCACTTCACCAAGCCAGTCTAACCCCTTTTGTTCTCCCTTTAAGGCAGTATAGCTTGTTTGAATGCTTTCGAAGATTCTCTCAAAATTGCCGAGCTTTTTTCTTTCCTCCAGCAATTCTTCATCTTCATTCTTTTGCAGATTGGCATTAATAATTTCCTGATGCTGAAAGGTTAATAAATCCAAACGATGAGCCATCTGCTGTTCATTTTCAGTCAAGTTCATAAGCTTTTTTTGTGTTTGAGTATACGAACGGTATAATGCTTCATATTCCTTTAGCACAGGGGCGAGTTCTGTATGAGCATACGTATCCAGAAGCATGAGATGTTTTGTTTCATCCATCAATTCCTGATGCTCATGCTGGCCATGGATATCGATAAGGCTTGAGCCGATTTCCCTCAATGTGGATATCGTTATAAGCTTTCCGTTTATTCGGCAAACACTTTTGCCTGAAACGGAGATATCTCTTCTCAAGATAATGGTTCCTTCCTCGATATCTATTCCGAACTCTTCCATTTTCTGAAAGCAAGGATGGCCATTTTCAATATAAAAAAGCCCTTCTATTTCTGCCTTTTCTTCCCCATGGCGAACAAATTCAGCAGAACCCCTGCCGCCTACAAGCAAATTTATCGCATCAATAATAATGGATTTCCCAGCACCTGTTTCCCCTGTTAGAACGGTCAATCCTTTTTGAAAGGAGACGGATAAGGATTCTATTATGGCAAAATTTTTAATTGATAATTCATTAAGCAAAATATGTCACCTCTTTTACAACATATCAAGAAAGCGGTCTGTAATCGTTTGTCCGTCTTCTGCAGTACGGCAAATAATAAGACATGTGTCATCTCCACAAATGGTCCCTAAAATCTCATCCCAATCAAGGTTATCGATCAGCGCACCGATTGCTTGTGCATTGCCAGGAAGTGATTTCAATACGAGCAAATTTCCTGCAGAATCAATTTTTACGAATGCATCCATTAGCGTTCTTTTTAGTTTCTGCAGCGGATTAAAGCGCTGGTCTGCCGGCAAGCTGTATTTGTAGCGGCCGTCCTGCAACGGCACCTTTACAAGATGAAGCTCCTTAATATCTCTTGAAACAGTTGCTTGTGTCACATTATAACCAGCATTCTTCAGCTCATCTACAAGATCATCCTGTGTTTCTATTTCATTATTGGCAATAATATCTCTTATTTTTATATGCCTTTGGCCTTTATTCATATCTATCATTCCTTTATGGACAATTTGTCCACTTTTTTTAGAGTGGTGATTTAAAAAGTTTTTAGTTAAGTACATTTTTTTGTCTGCATTATGCAGACTTTAAAGTCTATACTCCTATATTTCGCCATCGTTTGACAAAAACCTTCTTAATCCTTGTATTCTCATTGTATCTTTATTCTATAATTTGTATGTATTCTTTTGCAATCCAAAAAGGAATAAGTGTGAACTTATTCCTTTCAGAAGAGTCCCTATTAACTTACTGCTTTGCTTTTTTCAGTTCCTCATGTGCAGAATCTACGACTTCTTTTATGTGGATTTGTGCATCTGTTCCGTCTTGATTTTCAGACCAATATAAATGGAGAAGGAATTCAATGTTCCCATCTCCGCCTGTTATCGGTGAAAAGGACAGGTTTTTGATTTGATAGCCTTCCTTCTTCGAAAACTCAATAATCGTTTCGAGTACATCCATATGAACCTTTTTATCGCGGACAATTCCCTTTTTGCCGACTTGCTCTCTGCCTGCCTCAAACTGCGGCTTAACTAATGCAATAATATCACTGCCAGAAACCAGCAAGGTTTTCAACACAGGAAGAATCAGCTTTAAAGAAATGAAAGAAACATCGATGGATGCAAAATTCGGCATTTCTCCTTCTAAATCTGCAGGAGTAACATAACGGAAGTTAGTGCGCTCCATTACAACTACTCTTTCATCTTGTCTAAGCTTCCAGGCAAGCTGGTTATAGCCCACATCAAGTGCATAGGACATTTTCGCACCATTTTGTAAGGCGCAATCTGTAAAACCACCTGTTGACGCGCCTATATCGAGCAGAACTTTGTCTCGAGCTGTTAAATCAAAGACTTCCAGTGCTTTTTCCAGCTTCAAGCCGCCGCGGCTCACATATTTCAGCGTTTTTCCTTTGACAGTAAGCTTGGATTCTGCCGGGATTTTTTCGCCCGGCTTATCCAGTCTCTCCTCATCACAATACACAATTCCTGCCATGATGGCTCTCTTTGCTTTTTCTCTCGTTTCAAATAATCCTTGCTCGACTAATAAAACATCAATGCGTTCTTTCTTCATCTATTATCTAAGCCCTTTTTTGTTTTTTTCTCGCAATCGAGTTAATTCTTTTAACCGCTTCTTCTGTTGTTAAGTGAATTTCTGCCAACAAGGAATCAACATCTCCATGCTCTATAAATTGATCAGGAATTCCCATTCTGTCAATAACAGTAGACCCAAAGCCAGCTCCTTGTGCATATTCAAGAACATAGCTGCCAAAACCGCCTTGCAATACTGCTTCTTCTATTGTTAATATTGGCATTTGGAGTTTGAACAATTCATTTAGCATCTGCTCATCCAATGGCTTGATAAATCTTGCATTAATGACTTTAACAGATGTTCCTTGCTTTTCAAGAATTTCAGCAGCTTTCATCGCCATTCCGATTGTTGTACCGAATGTCAAAATAGCTGCATCTGTGCCTTCTCTCAGCACTTCCCAAGTTCCAATTGGAATTGACTGTAATGTTTCGTCCATCGGAACACCAAGCCCGTTGCCTCGAGGGAATCTCATTGCAATCGGTCCATCATTGTAGCTAAGCGCTGTATGAACCATATGCTGACCTTCGTTCTCGTCTTTCGGCATCATTATTACTAAATTCGGCATATGGCGAAGGAAGGAAATGTCATACACACCTTGATGTGTCTCTCCGTCTGCACCTACAAGTCCTGAGCGGTCAATACCAATAAAGACGTTCAGATTTTGTCTGCATACATCGTGAAGCATCTGGTCATATGCTCTTTGCAGAAAAGTAGAATAAATCGCCAAAAACGGCTTCATGTTTTGGGTTGCAAGCCCTGCTGCAAGTGTAACTGCATGCTGTTCTGCAATTCCCACATCCAGCATTCTGTCCGGAAACTCTTGCGCAAAGGCTTCAAGTTTAGACCCAACAGGCATGGCAGGCGTAATGGCGACAATTCTTTCATCCTGTCTAGCAAGCTTAAGCACCGTATCACTGACAAGTTTGCTCCATGCTGGGGCAGTATTGGCAGGCTTCACTAGAGCACCTGTCTCAATTTTATATGGACCTGTTCCATGCCATGTGCCGACCTTATCCTTCTCAGCAGGTGAAAAGCCTTTGCCTTTTTTCGTCAATACATGCAAAAGGACCGGGCCTTCCGTTTTCTTTGCATAATTCAAATGTTCCATTAAATCTTCATAGTTATGGCCGTCGACCGGACCTAGGTATGTGAAGCCAAGCTCTTCAAAGAACACACCAGAAACAAGCAGATATTTTAGACTGTCTTTAATTCTTTCTGCTGTCGCTGCCAGCTTCCCGCCAACTGCGGGGATTTTTTTCATGAGCATTTCCAGTTCATCTTTCGCCCATTGATATTTACCGGCTGTCCGCAGTCTTCCAAGCACATGATGCAATGCTCCAACATTTGGTGCAATGCTCATTTCATTGTCGTTAAGAATCACAATCATATTAGTTTTCTCATCGCCAATATGGTTTAAAGCTTCTAACGCCATTCCGCCTGTTAAAGCACCATCACCAATGATTGGCACAACATAAGAGTCTTCCTTCTTCAAATCACGAGCAACTGCCATACCCATTGCCGCTGATAAAGAGGTAGAGCTGTGACCAGTTTCCCAAACATCATGCTCGCTTTCATTCATTTTTGGAAATCCTGATAACCCTTTATATTGTCTGAGCGTATCAAAATCCTTCGCTCTGCCTGTCAAGATTTTATGCACATATGCTTGATGTCCTACATCCCAAATAAACTTATCTTTCGGGCTATCAAAACATTTATGCAATGCAATTGTCAACTCGACTACACCTAAATTCGGACCGAGATGTCCGCCCTTATCCGACAGTTTATTTATTAAAAAATGACGAACCTCTTCACTCAACTTCTCAAGTTCTTCGATCGATAGGTCTTTGAGAAAGGCTGGATTCTTTATTGACGATAAATCCATCGTTAACAACTCTCTTTCCTTCAATTTAAACCTTATATAAAAAACCGTGTTTATTTCCTTTTTTATAAATAAATTAAAATTATGTATGCTTTATTATCATCTAACCTTTATTATTAGCTATACATATTAAATATGTATTATACCATTCAAACATCCTTAATAGGAAGTAATTCTATATAGTTCTTACTAAGTGGTAAATATATATTAAAAAAGAAAACTTAAATCCGAACACCTTTTTCACATAAAAAGTACCATTCATGTTTATTTTAACATAAAGCTCCTAAAAATAACCGCTAACACAAAGTGATAACGGTCGTATTTACGTATATTCTTTACGTAGCAGGGTTAACTTGTCCTTAAAAAAAGAAGTGTCTTCTCCCAAATATACCCTAATTCAATTATTAGTTAAACATGTTTTTAGCTGTTACGATTACCGACTAAATCTGTCATTTCCTCCAACAGTTTAGTTTCCAGCGATAAACCGGCGAGCTTTTCCTTAGCGGCAGCAATATGATAAGCGAGCTCTTTTTTTGCCCCGTCCATTGTCAGGAGAGCGGGATATGTACTCTTATGATTATCTTCATCACTTCGAAGAGGCTTGCCGATCAGTTCTTCATCGCCCTCTACATCTAAAATATCATCTCTGATTTGGAAGGCTAGACCTAAGTGATAAGCAAAAGCTGTTAAAAGCTCAATCTGCTCGCTTTTTGCGTCTGCAAGATGAGCGCCGACTAAGACACTTGCCTCGAGCATTTTGCCTGTTTTATGGACATGGATATATTCAAGATCTTGTTTAGAAAGCTGTTTTCCTTCCCCTTCAATATCGCCGACTTGACCGCCGACCATACCTTCAGCACCTGCAGCCTTCGCAATAATTTCCAGCACTTTAATTTTTTTATCTGCGTCAGTGTCTTTCATGCTTGTTACAAGCTGAAAGCTGTATGTAAGCAAGGCGTCTCCTGCAAGAATGGCAATAGCTTCACCATAGACTTTATGGTTAGTAGGAATACCTCTTCGCAAATCATCATCATCCATGCTTGGCAGATCATCATGAATCAATGAATATGTATGTATCATTTCAATTGCCGCAGCGGGTATAAGTCCAGATTCGGGATCTTTCCCAAAAGCCGCCATTGTGGCGAAAGTGAGCAACGGGCGGATGCGCTTGCCGCCGGCAGAAAGAGAATAGTGCATGGAATTTAGAATAACTTCCGGGGCTGCCAGTTGTGAAACGCTGTCTTTTAATTGCTGTTCAACTAGTTTTTTATATTTTTCTGTAAAAGCTGCTAAAGAAAGTCCGGACAAGCGCTTATTCCTCCTCGCCTATGGAAAATGCTTCTTTTTGTCCATTATCGAGGACAACTTCTGCAAGCTGTTCTTCCACATTTTTTAGTTTATCATGACAAAACTTCGATAGTTCCATCCCTCTTTTGTAAGTATTGATTGCTTCCTCAAGAGGCACATCGCCTTCCTCAAGCTTTTCCACAATCTTTTCTAGCTCTTCCATCGCTTCTTCAAAGGATAAGCCGGTTATTTTAGACATATTTATTCACTCCTTAATAGATGTCACTTGAGCTTTTACTGTTCCATCCGAAAGCCGCAGTTCTATTTTTTCATTTTTGGTTACTTGTTTTATGCTGGAAATTAATTTCCCTTCAGTTGAATAAGCAAGATTATAGCCTCTTTCCATGATTTTCAATGGACTCAATGCATCCATTTTGCCAATGATGGAATGAAACATCTGTGCTTTGTTCTGGTATATTAAACTCATATTTCGAACAAGGTTTTTTTCTAGGCTGATTCGGTCCTTTTCTGCAAGACTCAGCAGCTCTTGTGGATGACGTCTGAGAAGGCGGCGTGCCAGAACTTCCTGCTTCTCTTCATTTGATGCAAGCAGCTTTTTAATATTGCGCTGCAATAATTCATTTTGCCTATCCAATTGTTCCATCTTTTGGTCAAGGAGTAACTTTGGATAACGAAAGGCATATGATTTTTCCATCTTTCCGAGTCTGTGCTTTTCCTTGTCGACCCTTTCTTTCATTCCGCGAATGAGCCTTGCCTTACGGGTCAGCACTCTTTCCATAAGCTCTTCCATATGCGGTGCTGCCATTTCGGCTGCTCCAGTTGGCGTTGGAGCTCTCAAATCTGCAACAAAGTCAGCGATCGTGAAGTCTGTTTCATGCCCTACAGCAGATATAATCGGAACTTTCGATGCAAATATAGCATTAGCAACAGCTTCTTCATTAAATGCCCAAAGCTCCTCAATCGAACCGCCGCCTCTTCCGACAATCAATACATCAATGGATGGGCCCGTTAGATTGTTAGCTTTTTCAATTGCTTTTACAATAGAAGGTGCTGCTGCCTCTCCTTGAACTAGTGCAGGAAAAATGATGATTTTAGCGATTGGATAACGCCTTTTGATGGTGATGAGTATATCTCTGATGGCTGCACCTGTAGGAGAAGTGATAATCCCGATTGTATCAGGATATTTTGGGATTGCTTGTTTATATGTAGGAGAAAACAGTCCACTTGCCTCCAATTTTTTCTTTAGCTGTTCATATGCCAAATACAAGTCGCCGACACCGTCTGGCCTCATTTCTTGCACATACATTTGGTATTGACCGCTTTGCTCATATACGGTAACAGATGCCTTTACAAGTACCTTCATGCCGTTTTCAGGCTTGAATTTCATGCCTTGTGCGTTTCTTGAAAACATAACGGCAAGAATTCTTGCTTTATCATCCTTTAATGTAAAGTACATATGCCCGCTGCTATGCTGTTTAAAATTGGATATTTCTCCTTTGACATGGACATGTTGCAAATGGGGATCTGCATCAAATTTTCTTTTTATGTATTTTGTTAATGCTTGTATTGTTAAATATCTATTTTCCATTATATAACGCTCCTATACAGGATAAAAGGGAATGGCAGAAGTCCTGCTTTTCCCTTTCGAATGACGAGTAAGCCCTATTTGGCATGCACTCTTTTATTCCCTTTAGTCAAGCCTTACAAACTGTTTTTAATTTTAGAAAGGATGCCATTAACAAACTTGCTTGATTTATCATCACCATATGCTTTTGCAATTTCTACCGCTTCATCAATTACTACATTTTGCGGCACTTCCTCTGTATTGTAAACAAGTTCATAAACAGCTATGCGAAGCAGATTTCTGTCGACATTGGCAATTCTTTCAATCGTCCAATTTTCCAAGTGCTTCTTAATATGCTCGTCAATAGATAACTGGTTGTCCAGCACACCATTCACCAGTGCAGACAAATAGGCATCCGGCTTTTCTCCGTCTAATGCATGGATGATTGCCTCATTTTTGTCTATATCGCTCAGGTCAATTTGAAATAATGCTTGAAGCGCCTTTTCTCTTGCCGTTCTTCTTTTCATTTCCTTTATGCTCCTTTAAACACTTGCATGTAATTTGCATGCTTGTCATGTTTTTCTCTAAAAAATCCTGTCATGGACTCTTATTTTTATACTATTTGATCTCATTCATGCTATTTTTGCAAACATTGCTAAAAAGATAATAGCATATATAGCTTGAAACTGCTATTCACGAATGAATCAGACAAAGAAAAAAGCTGCCATGGATAGCTACTTCTCTACACATAGTTTGGAACGCTAAATGTATAGAAAGTTAAGCATATCCTAATAGCAGCTTATTTTTTTACATCTCTTGCTGTGTTTCTGTATCTTGCTTAGCATTCTCAAACTGAACGCCAACCACATGTATATTTATTTCTTCAGCCACTAACGCCGTCATATTGATCAGTGTTTGGCGAATATTATCTTGTATTTGCTGTGCCACTTGCGGGATGGAAACGCCAAAATTCATGACACAATAAACATCCACCTTGATACCTTCATCTGCAAGTTCTACCTTAACTCCTTTGTTGTGCAGCTTTTTCCCAAGCTTTTCTACAACACCAGAGGCAAAGTTTCCTCTCATTTGGGCTACGCCCTCCACTTCAGATGCGGCAATTCCAGCGATTACTTCTATGACTTCAGGGGCAATTTCAACTTTTCCTAAGCCGTTAAATTCCTGGTTCATATCTAAAATAGTTGATTCGCTCATATTGGTTCCTCCCTTTAATCTTCAGATTTCATCAAATCATACATCTCTAAAAATTTTGTGTTGAAGTTTCCTTCCTCAAATTTTTCATGATTAAGGAGTTTCAAGTGAAATGGGATTGTCGTATGAACACCCTCAATGACGAATTCACTAAGAGCACGCTTCATACGTGATATTGCTTCTTCTCTTGTTGCGCCATATGTAATAACTTTAGCAATCATGCTGTCATAATACGGCGGGATCGTATAACCAGGATACGCTGCTGAATCAACACGAACACCTAAACCGCCCGGCGGAAGGTACATATTGATTTTCCCGGCAGAAGGCATAAAGTTCTTAGCTGGATTTTCAGCATTGATGCGGCATTCGATTGCCCATCCGTTAAATTCTACATCCTTTTGCGTAATAGCCAATGGTTTTCCAGATGCTACTAGTATTTGCTCTTTTATCAAATCAATACCTGTGACCATTTCTGTAACCGGATGTTCCACTTGAATACGTGTATTCATTTCCATGAAATAGAATTGTTCGTTTTGATAATCATAAATGAACTCAACTGTACCTGCACCAGAATATTGTACTGCCTCTGCCGCTTTAACTGCTGCAGCTCCCATTTTATTGCGAATTTCTTCTGTCAAAACAGGAGAAGGCGTCTCTTCCAGCAACTTTTGCAGTCTTCTTTGGATAGAGCAGTCTCTTTCACCTAAGTGAATAACATGGCCATAGTTATCAGCAAGTACCTGCAGCTCTACATGGCGGAAGTCTTCAATAAACTTCTCCAAGTATACACCAGCATTACCGAAAGCTGTCAAAGCTTCCTGCTGAGTAATGTTGATTCCACTAATCAGCTCTTCTTTTGTTCTGGCAACACGGATACCTTTACCACCGCCGCCTGCAGTTGCTTTAATAATAACAGGATAGCCGATTTTCTCTGCTAAGCTGATACCATCTTCTAAATCTTTAATGATACCTTGTGAGCCTGGTACAATCGGCACACCAGCTTCACGCATTGTTTCTCTGGCAATGTCTTTTGTTCCCATCTTATTGATCGCCTCTGGACTTGGTCCAACGAAGGTGATATTGCAGTCACGGCAAAGCTCCGCAAAGTCAGCATTTTCTGCCAAAAATCCGTAGCCTGGATGGATGGCATCACTGCCAGTCAGCATTGCTGCACTGATGATGTTTGTAAAGTTTAGATAGCTTTCCTTTGAAGAAGTCGGCCCAATGCAGATAGCTTCGTCTGCAAGCTGGACATGAAGCGCTTCTCTGTCTGCTTCTGAGTAGACTGCTACTGTTTCAATATTCATTTCACGGCACGCTCTAATAATGCGGACCGCAATTTCTCCTCTGTTTGCGATTAACAGTTTCTTAATCATATGTTAAACCCTCTCTTCTTACAGTGCCTTCACTAAGAATAAAGGTTCACCATATTCTACTAGCTCGCCGTCTTTAACAAGAATCTCGACAATTTCCCCTTCAACCTCAGCCGTGATTTCATTGAATAGCTTCATTGCTTCCACAATACATACTACTGTATCTTTTGACACTTTATCTCCAACTGAAACATATGCAGCAGCATCTGGTGTTGCTGATTGATAAAATGTCCCTACCATCGGAGAAGTTACCTTATGTAGGTTCTCTGCTGCTACATCTGCTTGCTTAGCTTCTGGAGCAGCTTGCACAGCTTGAGGCTGAACTGCTTGAACTTGAGGTACTGGTGCTGGTGCTGGTGCACTTACAGCTGCTACTGCTTGCACTTCAGGGCGATTTTTTTTGATTTCTACCTTTGCTCCTTCGTTCTCATATACAAAGTCGCTGATGTTTGAATCATTGATTAGGTTGATTAAATCCTTAATTTCTTCTATTTTCAACATGCTATTCTTGCACTCCTTTAATTACATTTCTTTATGACTAGCTACTAATATCATACGATAAGACCTTCTAATAGTTCAACCACTTCTATCATTCAGTATCATTTTTCTTGCAGTTTTTTATTCCTTCTGCTGAATTATCATACCATTTTCTGCTGAAAATAACTATTCACAGCATATTTTCTGTTTTGACATAAAAAGAGCAAAAAGGAAAAGTCGCCTTTTCCTTTTTGCCGGCAATTTCTTATTTTGGATCGAATGTAACTGCTACAAATGCGTTCGGCTGATTTAAGTTTTCTCTTACTAACTGAACAATATCATTTGCAGCTTCTGCAGAAAGCTCTTCTGCTTTTACAGTGACATTAACTTTGCCGTCAACAGTGCGGACAAGTACATCCTCATAATTTTCTGCTTTAATCAGTGTTTCCACCATTTTTTCATTATCGGAAAGTGTTCTTATTTCATCAATTTTGTCTTGAGCTGCACTTTTCTCTTCTGCTGTTTTCGCCTCTGAAATTGTCTCTGTCAGCTGTTCTTCTTCCTTGCTGCGCTGTTCATCAAGTTGCAGGCGCATTTCTTCAAACACTTCATCTGAAGCGACTGTAGATACAGAGCTGCCATCCTCTGCTCCTTTTGTTTCTGCACTTTGCTCAGCATTTTCAGTTCCAGCTGCATTTTCCTTGGCTGTATCTTCTGTTTGCTTACTTTCTGTAGCAGCAAATTCATTTGTCTGTTCTGGTGATGTTGTGTAGTACACAGTCAATACAACCACTAAGCTTAACATTGTCAATAACCATACAGTTTGTTTTTTCAATAACATTTATGAATCCCCCTTAGTTTTGTTTTGCTTGAACAGATACCCGATGGCTTGGGACATCTAAAGCCCTTGTTACAGCCTCGACTATCATGCTTTTTACTTTTATATTTTCAGCTCCTTTTGCGATGACGAGAACACCTCTAATAGTCGGCTTCTTTGTTTCCACCACAATCGGAACTTGTTTATCTCCATTTGGTACAGTAACGAGCGTCTCTTCTGAAGAGTTTTCCTCCACAGTTCGTTTCCCGCCCTGCGGGTCTTCCTCTTCAGTTGTTTGACTTGAAGTTGTCTGATTTTTCTCATATACTTTTTTCTCAGAGCCATCAATGTTCACATAAACAACGGCGTCTTTCACGCCAGCCATTGAATTGACTGCCTCTTTGATTTTTTCTGTATATAGTTTCTCGTAATCAGTAATATCAGATGAACCGCTTGATTTCTGTCCGAAAACTTCTTCAGCCTGCTCGGACGTGTTTTCCGCATTCTGGCTGAATGCAGATACATCGGAGTTGTCGTTTTTAAAGAACATATTGCTTAAAAGCATGATTCCCGCTCCAAACAGGACGACTATTATCAAGTATTGAGCCTTGTTTTGCTTCTTGTTGTTATTGCCAGACATCAGCTTTTTCAAAAAGGTGATCGGGCCTTGCGTCTTGTCCTTTTCGTGGTCATTTTCATTGTCTTTTCCCATATCTGCACTATTCCCCTCCTTTAGCTAGGATGTCAATGCTATCTTGTGGTACATCCCATTTTCCCGATAGAAATGAAACAATATCTGCATTATCTACTTGTTCCTTGTCACTGCTTGCAAGAAGGGGTTGCTGTGTGTCAATAGATACTGGGCTGACTGCTTCCACTGCCCCCTGATTGTTTTCGTCTGCCTCTTTCAAGACGAGGACAAGTTTGTCTAAATTCTCTGGAAAGCTTTGCTCTGTTTGGTCATTCAGCGATAGTTTAATCGAATCGATTTCGACACCGTAATCTGCTATCAACTCCTTGTTGGCATCCTCCTTCAGTTGGACAGCCATTTTTTCTAATGTATATTCATCAAGTGATGCTTGTATTTCTTTTTTTTGCGATTCTATCGAATTTTCTATATTTTTTTCTTCTGGAAGATTGATAGTAGCTGCTTTGAGCACTTGTTCAAAGTCACCGGAAACAAGCTTGAACACAGGTGTTAAGATAACCGTGATCAACAGCAGACCGCAAACGAGCTTCGCATATTTCTGAAATGTTGAATTCGGCAGCAGCATATCGATGACTGTTGCAAGCAGTACAAAAAGAATTATATTGGTGACCCATTCTGTTATATAACTGATATTCACTCACCTACCTTATTTCATCATCATCGTCACATTGCTTGCAGCGATAATGACTGTAAGACTTAAAAAGAACATGAAGGAAACGATCGCCAAGGCAGCAAATACATACAGAACACTTTTGCTGATAATATCTAGACAGTTGATGACAGGACCTCCGCCAAGTGGCTGAAGAAGCGCTGCGGCAAATTTATAAATGATGGAAATCACTAGAATTTTCAATGCAGGAAAAGCAACGATTAACAGCAGAATGGCAACACCTGCAATCCCAACTGTGTTTTTAAGCAAAAGGGATGCGCTAATAACTGTATCTGCTGTGTCTGTGAACATTCTGCCAATGACTGGAATGAAATTGCCTGCCACAAATTTCGCTGTTCGCAATGTAACCCCGTCCGTAACAGCAGTTGATATCCCTTGAACAGATATAACACCTAAGAATATTGTTAGGAATAACCCAAGAATTCCGATAGAGATATTGCGCAACAAATTACCTAGCTGTGTGACTTTATACTGCTCTGACAAACTGCTGACAATATGCAGCAAGGTAGCTAAAAACAGCAAGGGCAGCACAATATAGGAGATCAGCATACCGCTTGTATTCATAAGAAACAGAATTACCGGATGAAAAAACGCCGCTGAAATTACTCCTCCAGATGCTGCCATCAATCCCAGCAGGAGCGGAACCAAAGCAAGGATAAAGCTTGTCATCGTGCCAATCGCCTCATTGGCATATGTTATAGCTACATGAAAGCTGTTCAATGCTAGTATGATAATCACCATAAATACAATCGCATAAGCAACCTTGCTGATGGAGCTCTTTTCAAATGAATTTTGGAGCATTTGCAACAGCATGCTGAAAACAGTTAATAGAATAAGAGAACCAAGGAGCTTGCCATTCACGACAACTTCATGAAAAATAAACTTAACTAATCCAGAGAAAAACATGCTGTAATCAAAATCTTTTTCTCCTTTAAGAAAATCATATAGACTCCCTTTCTGAATCTCTGGCAAATACCCTCCATACTCGGATGTGATACTTTCCCAGAAACCTTTTAATTCGGATAAGTCCAAGCTATCTATTTGAGTTTGAACGACCTCTTCCGCGCTTAATGCTGCATTTTGCTCAGTTGGTTCTTCTTCTGTAGCTTCTTGAGGTGCTGCTTGTACAACTGGATTAAATACAAAAAAGAATGTGAATAGGAATAGTAGCGCAACTTTTAGTTTCGTTTTCATCAGTCCACCTCGAGATTAAAGCGTCTTACTAATTAGGAATCATATTAATAATTGTTTCTACAAGAACAGTTAAAATCGGCACGGCCATGGCGAGAATCAGTATTTTTCCGGCAAGTTCTATCTTAGAGGCAATCGCACCTTGACCAGCATCCTTTGTTATTTGCACGGCAAATTCAGCAATATAGGCGATGCCGATTATTTTTAAAATCGTTTCCACATAAACGGTATTCACCTTTGCGTTCAAGGCAATTCTTTCTACCATTTCAATGATGGATGCGATTTGATCCACAAGAAACAGAAAAATCACACAGCCGACAAATACAACTAACAAAAAGGCGATATTAGGTTTTTGCTCTTTTATAATTAGGGCTAAGAATGTCGAGATTAAGGCTACTCCGACTATTTGAAGTATTTCAATGATCGTATCCCCCTTTATCCCTGGAATAAGAATACCGATTTAATTTTTTGAAATAAGTCATCTACGATGTTGGCAACCATGAATAAAATATAGATAAAGCCAAATAATGTAACCCATTGTGCATACTCTTTCTTACCTACCTGGTCCAGTATCGTGTGCAAAAAGGCGACTACGATGCCGACACCTGCAATCTTGAAGATAATATCCACCTCTAAACCCATGTATGTCTCCTCCTAAACCTACATCAATAAAATGACAATTAATAACCCTGAGAGCACGCCTAAGCTTTTTATCATCTTTTCATATTTCAGTTGAATATCTCTTGCCTCTTGTTCTTCTCTGTCGATATGCGTTAATGTGAGCAGGATTTGTTTTTGCTGTGAGATTCTGTCATGTCTGCCCAGTGTTTCACCGAATTGCTTCATGATTTCCAGTTCAGGCTTTTTCATCGCTGTTCTTTTCCAAATATCATCAAGACAGGTTGTCCAAGCATCCTTTACTGTTGTATCTTCCGTCATCAGCTTTTCGGAAAAGCTCGCAAAGAAATGACTTAAAGGCTGCTGAAGCTGCTCAGATAACCGGCGTGCTGCTTCATGTAACGGTGTATGGCCGTACATAATTTCTGCCTCCAATGACTGCAATGCCGATTTAAGCTGTCTTAGCTGCTTCGGCCGCTCGCTAAATGTCTTGGCTAGTTCCATGCCGCCAAAGCTTGTGGAGGCAAGAATAATAATTGCTCCAACTATTTTCATCATCTATTACATCACCTTCATTTCCTGCACAAGAGCCCTACCTTGTCCATCCTTTATTGCACTGACCGTCCCTGGACCGTTTGCTCTGCTCAGCTCAATATATCGTTCAAAAATTCCTGTTTCGATAATCGGCTTTAATGTTGGTCTGTTTTTAATTTCATCAAATGAAGTTCCATGTGTTGACATCATCAGCTGGATACCTGCATTCACCGCTTCCAGAATCGCCTCTCCATCCTCTTTGCGCCCAACCTCGTCAACGATTAGCACATCAGGGCTCATCGAGCGGATCATCATCATCATTCCTTCCGCCTTTGGGCAGGAATCAAGCACATCTAGTCTCGTCCCGAAGGTCATCTGCGGGATTCCATCCATGCACCCGGCGATTTCCGATCTCTCGTCGACAATCCCGACCTTTAGCGGTCCGATACCAGCCTTGCTGTTCCCTGTTGAAATGATTCTGGCAATATCGCGTAATACTGTTGTTTTTCCAGTTTGCGGGGGTCCGATAATCATCGTATGCATCCAACGCGAGCCGTTATATAAAAACGGAGCAAAAGGCTCAGCCGCACCGATTTTTTCCTTTGCAATCCGAATATTAAAGGAAGCGACATCCCGAATCGCCTTGACTGCACTGTCTTCGAGGATAACCTTGCCTGCAAGCCCAACGCGATGACCGCCTTCTATAGTGATATAACCTCTCTTAAGCTCTTCTTCTAGTGTATAAACCGAATAATGGCTTAGTTTATGGAGAAGCTGGAGGGCATCCTCACGCGTCATATCCATATCAATAAACCGTACGCCGTCATGGAAGGAAACCTCCAAAGGCCTTCCAATACGGATTCTGATTTCTTCTAGTTGCTCTCGTTCAGCAGGAGTAAGTGTGAGTATAGAATCGGCAATTTTTTTAGGCAAAAATGAATAGAGTGTTTTCACAGCGCTTTTCTCCTTTATAAAGGTTGTCCATCAATCCTAAATCATTAAAACGGATGGCTTACTATGCCACTTACTAGAATGTATGAAAACAAAAACCATAATATGCCTGCCTATTCTTTTAACTGGCGACTAAAATGAAGATTGATTCCAAAAGATATAAGAAACAATTCTTATAAAAGGGGACTAAACGATGAAAAACACAATAATTCGCTGCATTTGTATCGTGATTGCCATATGTACCATTTCCGGGAGCGTTGCTTGTTCAGCAGAGCCAGCAAACGGCGGCCCTAAAAATGTGATTCTTCTGATTGGAGACGGAATGGGAATGGGTCAAATGGAGATTGCCAGTGTTTTTGAGCATGGGAAAAGTGGCGGTTTGTTTTTACAATCCCTGCCATACACAGCTTTAGTTAAAACATATTCTGCCAACAATAATGTGACCGATTCTGCTGCAGGAGGAACAGCAATCGCCATTGGCAAAAAAACAAACAACGGAATGATCGGTCTCACCCCAGACGGTAAAGAACACCCAAGCATACTGGATGTTTTTAAGGAAAATGGGAGCAAGACAGGAATTGTTACGACTAATAGTGTGACAGATGCAACTCCTGCCAGCTTTACAGCTAGTGTTAAAGACAGGTGGGCAGATCAAGAGGAAATTGCCAAACAACAGTTAAAAAATCAGATTGACGTAATTATGGGCGGCGGTTCTATGTATTTTGGAAAAGACGAAGCGCTCGTAAGAAAATATAAAGACCTCGGATATTCTATTGCCACTACGAATGAGGAGCTTGCCAAAATGAAAGGAAGTAAGTTATTAGGTCTATTTGCCAGCAAACATCTCTCCTATAAACAAGATCGGGAAGAACTAAAAAGCAAAGAACCTACTTTATCAGAAATGACGAACAAGACGCTAGAAACTCTCGCAAAGGGAGATAAAGGCTTTTTTGCAGTAATTGAAGGTGCAAGAATTGACCATGCCGCTCACTCCGCCGATTTAACTGGCATTTGGAAGGAAACGGTTGAATTTGATGAAGCTGTTAAATATTGTGTGGAGTGGGCGCAAAAAAGAAACGACACATTAGTACTTGTCGCTGCAGATCACGAAACGATGGGTTTATCGTTGACAGAGCCGTTAGACATAAAAGGGTTGAAGAACATTTCTATAAGTCCTGAATTAATGGCCCAAAAATTACAAAAAGACGAAAAAACGGGCACCTACACGAAAGAAAGCATTCTTTTTGTATTCCAAACATATGCACACATCACGCTAACAGAGGAACAATTAGCTGACTTTAATAAAAAAATTAAAAAGGACAATGGCAAACTCTACCCTGAACAAAAGGTCGGCAGAGAAATCGGGAGAATGATCGCCTCTCATTTTCACGCCGGCTTAATGGATAGACCAACCCAGCAGCTCAGCAGCACAACAGGCGGTCATACAGGCAATATGATTGCTTTGTTCGCAGTTGGCAAAGGTGCAGAGGAATTTCATGGTGTGATTGAAAATACAGATATTCCAAAAATTATAGCCAAATTAAAAGGCTATGATTTTGTTAAGTAAATAAGAAAAAAGGCAGAGCTTCTTTAGTTGCTCTGCCTTTTTCCTTGAAAATGGACAATACTTGTCCAAACTTTTACTTTCTGTTTTGAATATCCTATCATGGAGGTGATATCCATGTTTAGGCGGCCAACATCCGTTACCAATGTGAGCAATCCTTTTCGCTACTCTGGATCAAACAAGCATTTCGGGATAGACTTTGCGAAATCCGGGACAAATCCAATTGCAGCTGCTGCTGACGGAACTGTTTCCCGCTCTTATGTTTCTTCAAGCTATGGGGAGTGCATTATGATTGTCCATCAGCTCGGCGGGCAAATTTGGGAAACTGTTTATGCACATTTGCGCGCAGGTTCCAGAAGAGTATCTGTCGGTGAGCGAGTGAAAGCTGGACAAACAATTGGCATTATGGGCAGTACAGGGCAATCTACTGGGCAACATCTGCATTTTGAACTTCACAAAGGCAGATGGAACAGTGCCAAGTCCAATGCTGTCAATCCCCTTCCTTACTTGGAGGAAAACCAGCAAACAACTACCGCTCCTGCCACGCCTGCTAAATCTTATACTGTTGTTGCCGGTGATACGCTTTCTGAAATCAGCCAGAAGTATGGCGTGTCTGTCGGAGCCATTGCAGAGGCCAACAATATCGGAAACATCAATCAAATCTATGTAGGTCAAAAGCTTGTCATTCCAAGTAATTCTTAATTTTGTCCCTGCAGATACAAAAAAAAAGAAGAGAACAAAGTTCTCTTCTTTTTTGCCGCATTTGCCGCTTAGGTGTATGGAGTTTCAAAACCTGCTCCACCAGGTGGGTGTTCGCAAAAGATTTCTTCATATGTCCTTTAGGAACATGTCATAAAGGCATGCTGATCCTTCTTTAATATAGAACTCCCTAATTAACGATAAAGGTTGAAACTTCATACGATAACGTACAACGCAGCGTTTATATTTATATAATACAGCATCCCATCCTGAAACGCAAATGGTAAAAACCGTAAACTAATTACGCGCGGGAAACATAGCTCGCTTCAGCTGTATTGATAATCAATCTGTCGCCTTGGTTAATAAAGAAAGGAACTTGCACAGAAAGACCTGTTTCTAAGATTGCAGGCTTTGTACCGCCAGAAGCTGTGTCCCCTTTAATGCCAGGCTCTGTTTCTGTCACTTCAAGCTCAACTGTATTTGGAAGCTCTACGCCAAGTGTTTCGCTTTGGTACATCATGATATGAACTTCCATGTTTTCTTTCAAGAACTTTAATTCATATTCAATCGCATCAGCAGATAGCTCGATTTGATCATATGATTCTTGGTCCATGAATACATGCTGATCGCCGCTTGCATACAAGTATTGCATTTTACGGTTGTCGATTTGTGCTTTTCCAACCTTTTCGCCAGCTCTGAATGTTTTTTCTTGAACTGCTCCTGTACGTAAGTTCTTTAATTTAGAACGCACGAATGCAGCGCCTTTTCCTGGTTTAACATGTTGGAAATCCAAGACACGCCAAATTCCGTTATCCACTTCAATTGTTAAACCTGTTTTAAAATCGTTTACTGAAATCATAAAAGATCCTCCTGTTAAGTCCTATAAAATAATCAATTCTTTTGGTGAATGGGTTAAAGCTTCATTATGATCATCTGTTATGATGGTATCATCCTCTATGCGAACCCCACCCAGACCTGGAATATAGATGCCTGGTTCAACTGTTACAACCATGCCGGGCTCAAGGACTGTTTCCGATTTATAGGATAGTCCAGGACCTTCATGGACCTCTAAACCGATTCCATGACCTGTAGAGTGGCCAAAATATTCACCATACCCATGTGCACTTATGTAATCACGAGTCAGCGCATCTGCCTGAATGCCAGTAAGACCCGGCTTGATTCCTTCCATTCCTTTAAGCTGAGCTTGGAGGACAATATCATATATTTCCTTTAGCTTATCGTCTGGTTTGCCAACAGCAATTGTTCTCGTAATATCAGAAACATACCCTTTATAATATGCTCCGAAATCCATTGTCACAAAATCACCGGCTTCAATCACTTTTTCTGATGCCACACCGTGAGGCAATGCAGATCTTGTTCCAGAAGCGACAATTGTATCAAAGGATGATGATACTGCACCTGCTTTTCTCATAAAAAACTCTAATTCATTCGAAACTTCCAATTCTGTTTTCCCAACCGTAATAAATTTAAGGATATGGGCAAAAGCGGCATCTGCAATCTCCGCTGCTTCCTTTAATATCTTAATCTCTTCACTACTCTTAATCAAGCGTAACTTTTCTACAATGCCTGAAACTGGTACAAGTTCTCCTTTAAACGTTGTTTCATACAGCCTGTATTCTGTAAAAGTCATATAGTCCTGTTCAAAAGCTAATTTTTTTATACCAAGCTTTTCTGCTTGTTCTGCCACTTCCTTTTGAATTGGGCCTGTATGTTTAACAATGTCAAAACCAACACATTGGCTGGCTGCTTGTTCTGTATAACGGAAGTCTGTAATGAACTTAGCTTCTTCCCCGCTGATTAACACAACACCTGCTGAGCCTGTAAAGTTAGAGATGTAACGGCGGTTAAAATTGCTTGCTATTACAATTCCGTCAACACCTGCAGCTGCCAAAGCTTCTCGTAATTTTTTTAATTTCTCCATTAAGGTTCTCTCCCCGATTACTAGTTTCGTTTTTTTCCGAATGTGCAAACTCATTGATAAATAATTTAAAAATTTTGCCTGCTATAAAAAAAGAATGCTCATGTAGAACATTCTATCATATATTAATTATCCTTCACTACCCGAAATGTTCGCCTCACTCTTCTTTTCTTTTTGTTTTTTTGTCCGTATTTCGCTTTCCTCATAAGAAATCGTATAACCGACAAATACCCCCCACAGCATATACAGACAAACTGACGTAATAATGGTATTCAGACTGAGCTGCAAAAATGGCTTTATACTCGGAAAAATAGGATTTAAGATAATAAAGACCACACCAAAAACCATTATGCCAAATCCTAAACCTATATAGAAGGACTTGAATCTTCTCAGCAAAAGATAATAGCCGAAAGCAGCCATTAAAGAAAAAAATCCGATAGCACAAATGCTGATAATGGTTCCAAGCCAGCTAGTCTTCCAGCTTCCTAATGCCCATGGCTCCAAGATGACATTCGGCCTTATTTCTGTCATATGAAAATAATAAGCGATGAATCCGATGAACGCCCAAAAAATTCCGCCAAATAATCCTGTCCAGACAACAAGGCTGATGAAATGCATGGATGGCTCCTTTGAAATTCCGCTGATATTTTCCGCTTCTCTTTCATTTTCATTATTCATTTCCTATGCCTCCTGCAAAAGATTCTTCCATACCTTCCTTTTTGCAAATGCTCCTAATTCATCAGGCTAGTTGTTTCTCTAAATTTTTAGTAATATGTAATTAGGGGTTTTACAGTGATTTGAGACAACCTCTCACATCCAACAGAGAAAACAATTACGCATTTGCTTTTCCACCCTAATTTAACCTGAGGTTGGTGTAAATATTCATGTCAAATAAGCAAAAACCAGTATTCGGAGGACAGGCAGTTGTAGAAGGTGTTATGTTTGGCGGAAAACATCATTATGTGACTGCTATAAGACGTAAAGATCAATCGATTGATTACTTCCATTTGCCGAGAAAACATAATCCGAAGCTGGCTAAATTAAAAAAAATCCCCTTTATCAGAGGGATTGTAGCCATCATTGAATCAAGCGGAAATGGTACAAAGCATTTAAATTTCTCCACAGATCGCTATGACGTAGACCCTGCCGACGATAATGTAATTGAAGAAAAGGAACCTTCTAAAATGACAATGATTTTAGGGGTAGCAGCAATCGGTATACTTTCCTTTCTGTTCGGCAAATTTATCTTCACGTTAGTTCCTGCCTTTTTGGCTGAGTTTTTCAAGCCTGTTATAAGCGGACATGTTGCTCAAATTTTGCTTGAAAGCTTCATTAAACTGCTGCTTTTGCTTGGCTATATTTACTTTGTTTCCTTAACCCCTCTTATAAAGCGGGTCTTTCAATACCACGGTGCGGAGCATAAAGTGATCAATGCTTTTGAAAATGGCAAAGAAATAACCGTAGAAAATGTTCAAGCTCAATCAAGGCTCCATTATCGATGCGGCAGCAGCTTTATTTTGTTTACCGTATTTGTTGGTCTTTTTCTATATTTGCTGTTCCCGACAGATTCATTTGTTGAACGGATAGTAAGCAGAATTGCTTTAATTCCTGTCGTGCTTGGAATTTCATTTGAGGTGCTGCAATTTACAAATAAATTGAGAAATATCCCGGTTTTAAAATACTTAGGATTGCCAGGTCTTTGGCTGCAGCTTTTGACAACAAAAGAGCCGACAGACGAACAAGTAGAAGTAGCCATTTATTCCTTTAAGGAATTAAAGCGCAGAGAAGAAGAAACAGAAAATACAATTTTAGTTAGCAGCTGATTAATATTCTTATATTTAGGGGATATTGCATATTATAGGACACCAAAAAAAATTATTTTGTACAGCGCTTCACCAAAGCAACAATTTTCGTAGCTGTGAATAAACTTTTTTTAATACGAGTTTAAAAGTTGTAAAAAATGCTCATCATGCTTTTAGGGAGGTGGCTTTTTCTTGAAGAATCGAATTCCTTTTTTTGTTATTGGAATCGTCTGCTTACTTGCTTTAATAGGTTTGGTATCGTCTGTTGTTTCCAATCCTGTTGGGTTTATGCAAAACATACTCTCTTTAGTTGTTGTTGGACTTCTCATCTGGTTTATCGTGCGACGTTTTTCCAAAGCTAGCCCTGAAAGAAAAGAGCAGAAGGCTTTTGTCAAAGCAGCAAAAAGATCGAAAAAAAGACAACATACAAAAGGGAAAACCTTGCCAAAGCAAGGCGTCCAAGCAAAACCTGCATCCTTCAAAGGCAAGAAGAGAAGCGCGAGCAGTGCACACTTGACTGTCATTGAAGGAAAAAAAAGCAAAAAGAAAAATCGGGCAACTTTTTGACCTGTTTTTAAAGAAGGCAAATTCCCTGCCTCCTTTTTGCCATTTATAAATATTTTTGTTCTATGTAAAAAAAGTCGAACTTATCCTAAAGGCAGGTTCGACTTTTTTTATTAATAAGTCCATGAGCGTAGGAATTTATTGGCATAGTCTCGGCCCATCTGAATTATTTCAACTTGTTTTTCTTTCGTTAAGGTGAATTCAGTAGACATAACTCCTTCAGAGGGAATGAATATGATATTCTTTTCATGCTTGCGCGAAATATACCTGGAATCATGAGCATCTTTCATTGTCTCAAACATTGCACCAAACAAATGAAAAGCGTTTTTTATCATATGTTTTGGATGCTCTGACTGTTTATGACTTAGCTTTAGCCCAATAACCGGTCTGATTTTTTTTACATTTTCTTTATCAAAAAGCCACATCGGAAAATTGCTGAGAACGCCACCATCTACAATAATGCTTTTATTTTGTTTTGTTCCAAGGGTTGCTGGTTCAAAAAAGAAAGGAAGACTGCAGCTCATTCTAATGGCCTTTGCAACAGAGAAACTGCCTGGATCAATTCCATACTTAGGCAAGTCATCTGGAAGAACAACCATCACACCATTTGTAATATCAGATGCAATCACCCGCAGTGAGTTTGGAGGCAAATCTGCAAATGTCCTAATCCCTTTATAAGCAAGCTTCTCCTCCAGCCACCTTTCTAATGCATTGCCTTTATATAAGCCAAGTCGCCAATAAAGAAACAGCCATTTCGCAAATGGAAATGGAACGAGAAGCTTGCGTTCATCGAGAAGTGTGGACAAGTCGAGTTCTTCCAGCATTTTCGCAATGTCTTTACTCGTATACTTCGCAGCAACAAACGCGGCAATAATAGAACCAGCACTTGTCCCTGCCACTCTAACAAACTCAAATCCCTTTTCTTCCAGCACTTCACATGCCCCGATCAAGGCAAGACCCTTTATGCCACCGCCTGAAAACACTCCATCTATGTGCATAATGCCTTCTCCCCTTTTATTGCAGCATTGTTACACTTTAATATCGAAAACAGAAAAATAGTACAGCAGGCAAGCCATTTATTTACGTAAATCCACAATTCCCTATTGATTTATTTACATGCTGGGACATTCATCCAATCTTTTATAGGTTGCTGCACATAAAATAAAAGCGTATAGATAAAAAAAATGGAGGTATTTCATCATGAAGCATCACGATGTTCGCAGACCTTATGGATTTGGCAGACCTGGATTTGGTTATGGAAGACCTGGATTTGGAGGAGCAGGATTTGGTCTTGGTGTTTTAGGCGGACTTGCGACAGGAGCTCTGCTTGGCCCTGCCCTTTATGGAGGATACGGTTATCCTTATGGCGGCTTCGGCTACCCTTACGGAGGATATTATTATTAATATAATGACAAATGCGCATAACTCTTGTTATGCGCATCATCTTTATGTGAAGTAAGCAACTTCTGCTTCAGGAAAGAACTGAGATACATAGCCTCTGATTGTATCCTCCATATCTTTTGCTTCATCGTTTTGATAAACATACTTTCCTATGCCGTATCTGCCCCATTTATATTTTCTTTTTTCCTCATCCATCTCAAGCTTAGTTTTCGGGTATCTTTTTGCAATGACTCTTTTAGCTGGCTTTGTGAAGCGATGCTGAATAAGCTCGAATGTCAGATTAGAGAGATTGACGCCCTGCAGACTTTCGGACAACCTTTCAAACAGCTCGTAATAGCCTTCCTTCCAATCTTCATGCAAATAAATAGGCGCGACAATAAAGCCAAGTGGATAGCCTGCATTAGCTACCTTTCTGGCAGCCTCTAGCCGTTCATCAAAGGTAGAAGTCCCAGGCTCGAAATTTTTTATTACATAACGGGAATTCACACTGAACCGGAATCTTGTTCTGCCGTTATGCTCTGCATCAAGCAAATGGTCGACATGGTGATATTTTGTTACGAAACGCAGACGGCCTCTGTCTTGCTGTCCGAAATATTCAATTGTTTTTTTCAAAGAATGCGTTAAATGATCAAGTCCTACAATATCTGATGTACATGCAGCCTCAAATCTTGTAATTTGGTCGCCTCGTTCGTCCATGTATTTTTGCGCTTGATCAAATATTTCCTCCAGATTGACATATGTCCGTATATACGGTTTGCTTCCAAGCGTCGTCTGCAAATAACAATAATGACAATGCCCCATACAGCCAGTCGCAAGCGGAATGGCATATTCTGCTGATGGTTTTGACGTATCAAACTTTAATGTTTTTCTGATGCCGACAACAAGAGTAGATTTAGCATTTCTGTACTGCTGAAGCTCTGTTTCACCTGGAATGCCTCTCACCTGGTTATGCGAGGTCGTTTCTCTTATTTCAAGACCCATCTTTTCAAATTTTTCCTTTAGTTCTCTTCCTAACTGGTATTCTAATGCTTTCGGTTCTATATAAACTAATTGGGGAACAAACGGCTTCATAGTAAAATTTCGCCCTTTCGTAATTTATTATGGCTATATGTTTAATGTTTGCCAAAACAAAAAAAAGAGGACAGGGAATTATCCCCATCCTCAATCGATATAAGCCGTTTAGCTTGTTTTTATCTTTTAAAGTTCCATTCATTGTTTTCATATCTTTCTTTAGCGAGCTTTTCTACATAGTCCAGCTGCTGTTGGTTAAGCTCATATTCCTGCAAGTCAATATTGAGACCTCGCTCAAATCCTTCTTTAAATGCTTTTTTTGCCATCTCAATTGTAATTTTCTTGTCTGTCAAATTATTGATTGCTACTGCCTTTTCCTTAAAAGCCGCCTGCATCCTCTCTTTAATTCGTTCACTCGAATATTTAAACAGACGGAACAGCTTGTCTTCATCAAGATCAAGCAAAATAGAGCCATGCTGTAAGATTACGCCTTTTTGTCTAGTTTGAGCACTGCCTGCAACCTTTCTGCCTTCCACTACAAGCTCATACCAGCTTGGCGCATCAAAGCATACGGCAGAGCGCGGATTCTTTAGTGAAGCTTTTTGCTCTTCTGTTTTCGGAACGGAAAAATACGCATCAAGGCCGAGAAGCTGGAAGCCTTGCAGAATACCTTCTGAAATAACCCGATATGCTTCTGTTACTGTTTTCGGCATATCCGGATGCTCCTCAGACACAATAACACTATATGTTAACTCATGCTCATGAAGCACGCCTCTTCCCCCTGTAGGCCTTCTCACAAACCCTAAGTTCAATTCCTTTACAGCGTCCATGTCAATTTCTTTTTCTACTCTTTGAAAATAGCCGATAGATAATGTTGCCGGATTCCATCCATAAAAGCGAATAACAGGAGGAAAATCTCCAGCAGAATGCCAATCTAGCAGCGCCTCATCTAATGCCATATTAAAAGAAGGGGAACAGTTGCCAGAATCAATAAATCTCCATGTTTCTTTCATCATAAGTAAACCCTCTTTTACGTTAAAATATGTATTATGCACGTGATTAAGTCTATCAAAAACATCAATAGTTGAAAAGAAACAAGCTGTAAAAAAACTTGCCAGCATTCCCTGTAAACTATTGCTTTACTACAATAAGGTTTCACTTATATAATAGAAGTAGAGCAACATGTATTCGAAAGGAGAAATGAGAATTGCAAGCAGTATATACTCTTTTAATTGCGATAGCAATTTTTGCTATCTATTCTATAATCGTATACCTCTATCAACGCAAGATAGTTAAAACGATTTCAGAAGAGGAGTTCCGCCAAGGGTACAGAAAAGCCCAGCTGATTGATGTCAGAGAACCAAATGAATTTAATGCTGGACACGTACTTGGGGCAAGAAACATTCCTCTATCTCAATTAAAAATGAGAAAAGGGGAAATTCGTTCGGACAAGCCTGTTTACTTATATTGCCAAAACGGGATGAGAAGCGGAAGAGCCGCTCAATTTTTACACCGTAAAGGCTACAGACAGCTTACACAGCTGCAAGGCGGCTTTAAAAAATGGTCTGGAAAAGTAAAAACAAAATGATGAAAGGACACTTTTTAGTGTCCTTTTTTATGTACATAAATTCCCCCCATTGCTTCTATGACAACGGGGGGGAATCCTACTTTATTTATTTTTGATAGCGAAGAACTGGCTTTCTCGCAGCAAGCGTCTCATCAAGACGTCCGATTACTGTGGTATGCGGTGCTTCCTGAACAACCTCTGGTGTCTCTTCTGCTTCTTTAGCAATTTGAATCATTGCATCAATGAATTGATCCAATGTTTCCTTTGATTCTGTCTCTGTTGGCTCAATCATAATACATTCCTCTACATTAAGCGGGAAATAAATTGTCGGCGGATGGTAGCCGAAATCAAGCAGTCTTTTCGCAATATCCAATGTACGAACACCGAGTTTCTTTTGACGGCGCCCGCTTAATACAAACTCATGCTTACAGTGTTTGTCAAATGGCAGATCATAAAATTCCGCTAATCTTCTCATCATATAGTTCGCATTAAGAACTGCGTTTTCCGTAACTGCTTTTAAGCCGTCTGGTCCCATGGAGCGGATATATGTGTATGCACGGACATTAATTCCGAAGTTCCCGTAAAAAGGCTTAACCCTTCCAATAGATAATGGACGATCATAGTCAAATACATATTCCTCTCCAACCTTTTGAATGACTGGCTTTGGAAGAAATGGAATCAAATCAGACTTTACTCCAACTGGACCTGAACCTGGTCCGCCGCCGCCATGAGGTCCTGTAAATGTTTTGTGAAGATTTAAATGAACAACATCAAATCCCATATCGCCAGGTCTTGCTTTAGAAAGAACAGCATTCAAGTTTGCCCCGTCATAGTATAATTTGCCGCCTGCGTCATGGACAATTTTGGCCATTTCGAGAATATTTTCTTCAAATAGCCCTAGTGTGTTTGGATTTGTCAGCATAAGTGCTGCTGTATCCTCACCGACCACTCTCCGCAAATCCTCCAAATCAACAAGACCATTTTCATCCGATTTTACTGTGATTGTTTCCAAGCCGGCAACTGTCGCAGATGCAGGATTTGTTCCGTGTGCAGAATCTGGGACGATTACCTTTGTGCGAGATGTATCTCCATTTGCTTCATGGTATGCACGAATCATCATTAATCCTGTCCATTCTCCATGAGCACCTGCCGCAGGCTGAAGTGTCACTTCATCCATACCTGTAATCTCCATTAAATGCTCCTTGAGATCATACATCAGCTCCAGTGCACCTTGAACAGAGCTTTCATCCTGCAATGGATGGATATGAGCAAATCCGCTGAACCTTGCTACATTTTCATTGATTTTCGGATTATACTTCATCGTGCATGAACCTAGTGGATAGAATCCGGAATCAAGCCCATGATTTCGTTTAGAAAGAGCGGTGTAATGACGCATAATATCCAGCTCTGAAACCTCTGGAAGTTCTGGCGGTGCCGTGCGAATATACTCTGCTGGAATCAGCTCGTTTACGTCTAGTTCTGGGATATCCATTTCTGGCAGGCTGTAACCGATTCGCCCGGGTGTGCTGTTTTCAAAAATGAGGGGTTGATGTTTATCCATGATAATCCTCCAATTCCTTGACAAATTCGTCGATTTCTTCTTTTGTACGCAGCTCTGTTACAGCAACCAGCATGCAATGATCCATTCCCTCATAGTCCCTGCCGAGGTCATAACCGCCAATTATATCTTTTTTCAGCAATGCTCTGTTAATAGCAGCAACCGGAGACTTGCAATCTACTACAAATTCATTAAAAGAAGGTCCCTCAAAGCGAATCTCAAAGCCAGCTGCCTTCAATTTCATCTTTGCATAATGAGCTTTTTGAATGTTGGCCAATGCCATCTCCTTAACCCCAAGTTTTCCAAGTGCAGTCATTGCCACAGACGCAGCTAAAGCATTCAGCGCCTGGTTGGAGCATATATTGGACGTCGCTTTATCACGGCGAATATGCTGCTCACGAGCCTGAAGTGTCAAAACAAAACCGACAGCTCCGTTCTCATCAACCGTTTGTCCGACAAGTCTTCCTGGCACCTTTCTCATCAATTTAGAAGTAACAGCGAAATATCCACAGTGCGGTCCGCCGAATGCTTGTGGGATTCCAAAAGGCTGCGCATCACCAACGACGATGTCTGCCTTAAACGCTCCAGGTGGTGTTAATGCTCCAAGAGCTAGCGGATTGCTTGATACAACAAACATTGCTTTATTGGCATGGATGACTTCTTCGAGCTCCTTCAAAGGCTCGATTCTGCCAAAGAAGTTAGGATATTGAATCATAACTGCTGCTACATCATCACCCATATGAGTTTTCAGCACTTCCACATCTGTAATTCCATCCTTATGCGGCACTTCAATCACTTCAATATACTGGCCTTTTGCATAAGTTTTTACGACTTCTTTTGCTTCAGGATGAACACAGCTTGACAGGAGAATTTTCTTTCTTTTTGTTGCACCGGCGCTGAGCATTCCAGCTTCTGCAAGTGAAGTTGCACCATCATACATGGAGGAATTGGCAACATCCATGCCTGTCAACTCACAAATCATTGTCTGGAACTCAAAGATTGCCTGTAATTCCCCTTGGGAAATTTCTGGCTGATACGGCGTATATGCTGTGTAAAATTCCGATCTTGAAATAACATGATCGACAATAACAGGAGCATAATGATCGTAAACTCCTGCACCTAAAAAGGAGACATTTGACTTGCTGTCTGCATTTTTTGAAGCCAGCTTGCTTAGTTCCTTTAATAGTGCAGATTCGCTTTTCGCATTTTTAATATTGTATTCCCCTTTAAACCGTACACTTTCAGGGATATCAGAAAACAGCTCATCAACAGAATCTGCCCCAATTGCTTTAAGCATGGCATTTCTGTCTTCTTCAGTCATTGGCAAATAGCGGTGTTTCATTCTTATTCCTCCTGTCATTGTCACTTGTTCCTTTTATAAAATGGAGTAGCTGTCACTTGTGCTTTTACAAGCTTCCCTCTTATTTCCACTTCCACTTCCTTACCGACTTCTGCATAATTGCTGGAAATCAGCGCAAGACCGATGTTTTTCTTTAATGTCGGTGATTGTGTTCCTGTTGTTACTTCACCGATAGCAGCACCGTTTGCATAGACTTTGTAGCCATGTCGTGGAATCCCTCTATCTATCATTTCAATCCCAACAAGCTTTCTTTGCAATCCAGATTCTTTCTGTTCTTTCAAGGCAGCTTTGCCGATAAAGTCAGCTTCTTTATTCAGCTTTACGGCAAATCCAATCCCTGCTTCCAATGGAGAAATATCCTTGCTAAGCTCCTGGCCGTATAAAGCTAAAGTCGCTTCAAAGCGAAGCGTATCTCTTGAACCTAGACCGCATGGAATAACACCGGAATCCTTCCCAGCATCTAAAATCTCTCTCCACAGATGGGCAGCATCCTCTTTGTTGCAGTATAGTTCAAAACCATCCTCGCCTGTATAGCCTGTTCTTGACAACAGTACCTCCTTGCCGCTGACAGTTGTATGCTGAAATTGAAAATAACCGAGTTCAGCTATATTAGCGCTGCTGATTTTCTTAAGCGTCTCTTCTGCCAACGGGCCTTGCAGAGCCAATTGAGCATAATCGCTTGATAGATTTGACAGCTCTACTTCTCCCTCTACATGGCTTGCAAGCCATGCGAAGTCCTTATCGATATTGGATGCATTAACCACGAGCAAATAGTGGTTTTCGCCAAGCTTGTATGTGAGAAGATCATCGACTGTTCCGCCGTTTTCATAGCACATCGCTGAATATTGCGCTTTGCCGATTTGGATTTTAGAGACATCGTTTGTCAGCATTTTTTGCAGATAATCTAAGCTGTTTTTACCTTTTACCTCAATCTCTCCCATATGAGAAACATCGAATAATCCAGCTTTTGTGCGAACTGCTTCATGCTCTTCTTTAATACTGGAAAACTGAACAGGCAAATCCCATCCGCCGAAATCAATCGTTTTGCCTCCATACTCCTTGTACAGTTCATACAAAGGGGTCTGTTTTAATTCATTCATCCTCTCATCCCCATTCCACTATTTATCTTCCTATTGCATGATAAGATCCACTGCTTAACCGGATTTTACGTTTATCCTATCTTAGGGGGGACTGTAAAAGCACGCAAAAAAGGACAGAACCTCCCCTAATATCCTTTGGATAAAGAAAGGTCTCTGTCCTTGCACCTGAAAGTTTACCGAAATGAATCGGGTGTCCCCTTTGGTGGCTGTCAAAAAGTAGATTTACTTTTTAGCTGATTCCAATATTTCTGAAATCTCAGCACTCTCCAGAGCTGCGTCAAAATAGAGTTCTTTTGCCTGAGAGATTCACAAGGATTTGCTTGCTCCTTCGGCGCTACATAATGTAGTCTCTCCCCTATTTATCATCCGCTATGTATATATAAAATTTAAATAATAAAACTTCTAAGGTTTTATTGGTTTTTTTAGCAATGCTCTCCTGTTCAAATGGATAGATTGCCTCAATATGGCCATACTAATAGATAACTATGAAAAATTCTTAAAAATCGTTCTTTTTAGTAAAGACGATTATTTTTATACAATAACGCTAAATTCGTTCATGTTTTACCGACAAAATATCCAAAAATACGACAAAACAGAAAACTTTTTACACCACTATCCTAACATTTACAATCATATCAAGGCAATAACTTTTTTATGATTTTTGAATATTTTTTGATAATTCAAGATGTTCTATATCGTTCATACGTACCAGTAAATAACAGAAAGGATGGCAGCATATGACAATTAACATCAACTTCGACCAAACCTGGAAGGAAGAATTGCTGAAAAAAATGAATGATGATGGTCCATGGTCTAATTGGGAGCTGTTCCAATTAGCTTTGGAAGTAGAACAGCATACAATCATTCCTGAATTTGAAGGCTTGCAGGCACCAAAGCATTTGTCTGATTTGACACCGTTGCCCCATCAGTTGGAGGTTGCCAAAAAAGTAATCGAGGATATGAACGGGAAAGCAATCCTGGCTGATGAGGTCGGGTTAGGAAAAACCATTGAGGCTGGGCTTATTCTAAAGGAATATATGATTCGAGGGTTAGTAAAAAAAGTGCTGATACTTGTTCCTGCCTCCCTTGTCACACAATGGTCAATGGAGTTAAACAGCAAATTTTTCATTCCGGCTGTGTCGCAAAGGAAAAGCTATGTTTGGGAACAGTGTGATATTGTCGTTTCTTCTATTGATACAGCTAAAAGAGAACCACATAGAAGTATCATCAACAATTTGGACTATGACCTTGTCATCATTGATGAGGCTCATAAATTAAAAAACAATAAAACAAAAAACTATGAATTTGTCCAAAATCTTAAAAAGAAATTCTGTTTATTACTGACAGCAACCCCTATTCAAAACAGGGTGAGTGAAATTTTCAATCTTGTTTCCTTATTGAAGCCTGGACATTTAGGCAGTGAAACCGCCTTTTACGAAAAATATAAAAAGGATTCACGCTCTGTTAATGATGATGAGCATTTAAAAGAACTTGTTAATAAGGTAATGATTCGAAATCGCAGGAGCGATACGGGAATTGAGTGGACAAAACGGGTTGTTGAAGCCGTTACGATTGATTTTACAGAGGAAGAAAGAGAACTTTATAACACTATTGAATCTCTCAAAGGCTATGAGGCTGACGATGAGAAAGCGGGCACAAGAAGTCCATTCTCGATGATAACATTACAGAGAGAAGCCTGCAGCAGCAGAGAAGCTGTGTATTATACATTGCAGAACATGATGAAAAAAACCGAAAATCCCACTCAGGAGTTTCAAGATAAAATCCAGCTGCTCGGCAGCAAAATCATGGCAATCACGAAAAACTCCAAGGCAGAAAAAGCGCTCGAGCTCATAAAAAATGTCGATGATAAGGTGATTATCTTTACAGAATACAGAGCAACTCAGTTATATCTTCAATGGTACTTAAAGCAGCATGGCATCACTTCCGTTCCTTTTAGAGGCGGATTTAAAAGAGGGAAAAAGGACTGGATGCGTGACTTGTTCCAAAACCATGCTCAAGTGTTGATTGCCACTGAAGCAGGCGGAGAAGGCATTAACTTGCAATTTTGCAACCATATCATCAATTTTGATCTTCCTTGGAATCCAATGAGACTTGAACAGCGGATTGGCCGGATTCATAGACTCGGTCAGAAAAAGGATGTGATGATTTACAACTTTGCTATAAGAGATACTGTTGAAGACCATATTCTTAAATTATTGTATGAAAAAATTCATCTTTTTGAAAAAGTTATCGGCGATTTGGACGATATTCTCACAAAACTGGACTTTGGCAATATGGAAGAATATATGGATGATATATTCACCAATTCAAATTCAGAGGGAGAGATGCGCATTAAGATGGATAACCTCACAAGTATGATAGAATTTGCGCAAAATCTAAAGGATGGTGACAACTATGAAGCAGCAAGAAATTCATCAATTTCTTAAACAGTTTTTTCAGGCAAATGATTGTGAGCTGATAGAAGAAAATGAGGGCTATATGATTGTACAATTGACAATTGATTTAGATAAAGAGCTGATGAACCGCCCCTTTTATTGGCACTATGTAGAAAAAACTGGCGGTGTCCCTAACCCCGCCAGACTTACATTAATAACAGATCCAAATAAAGCACCACAGGATTTAAAAGGAGAGCTGATTCATTTTGGGTCTCCAAGATTGCATCAATTGTTTTCCTGCGCCAAAAGACTATCTGGATATATTCGTTTATATGAGAATATTCCAGGACAAAAAAATATGCACACACCACTGCGTCCTTGGCTGTCTATGAACGTGAAAATTTCTTACCAATGCGACCGCAAAAGGGATGTGTTTCGCTCTATTGGACTGCAGCTTATTAACGGTCAGCTAGTCGATAACTTTCATCAAACGGTGAATAAGCTTAATCTTTCTGCCAAAATACCAGACTATGCCTTCACACTTTCACCGTTAATAATGCCTAAAAGCGGGATGATAAGGATTGAGAACACAATTAAACAAACTATCCTCCAAGAGGATCATCAATGGGCGGAAGAAGCGAAAGGAAGATGGTCGAAGGACTTAAAGCTGCTGGAGCATTTTTATGAAGACGCAGAAGAAGACCGGATGGAAAGCTTGGAGATTGAACGGCTGGCATTAAAAGAACAATATGAACCAAAAATCAATGTTTCTATCATAAATGGCGGACTGTTTTATTTAGCTTCTGATGCCGTATAAATAAAAAGGATGAATCCCAAACATCTTAGGATTCATCCTTTTGCCTATTAATATTTTTTCCTGAAAAAATAAACGAACACATACGGAAGTATTCCAAACCATCTCAGCATAAACGGCTCTTTTTCCCCACGCTTTGCCGCCTTTATTTTTTGACGTTCCTCTTTCGGTTGGTCCATGTACTGTACAAATGTCTGCGTTAAATATTTTACATAATCATTTGTTTTCATAACTCACCTTAATCTTTTTACCGATTAGTTTAACCAACCTATCTTTACTCTATACCTTTTTATTTAACCTCTACCCACTTTGTCATGCGGTTTTCTCCCCTGTCAAAATAGCTGTAGGCTTTCATTGGTTCCATTTTGTCTGCAAACAAACGGTATTCCACCTTTAATACATCGTCCGATACTTGCTCAACTGTATAAGCAACCTCTCCTGTTCGATAATGAAACTCTCCCGTTAACATATGTCGATCTGCCCTTAGCTCTTCCTCCAATTGCTTTACTGTACTCATAAAATAATATTCTTGAATAAGAAGCAGCTTCGAGTCGTTGTAAATTCTTTTCTCATTGATATAGATACCTGTTATGACTAGAAAAAAACAGATCACTAGCAGATAAACAGATAAGGTAACAGGATATATAAAGCCATTTTCTGTCTTAATCATAATGGGCTTTCCTCTGCCAGCCGTAGAAAAGAGTAGACAGCAGCCTCCCGTTTAATCTGAAGGCTGTCTGTCACAGCTATCATGACACCATTTTGGATTGCTTCAAATTTAACTGCCTTTACTTCCTGCAGGCATACTTCATGTCCTGTTCCATTAACTCTTCTTCTGATTTTATTTCCATATAACTCATAGTGGATATTCTCTTCCTCAACAGTTAGATGGAGCTTTTGCTCTGTTACGCGGACAGATTCAGCTAATCGCACCTCTTTTTTTAACTGATGCAAAAACACATCCCATTCAAGACTGCGAAGACTGCTGGAAATGATTGCTCCATCTGTTGTTAATTTGATAGCGAAGGGAAAAAAAGCACAAAATACTAAAAACAAAGACAAGGCAACAAGCATTTCTGTTAGCAGAAATCCTTTCTCCCCTTTAACTATCTTCACAGATTGCCTGTGTTTTTTTAAATACATCCACATATTCAATACACGCCTCCTTTCCGTCTTTCCAGCTGATCTTATAAACGATATTTTCCTTCTCGATTGTCTGCGTTAAGGGGCGGACAGACTCCTCAGCCCTCCATTTCAACAAGCATTCATATAATAGCTGGTGTGCTGTTAAATCCTGTTCGATTGCTTTCATTTGCTGAAGCAAATGAATGTATGCAGGTATAAAAAAGCAGGCAATAATTAGCCATGTACCAATAGCCAGAAAAAACTCAGGAAGGAGAAATCCCCTATTGTTTTTTAACATAAAACCTCCCTCTCCCAATTTGAATGGTAAAAAGGTATTTCTTGCTGCCAATACTAATCCGATAGGACGCAAATTTAGAAACATTGCCGCTTGGTGTTATCGTAAAATAAATGGGAACAGCATCCTCGTTTATCTTAATGCTGTCATGATAAATCCTGTCTACAATTCTCCCTGTTTTCAAATCTCCGCGAATATAGTATCTTTTATCGGCCGGGTTAATTTGGACGTAAACAGTTTTCTGGTGAGCTAACGCATAGTTTTGTGCGTAGAACAGGTCTGTTTGCAATTGAGTAAAGAAGGTTCTTTCCTGAAGCAATTCAGATTGAGGCTTTAATAAAATAGGAGTAACTGCGAGGAGGACAAGTACTATAGATAGAACAGCAAGCATTTCCAGCAAAGTAAAGCCGCTTTGAGAATTTATTTTCATCTCTGCACTTCTACTTCACCATTCTCGATGGACAGCTCTTTTCCATTCGGACAAGTCGTCTGCCCTTCCTTTAAATAACCCTCATCCACCAAGGCATTCATGCTTTGCGGATAACTGTTTTTATCCATATAATAGGCCTGCACCTCTGCTTCAACCATTTTCACAAAGGCCTCACAGCCAGTCGAATTGATTTTTGAGTTATGCTTCGTAATATTAGGCAGTGTGATAATCAATAATATCGAGATGATTAAAAGGACTATCATCATTTCTATTAGCGTAAATCCGCTTTCGTTTTTCATCTTTTCTCCTTTCATAATCCATTTAATAATTCGAACATTGGCAGCAGCACAGCAAGATAGATGGAAATAACTAGGATGCCAATAAAACCATAAATGATTGGCTGAATTTTCTTTAAAAGTCCAGCAACCCTGTCTTGAAGGTTTTCCATACAGAAACGGCTGAGAAAGAGAAGCTCCCGGTCAAGCTTGCCGTTCTCTTGTCCATGCTGTAATATTCGGCAAAACTCCTTCTCCATAAAGGTTAGCACAACAAATGCATGCTCCATTCTTTCCCCTTTCTTCAGTTGTTCGATGACCTTCTTTCCAGCCAAAGAAAAATAGGCATGCTGATTATTATTTTGAAAAAATGTTAATGCTTCGTAAATAGAAAAACCGCCCGCTAACAGGTGACTAAGCTGCAGAGAAAACACATGGGTGTAATAAAGGGAAAAACATTTGCCCGCAATTGGAATGGCTGTAAACAGGCGCAGTTTTTCGAGTGCATCTTTCTTCCGAAAGAACTTGAAATAATAAAACACTAAAGTCAATGCAAAACAAACAGCTGACAACATCAGAATAGGCATTGCTTTTCCTGCACCGATAATGAATACCATAAACAGATTTGTTTCCAGTTTCATTGTTAAAAAGAGAGAAGAAAATTGGGGAAGCAGCACTTGGTGGACAAAATAGAATAAAACTAGGGTAAAAATAATGAGGAAAAGAGGATAATAGAGGATTTTCTGCAATTGCTGAATTGTTCGCAGCCGGTTTTCCATAATAGTGCTCGCATCCATAAACGCACCTGCAAAGCCGCCATGCTTTTCTGCAAAATATACATAACTGATCGTCTGCTGATTAAATTTAAGTCTTGCCAGGTTATCGCAAAAGGAGTTTCCCCCTTTTAAAGATCCGAGCACAGACATAATATCCTCTTTTTTGTTGGCAGGCAAATAGTAAACACTTGAGCGAACCCCTTCGGAAAGGGAATATCCTTGTGTCAGCAGCTCTCCGATAACTTTCAAAAACATCGATTGCTCCTGTAAGCTCCAGCTGTCTTTATTAATCTTCATAAATCCAGCGACCATACTCTGTCTCCTTTACAAATCCCAGGGCAACTCCTTTATTAATAGCCTCTCTTAAATCAGGACGAGGATTAAGCTTTTCAGCAAAGGTTTCAGCGAGAATGGACTGAATGGTCCTCCCTGTCATTATTTCAAAAACACTGGCTCTGTTTATGCGGTTTTGAAGCTGAAAGCAAAAGGGCAGACAAACAGGACCGCAAAAAGGACAAACAAGCTCGACAAGCCTTTGCGCTGTAACAGCAATTAAAGTTTGCTGCACCTCACACTTGCTGATGCCGAATTCCATGAGTCGATAGATTGCCCCTTTCGCATCTCTTGTGTGCATCGTCGCAAGCACTAGATGCCCTGTTAACGAGGCTCTGACAGCAATTCGAGCTGTTTCTGCATCCCTTATTTCGCCAACCATAATTACATCTGGATCATGGCGCAATATTGCCTTTAGCCCCGCTGAATACGTAATGCCTGCTTTTTCATTAACCTGCACTTGAAGCACGTTATCCTGCGGCTTTTCAACTGGGTCCTCGAGACTAATGATTTTTCGTTTGTACAGATAGGAGCTGCTGCTGAGAAGAGAATAAAGGGTTGTTGTTTTGCCTGACCCAGTCGGCCCTGTGAAAATAACAAGCCCATGGGCATGTTTAAGCAGTGACAGAAGCTTTTTAGTGGTGTTTGGGAAAAGAGATATACGGGTGAGCGGTATACTATTCTTGTCTGGCAGCAGACGGATGACGAGGCTTTCATGGGGACTTGCAGGCAAGGTGGACAGTCGGAGGCTGATGTTTTCCCCGTTTGCACTTGTACGGATAGCACCGTTTTGCGGGCGCCGCCTTTCGCCAATATCCATAGAGGCGGTAAACTTAAAATGGGAAATAAGTCTGTCGCATTGATTCACAGGGAGTGTCATTCTGGGGTATAAAGAGTGGGAAATACGAAATTGCAAATGCGATTCTTTTCCTTTCGGAACAATGTGAATATCTGTGGCATTCGCTTCTACAGCTTCCCGAATAATACGGTTCGCTAAAGCTTCAATAGAAATCAAAAGTCTGCACATCCTTTCTTTTTGGTTCATTCTATATTTCGACAGACTTTTTTTATTCCCTCTATTATTCGTCAATTCTTCTAGCTTTTTTTCAAGCAATATATGCATTACCTTTCTGCTAGCTGACCATTCTAAGAAAAGGGGGTGGTACTTGTGGAAAGAAGAGATCCAGTTGAATTTTCAGGAAGAGTTCTTGATAAGCGGAATACACTTACTGGGCCGGATGCAGGAAAAGCAACATATCCAAAGCGGCCTGATCATGTAAAAATTAAAAAAGAGGATAAATAATAAGGCAGACCTTTGAGTTGAACAGCAGTCTTGCTTGGGCTGCTGTCCATTTTGAAGGGAGATAAGCCTATTTAAAAAACAATTATCCTGTAAGGGCATACGATACATTATGTTTAAAGTTGGAGGTGCTCACAAATGGGAGAAGCAGGTTTTGAATTTGGCGGCGGTTTTGCATTGCTTGTTGTGTTGTTTATCCTTTTGATCATTATCGGGTCTGCATATGTTTATTAATTAAAAAGTGTATATTTTGAGTTATAAATATCCATAATAATATTATAAGATTATATTTTTGGGCTATAGCCAAGCGGTAAGGCAACGGACTTTGACTCCGTCACTCGTTGGTTCGAATCCAGCTAGCCCAGTTTTAGCGTGAAAAGCATCCCCTTTTCACGCTTTTTTTCTGTATTCATCATGTTTTAACTAAGTTAACAATATGAAAATCGTGATTATGCTGTAAAAATGTATATTTTGTGAATTTTCCTGTCGAAAAGATGTGAACATTTTCTAAACAAATAGTTCTTACCGTGGTTATGGTGGATTGCTATATTATAATGAACAAAAATACTGAAAAAACGGAGGTAAGAACTTATGGAACAGACACTAAAAATCACTAATGTATTATCCGACCCAACTCGGTTTTATATTTATCAATATATAACAAACCGCCACCGCGATGTAACTGTTCAGGAGATTGCTGATCAATTCTCCATCCACCCAAATGTCGCAAGACTTCATCTTTCCAAACTTGAAGATGTTCGTATGCTTCATTCTGAGACGAAAAAAACCGGCAGAGGCGGCCGGCCAAGTAAATTATACCGTCTCTCATCTGAAGTTATTCAATTGAGTTTTCCTTTCCGCAACTATCAGCTGCTGAGCAGCATCCTTTTAAAATCTTTAGAAAAGCTCGGAGCAGATGGAAGCAAAGCATTGTATGAAACTGGATTCGCCTTTGGTAAAGAGATGATGGAGCAGGAAATTGCCCGCAGTCCCCTAAATTCAGGAGCTCTTTCTAAGCAAGATAAGCTGCACCTTTTAAAGCAAGCTGCCCTCATATCCGGGTTAAAACCAGAATTGGAATGGGATGACGACGAACAAAGCATATATTTTGAAATCTTCAACTGTCCCTTTAAGGAAGCGGCAAACGAGCATAAGGATAAGGTGTGTATGATGCACCAGCAGTTTTTTATTGGCATGTTTGAAGCTGTTTTCCCTGATGTATTGCTGTCAGAGCGGCGAAATATGATTACAGGCTGCCAACAATGTGCCTATAAGGCGTATGTATGTGAACCAGCTCACATAACTAAGTAAAAATAAGCGGAAAGATACCCTTTCCGCTTATTTATTAAAATCCATTAATATAAGGATTATGATCCATTTCGTGGGCAATGGTTGTACTTCTGCCATGCCCTGACAAAATAACGGTTTCCTCTGGCAGTGTAAGAAGTTTATCGTGAATGCTTGCAAGCAAGGTGCGATGATTACCTCCTGCCAAATCTGTTCTGCCAATGCTTTCATAAAATAAAGCATCTCCTGAAAATGCTACTCCGCTTTCCGGGAAATAAAAAGTAACACTGCCAGGGGAATGGCCCGGTGTCTCCAGTACGGCAAAAGTAAAACCGCCAATAGTCATCGCTGGATTTTCGTCAAGAAAATGATCTGCAGGCTGTGCGACCACAGGTGTTGGCAGTCTGAATGCAGAACTACCGTTTAGCTTTGGATCACTCAGCCACTTATCTTCTTTGCTATGTATAAAGACAGGGATGTTATATTCATTGCGAACTGTTTCCACAGCACCGATATGATCGAAATGAGCATGTGTCAGCAAAATCGCAATTGGCTGAAGCCCCATTTCGCTGATTGTGCTCGTAATTTTGCCCCCATTCTCGCCTGGGTCTACAATCAAGCATTCCTTTTTATCATTCCAGATTATATAACAATTTGTCTGAATTGGCCCCAATGGCATCTGCTTATATTGAATCATCATGTCACCACTTTTCTTTTTATGATTAGTCTTTAAGATGGCTAAGCACTCTGTCGACTTTCTCTTCCATCTTCCTTTTTACATCCCGTCTGTCATCTATCCGTATATTTGTAGCAACACGAACTAGCCCTTTAGAGAAAGGCACCTCATGCATTGCTTGGATTACCTCAAACAAAACAGGTAATTCTCCTTCAATTATCGTATTCATCGGCGTCAGCTGAAATCTGATTGCCCCTTTTTCTTCGTATGTTTTTAATACTTTCTGGATATCTGCCACATAGGCACTGACACTTGGTGTCTCCGTCCCAATTGGGATAACTGTTACATCTACTATTGCCACTGTAAGTCCTCCTTAAAGCTTTCCATATTCTTTTATGATGTCATAATTTACTGGGAATCTCAAGCATCTGCTTCATTTAGTTAAGACAGGGGAATAACTTCCCCTGTCTCAAGATTAATCAGTTTCTCCAGATAAAAACCATACAATGCCCACTTGCCGTCAGGTGATATACTGATTGGTTCGTTCTCCAACCCTTCCTTTATCACTTTAGGCTTTTCTCCACTACCCGTGTCTATGGAGACAAATGAGTAACCTTCTGTATAATTTGTCGCATCACCGGAACTCTCTGGATAAAATGTAAACAGCTGATCGTCTGCTGCATCATTATATGGGATAAGCCAATCCGAGTAGTTGGACAAGCGGGGCAGAGAAATAGCAGCTTTGGCATTAAGCTTGTCATAGAATGTATATTGAGCCATCTGCATATCTTGCGAGTCATCGGAAATTGTAAAAATCTCTTGGCCATTACTGCCTATAGAGTAGGCGTTATTTTCGCTAATTACTGTTTGTTCACCAGTTTTTATATTTTTAGTTGTTACAGGAGACGACAAAGAAGTCTCTTCCTTCCAGCCTAAATAGGCGACTGTTTCCTTGTCTGCCCAAACGATAAACGGATTGTCAAGCTCGACTTCCTGGAGCTTCTCATTCTTTATAGATAAGAGATAGGAGGTGCTGGCCCATTCCTTTGTAAAAGAGGAAACAAGCACTTGATCTTCGTCATATGGATTCCAGACAAACTCAGCATCATAGCTTTGCAGCTGTTTAGAAAATAGCTGTTTTCCCTCTTTATTCATTAACACTATGTTGCCTTGAAAGTCCTCTTCATTTGTAAATACGAGCAATTTGGATAAGTCAGGGCTTATTTTCACTGCTGTTATAGCAGAATCACTCGTATATAAAAGTTTATGCTGTCCTGAATAAATATCAAATGTATAAACATAATAGCTGTTACCCTTGCTTGTGATATAGCATATTGTATGGGTATCAAGCCATCCAGACACTTCCACAAATTCCCCATTATCCACTTCCATCGGCAATGCCAATGCTTGGATTTTCTCTTTTTTTTGATTATCTTTCTCTTCCTCTTTACTCGTTGTTTCCTTCTGTTTATGGGAGCATCCAGATAAAACAAGTGTGAAAATGAGCAAGAGAAGAAAAAACCCATGCGCATTTCTCTTTGAAAGGTCTGTCATCCTTTTCACACCCTTTTATTATGTTTTTTGGTGTTTACTATATTGAATATTAACATAAAAAAGCCGAATTAAATCGGCTAAACCATTAATTTTCTTGAACATTATTTTTTACAAATATAACGATGCCACAAATATTCCTAAAACATCTTTGTAAATATCATCAAACTGTGATAATGGCAGAGGATTTATTCCTTTCCCCAACTCGAGAGTAAAACCTGGCTGTCTAAATTCCTGAATAAACCAATCTTTATAGCCGGCATGGCTGTCAACATTTTGAACCGCTTTATATCCGCTTAATCGGGAAAACTCGTTTGCAATTAGTGCTGATTCAGATGGTTCAAAATTTTCATACCCCCAATAAAATTCCTTGCCTTGAGTATGGAATGCTATCATTCTGTTGAATTTCTCCTGGTTTGCAAGCTGTGCCATTATTACTGCTTCTGGCTCTGTAAGTGGTGCATCTCCAGGATAATCACGAGGAGCAGGGGTTTTTGGCTCCTTCCTCTCTTTCTCAATCTCCCAAAATGCAGGAAATTGATTATTTAAATCAACACCATTTATATTCGCCTTCCAGCCTGTAAAATCTGTGCTGCCTTCATTAATAGCAATCACTTTCGACCGCATATGCTCTGGAGGTCCATTCAGCACTAAATCCACGCCATCAGGATTTACCATTGGCACAAGAGATAGGTCTACATTTCTATAAATAGGCAATGTGTCAATATTGTTTATCTTTCCGCCATTTGTAATGGCCAGCAGAAAATCATTTACATACGACATCAGGATTGCACTTGTAATCCATTCATTAGCATGAAAGCTTCCGTTCATATGTACTTTTTTGCTGCCGCGGCCGATTCGAATTTCTTGAATTTCATTGCCAAGAACACTTTTTCCCAATGTATTAATTTGAATAAAAGGATAATTTTCTTTTAGAATTTCCAGATCATTTTGCAATGACTGAGAATCATATTTTTTGCGTGCATTCACTAATCTTTCCATAATTCGTTTCGGAGCAATCATTTCATCCCCTGTTTGGAGCTCATTTATATTCTTGTTTTGATTCAGTAAAAGAAGACAGTCGACAGAGATATTTCTGCTTCCGGCTATTTTCCATAAAGCATCGCCCGTCTTCAGTTGAAGTGTTTCTGCTTGAAAGCCTGGAATATGAATGCAATCGCCTTTTTTAAGAGCATCCTTAGCACTTTGCTGATTGCTGTCAGCAAGAAGCTGGAGCGGGATCATAAACAATCTGCTGTAGTACGATAGAGTGTCACCGTTTCTTGCTATAACCTCCATAAATATACACTCCTTTCATCACTCTATATTTATGATGAAAAGGAGAAAACGATTCATCTTCATGAAACATCCGCTTCCTAACAACACCTAATTTATACCAACTGTAACATAAAAAAGATCTGTTCATATGAACAGATCAAAATAATATTATTTATTTGCAAGCCATGCTGCGCCGATGACACCTGCAGTATTCCCCAATGTAGCTACATCGATAAGTGTTGACTGGGCAACAGCTTTGAAAGAATATTTCTGGAAGTACTCGTTAACAGGCTTTAATAAAATATCTCCTGCTTTTGACACTCCGCCGCCAAGCACAATTCTCTCCGGATTTAATGTGTTTGCAATATTAGCAAGGGCTAAACCTAGATGTGAAGCTACAAAGGAAACTACCTCATTTGCAAGTTCATCTCCGGCATTTGCTTGATCAAATACATCCTTTGCAGAGATTGTACCGTTATTTGTTAGGATTTGGTGCAGACTGCTATCAGGATTTTCATTCAATCGCTCTCTGGCAATCCGAACAATTCCTGTTGCAGACGAGATCGTTTCAAGACAGCCTGTTTTTCCACAGTTGCAAGGTGCACCATTTTCGATGATGGAAGTAATGTGGCCGATTTCACCAGCAGCTCCCTTGGCCCCTTGAACAATCTTTCCATCAACGATAATACCGCCGCCAACTCCAGTGCCTAATGTGACGCAAACAAGATTCTTATAACCTTCACCTGCACCCTTCCACATCTCACCAAGGGCTGCACAGTTTGCGTCATTATCAAGGATGACAGGCAAGCCAAGATCTCTCTCTAAATTAGCCTTCAGCGGAAAATTATCCGGCCAGCTAAGATTCACTGTATTGTAAATGATACCTGTTTTATAATCAAACGGACCTGGTGCTCCCATACCCGCACCAAGCACATCTTCCTTGTTATGATTCCATTCAGCAAGCTTCTCATGAACAGATTTAGCAATATCACTAGTGATGTTCGCACCCTCATTTGAATTATCTGTAGGGATCTCCCAGTTATCAATCATATTGCCATCTGTTGTCAAGAAAGCAATTTTCACAGTCGTACCGCCAAGATCGATTCCAACCACCCATTTTTCCTGCATCTGCATTCTCCCCATTCTATTTCTGTTTCTCTTTTAATTGTTGTATTCCTTGATTTAGTAGTAGAACAGCCATATCAAAATCTTGTTTCTCTATGATTTCTGTATGACGGAGCTCTTCTAATTCTGCTTTCATCAGCTCCAAATCACCTAATCTGTCTCCTACGTATATTATGGTACCGAACCTTTTCAAAAATTGCTGCACATCGTATATCGTCTTCATTTCTATCCCTAAAAACCTCCCTAAACATCAGGGAATATCCTTCCTAATTAAATCGTTTTCATTTTTTAGTATAATTCAAATATCGCATTTACTCAAGAACGAGATATTAATCATTTTCATTTATGTCTGCTAGGGAAATCTGCAAAAATAACGAATTTCTGCACCTGATTCTTCATATATTGGAACAAGAGTATAAGGTTGTCCTGAAAATGTTTATCTAACAGGAAAAGTGGTGCTGCTATTGAAAAAAGATTTTATCGTTTTAAGCATTTGCCTTGTTATCATTATAAGTTCCGTTTATTTTTTTCAGCAAAACCAAATTGCAAAAGAGAGCATTACATATTTTCCAATTGACCCGAGCGTATCCTTTCCGACAGCAGTTACGAATTTACAGCTTGGAAAGCAAAGATATGATGAATATAGTGTCGAATGGGAGACAAAAAGCATTGTAAATAAAAAGGCCTATTTAAGACAAAACATGGGGTTGTTATATGCAAACGGCCGACTTATAAACACGATGGGAGCGTGGAAGCAAAATACAATGGAGCTGACAGAGCATAAGACGGTCGTCGAACGAGACAGCCGCCTGTTCCAGGCAGTCGCCTTTCATTATGCCGAAATTCATGATGAAAATGACAATATCTTCAGCTCTCAAAAACTTTCCGCTAATCATTTGTATGTCATCAATTCAAAATTCGACCAAACCCCTCTCGGCTTTACAGCACCGCGGACAGAGGCAGAAAAACAATGGAAAAATACTTTAGATGACGAAACAGCAGATGTGATTGAGTATCAATTAAATGAGGCTGTAAAACATTATTCTATACCTTTGGCAGAATATCCAAACAGAATACTGTTAACAGAGCTTGCAGACTATAATGACAAACCTATTCCAGGTTTTACACAAGAACAAACGGCAAAGATTATCGGTCAGCTTACAGAAGGTTTATATAAAAATTATTTCCTGGGAATTACAAAAGAGGATGGAACTGTGACAAAACCTGTTGGGAGTACTGTTCCAGTTATTCTGTTAGCAAAAGATCATCTGCTTGTAGTGTTTACAACGGGAGATAATCAGCCTGTCCTATTAAGACAGCAAATTTCCACATTATAGTCCTCAGCCCCCTGTGATGGGGGTTTTCTTGTTGAACTAAGCAAGTAAAAAAGACCTAAATAGGTCTTTTATTGATAAACAGTTGGTTTTGAGAAAACATTGCTCATCATTTTGTTGCGTAAGCCTGGGAGATTCATGACAATTTTGATTAAATATTGTCTAATCATCGGACTTTTTAACACCGTGTTAATAATTCGGTATCTTCTAGTTAACAAAAAATAACCGCCAATACCAATCAATAAAATGGATAAAATTTTCGGCATTTTCATCCCTCCTATTGATTAGTTTAGGAAAAGCCGCTCTTTTTTATCCAAACTTTTTTGCTTAAAGAACAAATAAAGCAGCAAGGCAGGCTGCAAGCACACCTGACAAAATATTGACAGCATCATTGTTAAGAAAAGAAAAACCCTTTATCTGTTTTGCTTCTCTAGCATGATGCACTCGTTTTTCTACTTTTGCTCCGCAAACTGTACATTGATATTCTGCTTGAACATAAGCCCCCAGTAAGGTGTCAATAATATTGCCGATAAATCCAAATAAAGAAATCAGCAGAAATTCATTTACACTTATAGGGAATAGCAAATAAGCGCAAAAACCAATCAACAAGGAACCAAAAAAACCTGCTATTGTACCGAGTAAACTCATTGCCCCAGATGTGCCAGCTTTTGCTCTGCTAAAGGTTCTAAGCGAGAATGGTTTGCTTTTGCTTAGAGGGCCAATTTCTGATGCCCAAGTGTCAGAATTGGCTGCGGCAAGCAGGACAGCGAAAAGAATAATCAGCTCATAACTTCCGCTCCAGCCGTAAAAAAGACTGACTAGTGCTGCTGCACCACCGTTTGCAAGTACTTGCATATAGTCTCTTGTAGAGCCTTTTTCATGCATTTCTTCCACTCTTGCTTTTTTGTCTTTTTTATATTTTGACAAAAGACTGGAGGTAAGAAAAAAAACACCTAGGAGGATAAATCCTTGATAGTGGAAACCTAATTGGATACCTAGACCGACAAAAAAGGCTGCAATACTGCCGCTTTTGTTAAGAAACCCTTCCTTCCATGCTAGGTATACAGCAATAAGGATAATGAGAATGCTAATTATTTGTCCCAATAGCAATTACTCCTTTATTTGTAATCAAATGCTGTACAGGAATATCATGAGCTTCTGCCGGGATAGAATCTTCCAATTGGCAATCCATCGCTAATGAAATCGTATTTCCATGATAATTTAGGAGATAGCGGTCATAGTAGCCTCCACCAAACCCAATTCGATAACCGTTTGCTGCATAAGCAACTCCTGGTACAAGCACCAGATCCATTTCATCGCCTTCTGTTAAAGCTGTTTCTGATTCAATTGGTTCATAAAGCCCGCTGTATACAGTTTCAAGCTGGTCAAAACGGTCTAACTGCCGAAATACCATTTCTTTCGTGCTCGGCAGACATTTTGGCACACTGACTTTTTTCCCTTCGGCCCAGGCTGTGCGGATTATTTGCAGTGTATCCACTTCTGGTGATTTGGAAATGGTTAAACCAATATGACGAGCATTTTGAAACAATGGATGCTTGTATAAATTTTGGGCAATTTCGTAGGATAGCTGCTCATATACAGGCTTAGATAAAGACTGCAATTCTTTGAGTATTCTTGTTCTTATCTCTTTTTTTGTCTCCGTCATCTTGATTTCACTCCTTGGTTATGCTTTTTTCATATGTAATGCTTTAGGATTTTTTTTATATACAAAAAAAACAGAAGGGATACCCCCCTCTGTCTTATTTTGTTTCGCGATGTGTTGTTGTGCGTTTTTCTCTTGAGCAATATTTTTTAAGCTCAAGACGGTCTGGGTTATTTCGTTTATTTTTTTTAGAAATGTAGTTACGATCTCCACATTCTGTGCAAGCTAACGTAATGTTGACACGCATGGTTATTTCCCTCCAAACTATTGCTATACTAGTTCGTGCATACGACTTTTATATGATAACATTTTTTTTCACGAAATGCTAGTACTGTTTTTCAATAGAATGTGATTTAAATCCATAAGCTCTTCTTTATCTTTCCCATATATAGTCCATGCTCTGCTCGTACTCGAGGTTTGAGCTGCTAGATTCATGTTAAGGGAACAGATGCTGACATATCCACCTTTACCCATTGGTAAGTATTTTAAGCTGCCTTTTTGCTGATTCTTCCAAATTAGATCTGTATGAACGTTCCATAGTGGCTGAACGGTTCTCTGTTCCAAGCTCTTCCCATTAAACTCGCCATTTACTAGTATTAGCTGGTCATCGACAGAATGGAAGACAACATTGTCTGTCGGTGAAACGAAGGCGAGGTGGTCCTGATTTGATTGGGAGTAATAACTTAGCAGCAGAACCTTCACATCTATAGCCTCTTTCGAATGATTTCTTACAAATATCTCATTATATTGGACTTTAGAATGTTTTTGAACGCTCTTTACATGAACAGAGACTGCGTATTCTGGCAGTAATTTCTCATAACCGTTCTGAAGCCAGCAGATTTTGCCGTTAATCCAAATGCCTGGAGTATTGACCAATTTTCCTCTTGTCATTTCTTTGCCGAAATTCTGATAATCAGACTGTAAAGAAATCTCCGTTTTCATCCTTCTTCACCTTTTTTTCCTATTTTTTTTATTCCATAGTAGCTGCCGTTTCTGCCATCCTCTTATTTAGGATTGCTTCTTCAAACACCCTTGAGGTTTCATCGCCGACTCTGTTCCAGCCAAACAGCTTTTCTACAATCGCCCTGCCATTTTTTCCAATCTCCAATGCCATAAGTGGGTCATCGATTAAGGATTGCAATTGTTCTAACATACTTTCAGTATTCCCTGGTTCCATAAGCATCCCTGTCTTACCATGCTCTACTATCCCTTTTAAGCCGCCCGTGTTGGATACGATTGTCGGCTTCTCAAAACACAGCGATTCTAAAGCAACAATGCCGAAAGGTTCATAATGGCTTGGAATGACAACAATGTCTGCTACTTGGAAGAAACCATTTTTTCTGTCTTCCGGTAAGTAGCCAATCAAGTGAACCTTGTCCGATAAACCATTTGCAGCAATATATTGTTTATATTCATTAAACATTGGACCAGCACCCGCAAGAACAAATTGAATATCCTTGATTTTAAGACGTGTAGCTGCTTCAAGCAATGTTTCAAATCCTTTTTCCTTCACCATTCTTCCTAGCGCAAAAACCGTCTTCTTACTTGGATCCAATCCCAATTCTTCTGCTGAATTTAAGGCTGGCTGATTATTTTCCAACTTAATTCCGTTTGGAATAACATTAAGTTTGTTTTCACTTACAGCAAATAACGAAGACACTTCTGTTTTCATGTACTCACTGCAGACAATTACTGAATCGGACGCATTGATTAGCTGCTGTTCCTTTTCATGAATAAATTTTTGCATTTCTGTATAGATGCCGCCGTTTCTTCCATGTTCTGTTGCGTGCATAGTTGTAACTAACGGAATGCCTAGTTCTGTCTTTATTGCTGTAGCTGCTGCTCCGATGAGCCAATCATGGCCTTGAATTAGCTCAAAATGATGGTTAGCTGCTAAGTCTAAGGCTTTTTCCCACATGCTTATATTTAAGCCGCCAATCCAAGTTATAAAGTTCTTTTCCCGCTGATGCAGTGGCTTCACTCGATACACATACAAGGAAGGACTTACCTGTTCATCAACTAATTCTTGATTCATGTCTTGTGACGTGATTACATGAACTTCATATTGTTTGGCTAATGTTTCTGCTAACCCAGCTACATGTGTTCCAAGTCCTCCAATAATATTGGGTGGGTATTCCCATGAAAGAATCAGAATTTTTTTCTTGCTTCCTCCTTGTGCAAAGGGGTTATTCATTTCCTTTTGGTAAGCAGGAACTGCACGGAAGATAGCGTGTTTACTTTCTCGGTCTTCTAACCATGCTTTTTCTATACTGTCTTTCAAAAAGACACTCAGCTTATCAGCAGCTTCCCAATGATTGTGCTGCAGGTTATCTGGATAATCCAGTTGATTAACAATAGCATGAAGCATGAGCCATTCCTTTTCCAGCTGTTTAACGACCCTGTCAGCACAGTCAGAAAGCTTCTGCTCCCGCCAGGCTGTAACCTCTTTTTCAAGGAAGGACAGTCTAGCATAGCTCTTTCCATCTTCGTGTATTCTATTTAACTTCTGCTGATTAAAAAAGGAGGAACTAATATGAACCTTCTCTAAATTCCCGCTAAATTGACGAATATATGCTTCTGGTGATAACGGCATAATCGAATCATTTTCCACGAAGTCCTTCGTTAATTCTTGTGAAAACTCATTAATCTCGGCTACACTCACAGCAATTGCTGTCATCGCAGGAATATCTTTTGTTTTCGGCAAACCTGTAAATAAACTTCCCGTCTCCTTAACGTCAGACCATTGTCTTAATGGTATCATGCATATATCATGAGGTGATTTCACTGGCAAACCTTCTGCTTTAGGAACAGGATCTGTGATGGCTAAAGTTTTGTCATACACAAAGCTATATCCAATCCCCGCCTTTTTAAGATGCAAATCAATGCCTGGTGAAAAGGCGCCATTTGGAAGCCAAAATCCATTTGGACGAATATTTAAATGGTCTTCTATAATGGAAATTCCTGTTTCAATTTGGAGTTTCACACCATTTACCGTTGACAGAGCTGTAAGAGAGGAATAGGACGCAGATGTGGCCAATATCTCTATTTTATGGTCATGTACCAATTTCTTAATGGTTGCTGTTATATTCCTGTCAATCTTGAGCCAGTAGGAGTATTCTTCTTCCCATTTCCATTTATTTTTTTCTAAAAATTCAGTTATTTCTTTTTGGTAATCTTCTGTTTCTGCCAATTCTAAATAAATCGGTGGCAATGCAAGGGAAACGCTGTATGGCACTGCCTTCTTTTCCATGTTCTTTAAAAAAGTAAGCAAAGCTATCGAAGCTATATGAAAAGACTGTCTGTCTTCTTTATTGCTGGAATAATAATTCATGACAGGAAGCTCTGCATGAACGATTAGCTGAAAATAGGATACGTTCATTGCTTCTTCACACTCTCCTTTACCGCTGTCTCATAATAACTGTATGTGCTAACATGCTCAATCCAATTAGGAAGTGGAGTTTTTCCTTCGCTCCATGCTATTACATCCTTTGCATTTTCACCTGCTTGGTCTGCACTTGTTCTTGGTGTATGAATAGGATTAGACTGCAGAATTGGCATGAGAGCTCCGCTACCATCCTGTATCCCGACTTCAAAACAGTAACTTCTATTTGGCTGTAATCCTTCCAAAACGAGTTGATTCTTGTCACGATCAAGCTGAATTTCATCGGTAGCATGTGCATTGCTGCCATCGAAATATATGCTCGTGATATCATAGACACGCAGCTTTAGCGATAAGTCATCATTAAGAAAGCCGCAGTAGGAAGAAATTAAGTTCCACTTTGATGCTGGTATGCTCCAGAAAATTAGTGCTCTGTTTTCTCCTGCAAGCCATGCTTCCATGCCATTACTCTTTTTTAATGTTTGAATGCTTGTCCATAAAAAAGGGGACATAACAGCACTGTTATCGGCATATTCTTTAGGAGAAGCGCCTTCTTTCTGCTCTGCCTTTTCCGCTTCTTTCAAATACTTCCCCCACTGATATTGCACCTTTCCAAGGCTCATATCCAGTTCTTTCGCAATTTTTCGGAAAGACAAGCCTTCCTTCCTTAAATTAACTATTTGTTCTAACAATGGAATCAGCACCTTTCATTTAATACTGTATTATGTTTTAGCTATTATCGTATTGGTTGATTTATCAGGATTCCTTTTGTGTCGATTTACTGATTCTTCCTTCTTCCTATATGTTATCACCGAATGATAGAAGCCACAATAAACGGAATTTGTCGTATCATGCTAATGTTTATCCCTATTACCTTGAAGCAGCATAAAAAATTTTGTCTGTTGAATAAAAAACAGCAATTCGACAATGACTATTAATAAAATTAGTTTGTATCCGACATTTTTTGCTGCCGCTTATAAACTTGTCTGCCGCACACTTGCTTGCTTGAAATTACTGTTGGGAAATGTTGAAAGGTAGTGGTAGAATGAAAAAGTCTTGTAAATTACAAATTTTTTAGCAGAGGTGTCTCATTTTGTTCATTTTAATGTTTAGTTTATTGGGGATATCTGTTCTTCTTTTTATTGTATCTTTATTTATGAAGGACCCCTATAAAAAGCTGCAAGAGGATATAGACCAGCTGTCCATCCAACAAGTACAAGAAATATATAAAATAAAAAAGAAGCTGAAGGTGCTTGAGGAAGAGCTGTTGATAGACGATATGGATATGAGTCCTGCCATCCCTGTTACAGACAAGCAGCCAAATATAGAAATGGGTGCAAATCCCATTCATGCTATTATTAAAAACCAGGTTTGGTCTCTTGCGTCACAAGGAGTTTCCATTGAAAAAATTGCTTCTCAATCTTCCTTATCAACTAGTCAAGTACAGCAAATTATCACAGAGGGTGTAAAGCGAGGATTTGCAAATGAATAAACGAAGCTTGCGTTCCTTTGCATTCGGTCTGTTCGCAGCCTCCAGCATCATTGGAGCATACACCGTATACACTGGCAGCCAAAAGGCTGATACAGACAAACAAATTACAACAGAGCAAGCAGAGAAAGTTCTCTCTGCAAAAGGCTTTACTACAGTTGCCAATGAAGACTATGAAGAGCTCGTTGCTGCTAAAGAACAGGCCGAGAAAGCGGCCCAGCAGGCAAAAGCTGATAAAAAAGCAGCTGAAACAGAGGAAGCAAAACAAGCAGAAACAGAGAAAGCTGATGAGCCAATCTCATATAAGCTCAAAATTAAAAGTGGTATGAGTCCTGGCGAAATTGCTGATACATTAACAAAAGAGAAAATTATTAAAGATAAAGATGAGTTTGAAGCTTTCTTAATTGACAATGACTATCATACAAAAGTGCAGGTTGGCACTTTCCGTGTATACAGCGATATGAGCTTTAGAGAAATTGCTGAAAAGATAACAAAATAAACGATAATGAGGGGCAGTCCAATTGGACTGCCCCTCATTATCGTTTATTTTTCTTTTTGTCGTTCTTTTTTCATATCAAAATAAGCATCTAATACTTCTTCACCTATTTTTAAGTTTGCTTTATTGTCAACACTGCCGTTATATGCCCATGGAACTAGGACTGCCATTGCCACTTCCGGATTTTCAGAAGGTGCATAGCTTACTAAGCTCAAGTTCATTACTTCCTGCAATGTCTTATAGTTGCTCTTTTGCGGTCCATCATAGAAAGCCTCTGCCGTACCAGTCTTAGCTGAAGGAGAGTATGATTTGCCGCTTAAATACGTGTATGCCGTTCCTTTTGGACTTTGGGCAACCATCTTAAAGCCTGTCTGCACCCTTTTTATCCACTCTGGTTTTGCATCAATCGTATTTAAAACCTTTGGCTCAACAGAGTCAACTACTGCCCCAAGCTCGCCTTCTTCAGATACAGGGCTTCTAATTTCCTTGACGATATGCGGTTCCATTCTGTTCCCGCCATTTGCGATTGTAGAAATATATTGGGCAAGCTGCATATTTGTGTACGTATCATACTGACCGATGGAAAGATCGAGAAGCTTACCAGGTACTGACGTTTCTGTCCCTTTAAAGCCTGTCTGCTCATTCGGCAAGTCGATGCCTGTGCGAATTCCCAACCCGTATTGAGCGTACGCATTTCTCATTATTGTGAAGTCCTCTGCATCAACAGACAGAGGCTGGCCGTAAACATATCTAGCACCTGCTATTTTCATAACAGTCTGGAACATGTAGACGTTTGATGAACGCATCAAGGCTGTTAAGTCATTGATTGGCCCCATTGTTGTCCATGATCTCTTAATAGTATCGCCTATTCTTACAGGTGTATCATTAATAACTGTTCCCGGACTGATTGCTCCAGTATTATAGCCTGTCAGAACAGTAGCACCCTTAACGACAGATCCGACGTTGTAGGATGTCGTAATATTGCCGAGAGCATCATCGTTCACCTTTGTTTTTCCATCTTCTGTTACAAGTCTTTTCCCTGCCATTGTCAGCACATCGCCTGTGTTTGGATCCATCAGAACAACATAAGCACGGTCAAGGAATTTTGTTCCTGACATTTGTTTAGCTGCCTTCAGCTGCTTTTCAATGATGTCTTCGACTTTTTGCTGCAGCTCCATGTCAATTGCAAGCACAAGGTCATTTCCGCGTTTTCCTTCTGTAATCACTTCTGTGTCTGTAATTTCTCCGTCACTGTTTGTCTCATTGCGGACTTTTTCTTTCTGTCCTTTTAAAACATCTTCGTATTGGAGTTCCAGATAACTTTTGCCGACACGATCATTGCGGCTGTAGCCTTTTGAAAGATAATAATCCAACGACTCAGCTGGTAGGCCTTCCTCTGACGAGCTCACACTGCCGAGAACAGAAGCAAGTGTCTTGCCGAATGGGTAATCTCTATCCCAGTCTGTTGTTGTATCGACACCTTTTAAAGACGTTAAGTTTTCACTTACAACTGCCATTTCTTTGTTCGTCACTTTATCGTTTTTGACGATATGTGGTGTCAGTTTATAGCCGCTTGAAAACTCTCGGTAAATTGCTATAACTTCTAAATCATCATTAGTCAAAGACTTTAGTTTATCCTCCGTGATCCTTTTAAGCTGCAGCTTATATACTTGAGAGTTATATTCATCTGAATCGGTGTACTTTTCCGCAAGAGCAGTTTTTTCCTCTTTCGTAACAAGAGCTTCCGCTTCTTCCGGATGCTTTAATATCCAGTAATCCTGTTTGTCACGTTCGGTAACTTTTTTGGTATCCTTTTTTATATATTTCGCAAGCGCCTCGGCAGTCTCCATCATTTTTTCGGTAGAGACACCGGTATTTGTGTACGTTATCGCATTTTTCGCGAGATTATCAACAATAACCTTTCCTGTCGAATCATAGATTTTCCCGCGGGGCACAGATGTATCTACTGTTACATCCTCTGTTTTTTCCAGTTCCCGCTTATACTCATCTCCATAAACAATCTGCACGAAACCTAGTCTCAGGATCAATGCAGAAAAGAGCAAAAAGACAGCAAAAAAGATAATGTTAAGGCGAATCGGAATCGTCTTTTTTTTCTTCTTGTTTCCCAATGTAATACCACACTTTCTACAATCATTTCTCACTCTATTGTAATAGAAACTCTTCAATATTTCTATTAATAACCTGCTGGGATATCCTGCAAAGTCGATATTTGTCTTCTAAATACCTTTCTATATTGTGAAAAAACAGCGATTATTACACAAAAAACAAGGAATTTGCGAGGCAAATTCCTGCTATTTTTTCATATCAAAATATTTATCCATTACCTTCTTGCCGATAGTTAAGTTAGGTGATGGTCCGTTGTCTGTTGTATAGACCCAAGGCACCATTACCGCCATTGCCACCTCTGGGTTTTCATAGGGAGCATAGGCAACAAGGCTGACATTCATTACTTGGGGCGGTTCTTCATAATTTTCTCGCAATGGTCCGTCATAAAAGGCTTGTGCAGTTCCTGTTTTGCCTGCAGGAGTATAAGAACTTCCCGCAAAAACACTGCCAGTTCCGCCAGGCTGCATCACCATGCGGAAGCCCTTCTGCACTTGATTCATCCACTCTTCTTTCATATTTAGCTTATTTAACACCTTCGGCTTGATTTCATGCTCCATCACACCATATTTCTCTTTGCCTTTTCCAGAACTTCTGATTTCCTTCACGATATGTGGTTCAATTCGGTAACCACCATTGGCAATTGTCGAGATATATTGGGCAAGCTGCATATTTGTGTACGTGTCATATTGACCGATTGATAAGAACATTAAATCCCCAGGCTGATTTGGTTTTACTGGTCCTTTAAATCCAGCCATCTCATTAGGCAGATCAATTCCTGTCCTAACTCCTAAGCCCATTTCTCCAAAAGAATTACGAATAGTCGTATATGCTTGTGTTTCCACACTAAGAGGCTGCCCTTTAGCATAATGGCCTTTTCCGATTGCAATGGCGGTTTTGGCCATGTATACATTGGAGGATTGCTGCAATGCTTGAAGGTCATTGATAGTATTCATCACCTTCCAAGATTTAAAATCAGGGGAGTCCTTGATGCTCATCACTTCATCAAGCATCATAGAGTAAGGACGAATAACTCCTTCTTTATATCCAGTAAGCACCATTGCTCCCTTTACTGCTGAACCAACATTATAGGAAGTGGTAATATTGCCTAATGCAAAATCCTGTACTTCCTGCAAACCTGTCTTGTCGTTTTTAACAAGCTGCTTGCCCGCCATTGTTAATACTTCCCCTGTATGTGGGTCCATCAGCACGACAAATGCTCTGTCTAAAAACTGTGTGCCTGCATAGCCTGCCTTTGTCTTCCGTAATTCTTCTTCAATAATTTTTTCAACCTCAAGCTGGAGGTTCATATCAATTGACAGGAATAAATCACTGCCCGCTTTACCTTCTGAAATAACATTAGATGAGACAATTTGATCTTTTTTATCTTTCACATATTCAACTGCTTGCTTTTTCCCTCTTAAAACATCTTCGTATTGTTTTTCAATATAGCTTAAACCAACACGGTCGTTCATGTTATAGCCTTTTGCGAGATATTCATCCTTTTGCTCTGCTGGTATCCCTTTTTGCGTGGAGCTGACTTTCCCAAGAACTGTTTTCAGCGTATCTCCATACCCATATGTTCGGTCCCAGTCTTTTGCTGTATCGACACCAGGCATCGAGGACAGATTCTCACTGACCTTAGCTAGCTCCTCTTCTGTTACACCATCATTTTTGATGACAATCGGCGTATAATAATAGCCGCTCGTCATCAGCCTATAAATGGCTAAGGATTCTAAGTCATGTGCAGATAAGCTTGCTACTTCTGATGCCGTTACCTTGCTTCGAAGCAGCTCATTAAATTGCTTTTGATAGTCCTTTTCGCTGAATTTTTCCTTTAGCTTATTATCTTCTTCAATAGTTACTTTTTCTTTTGCTTCTTTTGGATGCAATAAGAGCCAATAATCTTTTTTATCTATATCAGTGATCTTGTCAATCTCCTTCTTTGAATCCATAGCAATTAAGTCTGCAAGCTTTTCTGCCGTTTTATTCAACTCATCCGGCTTATACTTCCAGTTTGTAAAAAGAATGGCATTTTTCCCTTTATTGCTTACAATGCTGTTCCCGTTCCTGTCATATATTTCTCCTCTTGGAACAGTTGTACTGATAACAATGTCCTCTGTTTTATCTACTTTCCGCTTGTATTCGTCACCGTAAACAATCTGGACAAATCCTAAGCGAAGGATCAGTATTGAAAACAGTAGAAATATCAGCAAAAATAATAGATTCAACCGTAAAGACAGCTGAAATCTCCTTTTTCTCTTTTTTTCCCCCATAAAATTAACCCTTTCTTTTTAGACATTCTCACTCCTTTTATTTTAAAGTAAAAATCTGGTTCTATCTATCAGAATTTAACAAAATTCACAAAAATAACAAAGGTTCCTTATAAATAAGGAACCTTTGTTAAATAGTGTCCTGCTATTCTTGCCCATTTAATCTAGGCGCAGGCGAAAGCTTAATTTTTCGCGTAAAGAAATAAATGATTGAATGTCCGCTTCCAAGAATAAACAGCATCACTGGGATGGATTTTTCCGGATTAAACATAGTTACGCCTGCAATGAAGATTAGAACAGACAATAGCCGTCCAAAATTCAAGAACATTTCACGGACGACAATATATTCTATCCGCATTTCCCCTGCATTCCAGCCGCGGCCGATTACATCGTATGTCAGACTTGTATATGGGACTAGGATTAATGGATAAGCAATGGCAATAATACCTGAATAAATAAGAAGACGAATGAATGAAAAGTCAAATACTATGATAAATATTGACAAGAATAACAGAATTCCGCCTACCAGGATGGACTTATTTCGCTTTTCACTTTTGATGCTTCGTGACACGATATAATAGGCGATGAACGAAATGCCTGAATTAATGAGCCCAAATGTGCCTAGCGCCATTTCACTTCCTGTTGCGATAAACACAAACACAGTAATAACAAAAGCATACGTTCCTTCTCTGATTCCTTGGAAAAAATGAGCATAGGTAATACTTTTCCAATTATCATCATTCTTTCGTTCTTCGATAATTCGTTTTAATAAATATTGGCCGCTTGCCGGTCTTCGTTTTAGAAAGAAGCTCAATACCACTGCTAATGAAAATAATCCGAGCGAAATTCCGAACACAATCATATAGCCAGTTGTTTTATTCAAGGTTGAAATAATAAACCCTGCCAGCATAGGACCTACCATCCCTCCAACAGAGCCGAGAATGCCAAGAAAGCCGTTAAAAAAATCTCTCGTATCTGGTTCTGTAACTTCAAATGTCAGAACATTAAAGGCAAGCCAATAAAACCCATAGCCAATGCCAAGCAGACAGCCTAACAGCAGCAAATAAGTAGATGCCTTATCACCGATAAGCAGTACAGACAAATAAAACAACGCCAGGAAAATGACACCAATTCTAAATACGATGACCCTGTCAATTTTTTTTGCCCATCTGCCTGCAATGGTGAAGGTAATCAGCTGCAGAATAATTGTAGCCATATTATACAGCCCTAAATCTTTAAATTCTCCAGATTGTTTCCACAAGAAAATATTAACAAAGGTATTAGAAAGAGCTATGCTTAATGCATAAAGTCCACCGATTGTCAGCAGCAGTCCCAGTTCCTTTGTCAGTTTGATATTGCCAATCAAATTCCCTAATTTCATGATAAAAACTCCCCTTTGTCTCGCTAGTTTTTAACAAAAGGGTGTTCCTTATACAACATTTATTAAGGATGATGCAGATATAGGAGGATTTTCGCGAAAAACAAAAAACCTTGCTGACCAAATTGGCCAGCAAGGTTTTTTGTTTTATTTTGCTGCAGTGTAGCGCTTAGTAACTTCTTCCCAGTTAATTACATTGAAGAATGCATTAATATACTCTGGACGGCGGTTTTGGTAGTTAAGGTAGTAAGCATGCTCCCAAACATCCAAGCCTAGGATTGGAGTTTTTCCTTCCATAAGCGGGCTGTCTTGGTTTGGTGTGCTTGTTACTTCCAACTCACCGTTGTTTACTACAAGCCATGCCCAGCCTGAACCGAAACGAGTTGTAGCAGCTTTAGCAAACTCTTCTTTGAAGTTTTCATAGCTTCCGAATTTGCTGTCGATAGCAGATGCTAAATCACCTGAAGGCTGTCCGCCGCCATTTGGAGAAATAACTTCCCAGAATAGAGAGTGGTTAGCATGTCCGCCGCCGTTGTTACGAACAGCTGTACGTGCTGCTTCTGGAACTGCATCAAGGTTTGACACGATCTCTTCAACCGTTTTAGAAAGAAGTTCTGCATTTCCTTCTAGAGCGTTGTTTAAGTTTGTTACATATGTGTTATGGTGTTTTGTGTGGTGAATATTCATTGTTTCTTTGTCAATATGCGGTTCTAATGCATCGTAAGCGTATGGTAATTGCGGTAATGAAAAAGCCATTTGTTTTTTCCTCCTATGTATAGGTAAATTTTTTTCTTCCCATATAATTTATCACTATTTTGACAATATTTACATGAGAAGGTTCTTCTAATAAAACAGTACCAAATTAAGCCATTCCTTTCAATTATTTTGCTTTATTTACAAGGAATTTTTTAAAAGAAAAACTGACTTTTGTGTTTTTGCAGTCATTCCCCAATTTAGTATATAAAGGAACTCTTCTTTTATACCAACATTGTTGCAAAAACAAACATCCCTTCTTTCAAAAGATTCGCTAAATAGACACATTATTCCTTTTCGTTGGTATATATAGGTTTTAACTTAAAAACGACAGGTTCACCTTCCAATATATTACAAAATCCATTTGACAATAAATACTCGATATTTTTTAATCGAAGCATAAAGAGAAACAACAAAGGGAGTGCGACAGATGAAGGAAGGAACTCTATCGCTTTACAGTCTGCTATTGCAGCATTATTTTTCGATTAATAATGTCCAATTCATTAAAAAGGGAAGCTTGCTGTTTCAAGAGGGTGACCCTGTTTCCAATATTTATCTCCTGTTAGAGGGGACACTATCAGTAGGCAGAATTCATGAAAACGGCAAAGAATTTATCATGAAGATTCTCCATGAGGAGGATTTGCTGCTAGAATACTTATTATTTAAGCAGTCACCGAAATACTATCATTTTGCGAGAACTATAACAGACTGTGAGCTTCTTATCATTGATAGAGCAGACTTTGAAGACTTTGCTCTGCATGACCATAAAATGCTTGCCTCTCTTACCGCATGGCTGAGTACAGGCTACTTAAAAGCAAATATTAAATGCCAAGATTTAATCATGCATGGTAAAAAAGGAAGCTTGTACAGCATTCTTATCCGGCTATGTCACTCTTTTGGAAAAAGAACTGCAAATGGTATACTAATTGATTTCCCCCTTACCCATCAGGAATTGGCAAATTTAACATTTGGGACAAGGGAAGTTATTCAAAGAGCCATGAAGGAACTTAGAGATGGCGGCATCATCTCTATCTCCTCTCAAAAAATTACTGTTAAGGACCTTGCGTTCCTAAAAAAAGCGGTAGACTGTCAAAACTGCCCTATTGAGATTTGCGGTCTAAACTAGTCCTGTTTCTTTAATTAACTGCGATAAGGAAATAGACAATCATAACGGTCTGAATCAGCCCTTTTGCTGCGACGCTTCCTAAAAAACCGACAAGAGAGCCGACGCCTGCTCTAAGGGCTGCTTGCCAATTTGATTTATTTACAAGCAATTCGGCGATAACCGCTCCTAAGAACGGACCAATTAATATTCCGGCAACAGGAATAACAAATGGACCTGCTATCAGACCAATCGTACTACCCCAAATACCAGCCTTTGAACCACCATATTTCTTTACACTGAAAAGGTTCGTTAAATAATCAGCAATAAATAATAAAATAACGAACATCCCTTGAATAATCCAGAACAAGACAGAGAATTCTTGGAAGGTAAAGAAAAGACCATACAACAAAAAACCTCCAATTATAAATACAACACTTGGAATAATTGGATAAATCAGACCTATATACGCAACTACAAATAAAGCTCCTATAATAACCCAATATATGACATTCACGTTAATAGCCTCCATTATCTTTTAGTTTCCTATGTTTAACATAGTTTTTTTCGCCAATCAACGGCTTACGCTTGTATATGTATTTGTGCAAAGATAAAATAGTAATGAATCTTTATAAGGGTGTGTCAAATGAATGAATATTTTTAAGCAGTTTTACCGGAGCATCTATTCACCAAAAGATATAGCTAGCTTCCGTTCACAGGGTATTTGGAAAACAATCTCTTTTCTTCTGATCCTCTCGATTGTCGCCTCTATCCCTACCATCTATTATTTAAGTAAAAGCATGAATGAAGGAATACATACACTAGCTTCCACATTGGAAGAAGATGTTCCCGACTTCCGAATTGAAGACAACACGCTTCATTCTGATATGAAGGAGCCGAGCGTAACCAATACAGAAGACTTAACAATTATCGTTGATTCTACAGGCACCTATAACGAAAAGAACATCAGCTCTTCAGGCAATACTGTTGCTCTCCTTCCAAAAGAGTTCGTTATTGTCACAGCAGGACAATCTCAGTCGTTTGAGTACTCCTATTTCGGAAATATTCAAGCATCTAAAAGCGATTTAGCAGCATTAGCGAAATCCTTTGATTCAATGGTGCCACTGTTTACGAGTATAATGGCCGTGATCTTCTTTATCTTCCTTGCAGCTTCTAAAGCAATTGAAGCATTCATTCTTGCGATTTTCGGAACTGTCTTTGCAAGAATTTTAGGAAGAGAATTAACATATGGCCAAACATGGAGGATTACTGTCTACAGTATGACCATTCCGACTATCTTCTTTTTCATCATGGATAGCTTGGAAACAAATGTACCTAACGGCAGTATGCTTAATTGGTTCATCTCCCTGTTCATCGTATTCCTTTCTATTAAAGAAATAGAAACGAAAAAACCGATAAAAGAATAAGCATTAGAATTATACCCGTTTTTGTTTGCTCTAAATCTATATTAGCCACTAAGACTGTAGACAAGCTTTCTAAACAGCTGTTGACAGTCTTTTTATTTAATCTTTCTCGCCCTCCAGCACCTTCTATTTTGCGTCCTGACCTGCTCTAAATTAGTAGAGCAGGTTTTTTTATGGATTATAATCTATTATTTTTAGAAATAATGATAGATAAAATACTAGAAAAAGGTTCTATTAAAAATTCCTTGTACATACATTTAACTATCCATAAAAAGCAGGAGGAATCATGTATGAAAAAGCTCTTCATTACTTTTATCTGTCTGTTGACCATCTATGTTATCTATTTTGATTTGAATCACGGCACATTGAATGTAGATAAAGAGCCAGCGATTGAGGTACAGGCATCATCTGGATCTGACAGCCCCGGCTATTTTGAGCATGAGGTAAAAGCAGGCGAAACGGTCCTGTCAATCATCGAGAATGAAACGTCTGTAGCCCTTCCTGTCAGCATTGATACTTTAATAGCAGACTTCAAAAAATGGAATGACGGCGTTTCTCCTGAGGATATCCAAGTCGGAAAAGTTTATACCTTTCCTCATTACATCAATGGGCAATAAACGATTCCCGGCAAATTTTCCATTTGTTAATGTCAGCAAGTTTCTTGTCAATATAAGTATTTCATTGTTACAATAGGAATGTACTTTTGAATTTATTTGAGACCCTTCTTAAGTTTTTAAGGGTTCTCCAATTATTAAAGGAGCGAATCACCATTGAGTGAAATTATACATCGTACTAAAACCCGACCAATAAAAGTTGGCAATTTGACCATTGGCGGAAACAATGAGGTTGTTATCCAAAGTATGACAACAACAAAAACACATGATGTCGAAGCTACAGTTGCAGAAATTAATCGACTTGAAGAAGCTGGATGCCAAGTTGTCCGCGTTGCTTGTCCTGATGAACGTGCAGCCGATGCTATTGCAGAAATTAAGAAGAGAATCAACATCCCGCTTGTAGTCGATATCCATTTTGATTATCGTCTTGCATTGAAAGCTATTGAAGGCGGAGCAGACAAAATCAGAATTAACCCAGGTAATATCGGTAAACGGGAAAAGGTGGAAGCAGTTGTTAAAGCAGCTAAAGCTAAAGGAATTCCGATCCGTATTGGTGTAAACGCAGGTTCACTTGAAAAGAGAATCCTCGAAAAATACGGCTATCCAACAGCTGATGGCATGGTTGAAAGCGCATTGCACCATATCAAAATACTCGAAGATCTTGACTTTCATGATATTATCGTATCCATGAAAGCATCTGATGTAAATCTTGCGATTGAAGCGTATGAAAAAGCGGCAAAAGCTTTTGATTATCCTCTTCATCTTGGGATTACGGAATCAGGCACATTGTTTGCAGGAACTGTAAAAAGTGCGGCTGGATTAGGTGCGATTCTTAGCAAAGGAATCGGAAACACGGTTCGTATTTCTTTAAGTGCAGACCCTGTTGAAGAAGTAAAAGTTGCACGTGAGCTATTGAAATCTTTCGGATTGTCGGCAAATGCAGCTACATTAATTTCTTGTCCGACATGCGGACGTATTGAAATTGACCTTATTTCGATTGCTAATGAGGTGGAAGAGTATATATCCACCATTAAAGCACCGATTAAAGTGGCCGTGCTTGGCTGTGCTGTTAACGGTCCTGGAGAGGCGAGAGAGGCTGATATCGGGATCGCAGGTGCTAGAGGCGAAGGTCTATTGTTCCGCAAAGGGAAAATAGTCCGTAAGGTGCCAGAAGAAACAATGGTAGACGAATTGAAAAAAGAAATAGATGCTATCGCTGAAGAATATTTTGCCAAAAAAGCGGCTGAAGAAGCTGAAGATAAACAGAAGAAGCAGGATATGCTTACACAATAAGCTATAATGAGTCACCCCCCATTGATTTGATGGGGGGTGACCCACTTTTAGAAGCTTATAGACAAAATAAAACCCTTAAGCAATATGCTTAAGGGTTTTGTTTTGTTACAGTGATTCTCCGTTTGTTTCAATTACTTCTTTATACCAATGGAAGCTCTTCTTCTTAATACGGTCATTTGTTCCTTTACCTTCACTGTCTCTGTCAACATAAATATAGCCATAGCGTTTTCTAAGCTCTGCTGTAGATGCGCTCACAAGGTCGATTGGTCCCCATGAAGTATAACCGATTAGTTCGACTCCATCTTCAATCGCTTCTCGCACTTCTTCAAGATGGCTTTGCAGATAGTCAATCCGATAATCATCTTGGACAGTTCCATCCTCATTAAGTGTATCAACTGCACCAAGTCCATTCTCTACGATAAACAGTGGTTTTTGATATCTGTCATGAAGCTGATTCAAGACAATTCGCAAGCCTTTAGGGTCAATTTGCCAGCCCCATTCAGACGAAGCCAAATATGGGTTTTTGACACCTTCTAGCAGGTTTCCACTCGTTTTCTGATGCTCTGGGTCTGTGCTAGCAACAAACGACATATAATAGCTGAAGCCAATATAATCTACCGTGCCTTCTTTTAGAAGCTGCTCATCGCCTTCTTCCATGACAATTTCAATATTGTTGTCACGGAAATAGCGCTTCATGTATCCAGGATAGCTTCCTCTTGCCTGAACATCAGAGAAGAATAGCGTCTGACGGTCTTGCTGCATTGCTGCGAACATATCCTCCGGTTTGGATGTATATGGATATGTGACCATAGAAGCGATCATACAGCCAATTTGTGATCCTGGGATAATTTCATGACCGGCTTTTACGGCAAGTGCACTTGCAATAAATTGGTGATGTGCGCCTTGATACTGGGAATTCTTCTTGTTTTCCCCTTCATCAAACAGCAGTCCGCCACCTGTAAATGGTGCATGGAGAATAACATTGATTTCGTTAAAAGTCATCCAGTATTTCACTTTATCTTTATAACGTGTGAAAACAGTTCTTGCAAAGTGTTCATAGAACTCGACAACTTTGCGGTTTTTCCAGCCGCCATAGTTTTTTACTAAAGCCAGAGGCATTTCATAGTGAGAAATTGTTACTACAGGCTCGATATTATATTTCTTCAGTTCATCAAATACGTTGTCATAAAACGCTAAACCTTTTTCATTAGGCTCTGTTTCATCACCATTTGGGAATATTCTAGTCCAAGCAATAGATAGACGGAAGGCTTTAAAGCCCATTTCGGCAAAAAGTGCGATATCTTCTTTATATTTATGGTAAAAATCAATTCCATCATGATATAAATTATAAGCTGTCATGGACTCATCCGGCGGGCTCATAATTCCATGCGGAGATACGTCTGCTGTGGACAGTCCTTTTCCATCTTCTTTATATGCACCTTCAAGCTGGTTAGCAGCTACTGCGCCGCCCCACAAAAAACCTTCTGGAAATCTTTTCCCCATTCTATTCACCTCTTCATGTTATTAGAAAGGGACTGAATAACCAGTCCCCCTACATTTCTTAAACTGCAGATAAGTCAAGCACTACATCGTTTGCGCTTGTATGACCAGTTTTAAGTGGTGTTACATCTTTATATTCCATCGTGTTTGTAATAACAACAGGAGTAATTGTGTCAAATCCTGCTTTCTTTAATGCATCAATATCAAATGAAGTGATTTTGTCTCCAACCTTTACAACGTCTCCTTCTTTCATATGTGCTGTAAAATGCTCACCGTCAAGCTGAACTGTATCTAATCCGACATGGATAAGGATTTCTGCTCCTTTATCACTTGTAATACCGATAGCATGCTTTGTTTTGAAAAGTGTTGTAATAACTCCATTTACTGGAGAGAGCACTTCCCCTTTTTCTGGGATGATAGCAATCCCTTTCCCCATAATTTCTTGGGAGAATGTTGGATCATTCACTTCGCTTAATGAAACAGCTTTTCCTACGATAGGGCTTAAAATTTGTTCGGATACAATCCCTGCTTCTTTCGTCGCCGCAGCTTCTGCTTCTGCATCTTTGTTTTTAGCTGGTTCTTCTGCGTTTTCAGCAGGTACATCTTCAAATCCGATTAGATATGCCGCAACTGCTGCAGCAACAAACGCAATCGCCATACCAATTAGAGCGTTTACAAAGTTAAGTCCTGGTCCAATGAATGATGTAACACCTGGAATACCTGCACTACCACCCATGATATATGCTGCAACCTTCGTGATTCCTAGATAAGCACCACCGACTGCTCCACCAATTAGTGCCGCGATAAATGGCTTTTTAAGACGAACGTTAACACCATACATTGCTGGTTCTGTTACACCCATTAATCCTGTAACACTGACAGAATAAGAAAGTGATTTGAATTTTTTGTTTTTCGTTTTCATTGCAACTGCAAATGCTGCTCCAGCTTGCCCCATATTTGCCAAGAACATTGCTGGCATTAAATAGTCAAAGCCGTTTACTGTAACATTGTTAATCATGATTGGCACTAATGCGTAATGCATTCCAGTCATGATGATTAGCGAGAATGAACCTGCAAGAAGGATCATCGCAAATAGTCCTGCATTGTCGAATAAGAAGTTGATTCCTCCAGATAGATATTCACCTAGAATAGCACCAAGCGGACCAACTGTGATCAATGTAACCGGAACAACTACTAATAACGTAACACTTGGTACTACAATAAGTTTTAAGGACGCATGTGTAACTTTATCTATCCATCTTTCCACATAAGAAGCAATCCAGATTGCTAACAGAATCGGTATAACGGTTGATGAATAAGTAGCAATCGTAACAGGCAGCCCGATAAAGGAAATTGGTTCACCTGCGGTAAATAATGCTGTTAAGTCAGGATGCAGGATGGCTGCACCGATTGCTGCAGCAACAAACATGTTGCTTCCAAATTTTCTTGCAGCACTTACAGCTAATATGATTGGCAAGAAGTAAAAGGCACCGTCACCAACAGCTGTTAAGATGATATATGTTTGACTCGTATTAGAAAGCCAGCCTAACGCAACTAGAATCGCTAGAATACCTTTGATCATACCTGCTCCAGCAATTGCTGGCAGGATAGGAGTGAACACACCAGAAATGACATCAAATACAGCACTTATCGGATTTTTCTTTTCTCCCGAAGATCCGCCGCTTGTCTTTTCTCCGCTTAATTTACTGTTATCTATAATTCCTTTATAAACCTTCGGAACATCATTCCCAATAATAATTTGGAATTGACCTCCGCTGATGTTTGTTCCCATGACACCTTCAAGCGCCTCTATTTGTGGGCGATTTGCTTTACTGTTGTCTTTTAAGTTAAAGCGCAATCTTGTCATACAGTGAATGACATTATCTACGTTCTCTTCACCGCCAACTTGTTGCAATATTTCTTTTGATAATTTATTATAATCCATGACAGTACCTCCTATTTGTAGGGGAATAATATTGTTATACTTTGATTTAGCTGTATGAGGGTGGCAGCCCATATACAGCTTTTTTTTCTTGCTTATTTATGTTTTTACATCCCTCCGTTTTTACTCCATAAAAAAAACCTAAACTACGCCCATAATAAAGGATATAAAAATCCTCCTATCGAACGAAGTTTAGGTTTTGCCTGCATAATCAGTAACAATCCTAAAGCGGTTTCATTAAATTTTACAACCTAAATTTATCATGCCTTAAAATATTTGTCAACGCTTTCGATATTATTTTATAAAAAATATTTTTTCAATAAAAAAACGGCAGCTTCTAACAGAAGCTGCCGACCAAACAAGTCAAAGGTTTGTGCTAAAAGAACGGGGCAATAAAAATGCCGATGATAATAGACAATGCTCCAAGAGCGATCGCCCATGATCCAAGCGTTACTGCTCCGCGTCTGCGGGCTACAAACCCTACAATAATCCCAACGATGCCTAATACAATCGGCATCACAAACAGAGAAATAATAGAAATAATCAGCGCTGTTATCCCAATTCCTCTGCCATTGCTCTCTGTACGTTCCTTGCGCTGTGTGTCCATTTTTGCTTCTTCGTTCGTCGTCTCCACTCTCTGACGAACTGGGACACTTGTGTTAAAAGGCATTGGATTGACAATCTCTGCAGATGTCTCCTCCATATAATCTGTTGTGCGTGAATCGTCTTGCTCTCTATCGGTGCGATTCTTTTCTTCATTGCTATTGTAGTCTGCCATGATCATTCCCTCGCTTTCTATAATAGGAGCATTTATTATCATGGCCAATTAAGCACTCCTTATTAGTGTAAAAGCTTGGAAACATACTTTTTTACGTAAATCCTTTCTCTCTCCCATGTCTTTTGATAAGCTAAAGAAGGATAAGTTTTAGTAAAAAATTTAGAAGAAACAACAGTAAAAGGAGTACATAATGAAAAAATTGCGTTTTGGAATAGATATTGACGGGACAGTCACAAGACCGGATACCTTCGTTCCTTATTTAAATGAGAGCTTCCAACTAAATATAACGTTAGAAGATATTAAAGAATATGATCTATATCCCCTTGTTTCTGTTTCACACGAGGAATTCGATAAATGGTTTATAGATAATGAACCACGCATTTATACTGCTTCTCCTCTTGCAGAGGGAGCAAGCGTTGCTTTGAGCAGCTGGGCGGACAAACACGAGCTATACTTCATCAGTGCAAGAGGACAGCATCTCCTTGACATTACGAAAGAATGGTTTGTAAATAACGGCATTGCTTATAATCATATTGACTTAATTGGCACACATCATAAAATTGCAGCAGTTAAAAAGTATGAAGTGGACATCTTTTTTGAGGATAAGCATGATAATGCAGTAATGATCCATCATGAATGTGGAATTCCTGTTATTTTATTTGATACTCCGTACAATAGAGAGCCAATTCCTGATGGAGTAATCCGGGTGACAAGCTGGCAGGAAGCTTCCAAATGGGTGGACAACTGGATTAAAACGAAGCAATAATAAAAAAAATCTACTGTTTGCTAACAGTAGATTTTTTATTGAATACATTCAGGACATTTTCCATAAATCTCAAATTTATGGCCTGAAACATCATATCCTTTTAAGTTGTCAGTCAGTTCTGCCATCGGACATGTAATAATTTCTTTCGTTTTTCCGCATTCCAGACAGATAAAATGATGATGATGGTGGTGATGTGAGCATGTAAACCGGAAATGCTTCTCTCCGTTCAGCTCTGTCATCTCAAATATATTGAGCTCCACAAAAAGAGAAAGATTACGGTATATAGTATCAAAGCTTAAACCAGGATAATCATTTTTCAATGCATCCAGTACATCTTTAGCCGTGATATACTTATTTTTAGCTGCAAACAGCTCTAGAATATCTTCTCGTTTTCCGGTATGCTTATAGCCCTCTTCTTTTAGTATGTCTAATGCTTGATCTACATTCAATGGTGACACCTCCCAATTTTCTGGAATATATATAGTAACCGTTACGATTTATTCAACTAATGGAAGTCATCCTTTATCTAAATTAGTATACAAGAATGCCCTGATAATGTAAAGATACGGCGACTTTCGAATAAATCATTCAGATTTTTTGCATTTTTCATGACACATTTTCGCCTAACCCTCATATGTTAGAATGGGGAGTGATGACATGAAAATTTTTGAGAATATAATCAACCATAAAATCCATACGATTACTGCAACAGAGCTGCTGAAATACAGCAAACAATTCAAAATTCCTATTAATGATGGAGAAGCTGAGACACTGGCAAAGCATTTAAACAGCAAAAAAATCAACATTTTCAATCCAAATGAAAGAGCTCAGTTAATCAGAGAGCTTGCGACAATTACCAGCCCAGCCACAGCAAAGGAAGTCAATAACTTGTTTAATCTATTTGCAAACCAATAAGCTTTATGACTGCCTCTTTTTCCTTCTATGGGAAGAAGAGGCTTTTTTTATTTAATAAAAACATTTTTTATTCTCATCTTTTTTTCATGTGCCTATGCTAAAGTGTTTGCTTGGACAAGATTATCTTATTTTTTGGAAGCTAAAAGGAGCAATAAAAATAATGAGTATGGATACATTACTGCAATTAAACACCATTTTTATAAGTATCATTATTGAGGCACTGCCATTTATTTTGATTGGTGTTATCGTCTCCGGAATCATCCAAGTCTTTATTTCAGAAGAAATGATTGCAAGAATTATGCCGAAAAATAATATTCTCGCTATTTTGGTTGGTTCCGTAATGGGTGCTATTATCCCTGCCTGTGAATGCGGTATTATTCCGATAACAAGAAGGCTTATTTTAAAAGGAGTATCAATCCCTGCAGCTGTAGCGTTTATGATCACAGGGCCAATTATTAATCCGATTGTTCTTTTCTCCACCTATATTGCTTTTGGCAACAGCTGGAGCATGGTGTTACATCGTGGATTATTGGCAATACTTGCGGCAATTATCATTGGTATTGTTCTTAAATTCACCGTTAAAGAGGCACCGTTAAAATCAACAGAAAACCATTCGGCTCATTATCATTCCTTTACAGAAAAAATTTCTGCTATGCTGAAACACTCTATCGACGAATTCTTTTCAGTCGGGAAATATTTAGTGGCAGGTTCATTTATTGCGGCACTTGTGCAGACGACTATTAAAACATCAACACTTGTTTCCATTGGGAACGGAACCATTTCCTCCCATGTTGTGATGATGGGGCTAGCTTATGTATTAAGCCTATGCTCACAAGCTGATGCCTTTATTGCTGCAAGCTTTCGCGGCAGCTTTTCCACAAGCTCGATTCTCGCTTTTTTGCTGTTTGGCCCTATGCTCGACATCAAAAATACAATGATGCTGCTCAGTACATTTAAAGCGAAATTTGTCGCTCTCTTATGCACCGTTATTACCATCACTGTTTTACTTGTGACATTAGTTTTTTAAGGAGGCATGTATATGTTTCGGATATTTGTTCTAATCGGGTTCACATACCTTTTTTTCCATCTGCATGCATCTGGCGATATTTCTAAATATATTAACATGAAGTATTCCTATATATCTGAGTCTGCCATATATATCTTTATTTTGTTTACGCTTATCTCCATCTATTTTTATATAAAAGGAGATAAACACGATCATGAACATGAGCATGATTGTGATCATTGCGGACATAATCATGCAGCAGAGGAAAACCGTTGGTGGAAAAGAGCCATTGCTTTTCTCATTATGATTGCGCCTGTATTGACAGGACTATTCCTGCCTGTTGCCACACTTGATTCGAATATAGTAGAAAAGAAAGGGCTCTCCTTTCCCGTCTATGCGGAAGGAGATGAATACAGCCAGCATCAGTTTCTACAACCAGATACAAGCAGCTATTACGGAAAAGAAGGCTATTCTGAAATGATGGATAAGGGTCTGAAGAAATTAAGTAAAGTAGACTCCATTAAGCTGGAGGGAGATACTTTCCTCAACGATCTGGAAACTATCTACAATTACCCAGGTCAATTTATCGGGGAAGAAATAACACTGACAGGTTTTGCTTATAAAGATAAAGAGCTGGCAGCCAACCAAGCCTTCCTGCTGAGATTCGGAATTATCCATTGTATTGCTGATTCAGGTGTTTACGGAATTCTTCTGGACCTGCCTGATGATTTGAAGGCAAGCAATGATGATTGGCTGCAAATAACAGGAACTCTTGATAATATTTATTACCAGCCTTTCAAAAAAACCATTCCAGTTCTCAAAGTAACAAAATGGACAAAGGTTACCGAGCCTAATGATCCGTATGTTTATCGTCAAAATTAACATAGAAGCAAAAACTGCCGTTCGACGGCAGTCTTTGCTTCTATTTTTTTGAAAAATCAATAAATTTTGTATTATAATAAATTTATAAGAATTTACCAAAGGAGGGCATTCAATGAAATATGGGAAATTTGTGATTGCTACAATGGTTGTTATATTAATGGAATTTGGCATTTCTTATTTAGTTGCACAAAAATTGAATATTTTTTATTTAGATGCCATGTTTTATGTAGGTTTGAGTCTTACCTTAATTTTTGTCTTTTTCTCTAGCACAGGAGGCTTATTTACTAATTACAGTGAGATGACTACTGCAAAAAGTTATCTTGGTTTTAAAAACAATTATAAATTAACAAGAAAACTTGGCAGCTTAAGCATAAATTGTTTAAATGTTGGCTCTCTATTATTTTTTCTTATCGGCCTTGCTACAGCCTTCATCACAAGTAACTAATCTATTTTAAGCAAATAAAAGACCACTTCACATGATGTGAAATGGCCTAATTTACTTTAACCTTTTAAAATATCGTCAAGTAAGCTTTCATTAAATTGCTGAGTTTTCAGCATATCAATTTCATGTTTATATGGAGCTTTTTTGTTAGTCTTATCTTCCCCGACATAAGGTGTTTCCAAGATTTTCGGAATATCAATAAGCTGAGGATGATGAACAATTTTGCTTAATGCGTCAAAGCCGATATGACCATAGCCAATATTCTCATGACGGTCTTTTCTCATCCCTACTGCATTTTTACTGTCATTGATATGAAGTACTTTCAGCTTGTCTATCCCGACAATACGGTCAAACTCATCAAGCACTCCGTCAAAGTCCTCGACAATATTATAGCCGGCATCATGAGTATGACATGTATCGAAGCATACAGACAGCTTGTCATTATAGGTGACACCATCCATAATCATTGCTAGCTCCTCGAAGGTTTTACCGCATTCGGAACCTTTACCAGCCATTGTTTCCAGTGCAATTTGCAGATTTTCTTTGCCTGTCAGCACTTCGTTTAAGCCTTCGATAATTTTTTTTATGCCTATATCTGTACCAGCACCAACATGTGCGCCTGGATGCAAAACAATTTGTTTAGCACCAAGCGCTTCTGTCCGTTCAATTTCTGTTCGTAGGAAATTAACACCTAGTTCAAATGTTGCCGGATTTGTAGTGTTGGCAATATTAATGATGTAAGGAGCGTGGACAACGATATCTGCTATCCCGTTTTCCTGCATATGTCTCATTCCTGCTTCTATATTTAAATCTTCAATTTTTTTGCGTCTTGTATTTTGAGGAGCACCTGTATATATCATGAAGGTATTTGCTCCATAAGATACTGCTTCTTCACTTGCTGCTAGAAGCATTTTTTTTCCGCTCATGGATACATGGGAACCTAATTTCACCATTCATCCTCTCTCCTCTCAGCTTTTACTTATTTATTTCTGCTTTTCAAACGTCTTTCCCGTTTTTTAATGCCTTCTACTTCTCGCTGCATCTTCTTTTTGTAGCCAGGTTTCACTTTCTTCGGCTTTTTCACAAGAGATTTTGCTTTCACATCAATTTCATCTGCAGTACGTTGACGTTTTTTTCGGCGGTTTCTGTCTTCAATTTCGACCCACTCACCGTTTTTCAAGTCCATATTTTTAAACTCGATGCCAAGCTTTTCAAGCTGGTTTAGCTTATCCTCATCCGATTGCTCGTAAATAGTCAATGCAATTCCTGAAGAACCGGCTCTTGCTGTTCTGCCGACACGGTGAACATAGAAATCAAGATCTGCTGGCAATTCAAAATTGATGACATGACTGATCCCTTTAATATCAATTCCTCGTGCAGCTAAGTCTGTTGCAATAATATATTGAAACTCCAAATCAAGGACTTGCTTCATCACTTTCTTTCTTTCACGAGGTGTAAGCCCGCCATGAATTCTAGCAACCTTCAGCCCTTTTTCCGAAAGCCCTGCAGCTACTTCATCACACATTTGCTTTGTGTTTGTGAACACGATTGCCAAAAATGGGTTGAAAGCTGTCAATGCTTCATATACTGTCGTAATTTTATCTCTGTGTCTGGAAGGTAGAAGCACATGTTCAATCTTAGCAGCAGTCAGCTGCTTTGGCTCCACATGTACATATTTAGGATTTTCTAAATATTTCTTTAAGAACGGCTTCAGTTTTTCCGGTATTGTTGCGGAGAATACAAAGATACTTAAATCTTTTGGCATTCTTGCAGCAATTTGGTCCACATCTTCAATGAAGCCCATATCAAGCATAAGATCTGCTTCATCGACAATCAGCATATTAGCTGTATGGACATGCAGAGCCTGCTCCTTTACAAGGTCATTAATTCTTCCTGGTGTGCCGACAACAATATGCGGCTGGCTTTTAAGCTTTTCAATTGCACGCTGTTTATCCGTCCCGCCAATGAACAGGCGGCTTGAGATCGCTTCTGGTGAATGCTTTGCCACTTTAACAATTTCATTATGAATCTGCGTTGCAAGCTCTCTTGTCGGTGCAGTTATTACAGCTTGTACCGTGTTACTCTCAGGATTAATTCTTTCCATAATTGGCAGTACATAAGAATGGGTTTTCCCTGTTCCCGTTTGTGACTGTCCAATAGCACTTTCCCCTTTTAACATCAATGGGATAACTTTTTGCTGTATTTCTGTTGGTTCATAAAAGCCCAGTTCATCGACTGCTTTCAAAATGAACGGCTTTAAATTATAACGGTTGAATGTATTTTGACTCATTTTTAAAACTCCTTTATATTCAGACAATAAAAAACTTGCCGCGGCTTCACTAGTCCATCATATTATTATAATCAAAATCTGCTGAAAAGACCACTAATTCTCAGGTAATTAACGCGAAACCTGTTGATTACTCCCGAAACTTTGATTCCTTTTTCCTAAATATACTTGCTTCACCTTTTATTTTTCCCATATTTTCTATTTTTTAATTAAGACAATTCACTCAGATTTTATGCACTATCCGCTTAAACCCTAAACAAGTGACAACTATACAGCATACGCTAATAAGGAATACAGGTTATTATAGAAAGGAGGCAGCAGCATGCCACCAAGACCGCGTATGCCGCAGCCAAGAGGCATGGGGGGAAGAATGATGCAAGGCCCTGCTCCATATCAAAGACAGATGATGGGCAGAGGCGGCGCTCAAACCAGTAATGGTGGAGGCATTCTTTCTAAATTGCTTGGAGGGGGAAAAGGCGGAGATACAAATGTGCAAAGAGGTGCTGCAATGCTAGGCAGCTCAAGTTCAAGAAATGCCGCGACTGGCGGAGGGATATTGAAGACATTAACGAATCCTGCTTCCATCAACGGATTACTTGCCAATTCGCAAAAATTCCTGCAAACAGCAAGCCAGGTTGGTCCGATGATCAGCCAGTATGGACCAATGGTGCGAAATATCCCGGCAATGTGGAAGCTTTACAGGGGCTTAACAAGCAGCAGCGATTCCAGCACAGACAAGTCTGCTGATACGAATAAGGTGAAGAATACAAAGACGACACAAGAAGCTACTGGAACTTCCAATGAAACAGCGGAGCCAACTGCTGTTCCGGGAGTAGAAGAAACACCGGCTAGAGGGCCGCAGGACAGTGGAGTTTCTGTTCCTAGAATGTATATATAAATAAGTTAGACCCAAATTTCTATTTTTCAGCTGATCTAAATTTACAGCCCAAACAAGTAGAAAATGGGTCTTTTATTTTTGCCATCCTCCATCACTATCTCAATATTTTTGTCTTCTTTTAAGAAGTTTTATATAATAATATATGTTAAGATATACTCTGAGTCCTAATACTTATCCGTACGTTGATGTATTTTGGACGGATAAAGAGGTTCCTAGTGGGAGGATTACAAATGAAAGTGATAAAAATTGCCCCTAGAGGTTATTGCTATGGCGTAGTTGATGCTATGGTAATCGCCCGTAATGCGGCTTTAGATAAAACATTGCCACGCCCGATTTACATCCTTGGTATGATTGTGCACAATAAACATGTGACGGACGCTTTTGAAGAGGATGGCATTATTACATTAGATGGTAAAAATCGCAAGGATATTATTGAACAAGTTGATACAGGTACTGTTATTTTCACCGCCCATGGCGTTTCTCCTGAAATTAGGGAAATAGCGAAAAGAAAAGGCCTTGTGACTCTTGATGCAACATGTCCTGATGTTACAAAAACACATGACTTAATTCGTGAGAAAGAAAAAGAAGGTTATTATATTATCTACATTGGTAAAAAAGGGCATCCAGAGCCAGAGGGTGCTGTTGGCGTTGCTCCGCATGCCGTATCATTAGTTGAAACAGTTCAGGATATCGAGAACCTCGATATTAAGCAAGAAAAGATTCTTGTCACAAACCAGACAACGATGAGCCAATGGGATGTTGCAGATTTGATGGAGAGCATCAATTCGAAATTTCCTCATGCTGAATTCCATAAGGAAATTTGCTTAGCCACACAAGTTAGACAAGAAGCTGTAGCCCAGCAGGCTGGCGAAGCAGATGTCTTGATTGTGGTAGGAGACCCAATGAGCAATAACTCAAATCGTCTTGCACAGGTTTCTGAGGAAATTGCCGGTACACCTGCTTACCGTATTGCTGACGTGTCTGAACTGAAACTAGAATGGATTAAAAATGCTAAATCTGTTGCAGTGACAGCTGGCGCTTCAACCCCGACACCGATAACTAAAGAAGTGATTAACTTCCTTGAGCAATATGATTCAGAAAAGGAAGAAACATGGGAAAGAGAAAAGAAAGTCCCATTAAACAAGATTCTTCCGAAGGTGAAGACAAAACAATAAACAAAAGCGGTAAAGAACTTAGGTTCTTTACCGCTTTTTCCTTATACAAACTGAAATGGGTCTGTATGAAGACTGGATGGGAAAATATTTACCTTATAGCCTGATTCCTCACAAAGAGAAACGAGCTTATAAGCAACTCCTTTTTTCATCACCTTTTCGACATTATGGCCTGGGTCGATTATATTCAAGCCAAGCTCACTGGCGTCAATCGCAACATGATAATACATATCGCCAGTTACATAGACATCCGCGCCTTTTCTGATGGCATGGGAATAATATTTATTGCCGTCTCCGCCCAATACAGCCACTTTTTTTACTTTTGCTTTCATATCACCGACCACTCTTACCCCTTGTACGTCGAGGCGCTTTTTAACGTGTTCAGCAAATTCTGCAAGTGTCATTTCTTCTATTTTACCGACTCTTCCAAGACCAAGCTGCTCACCTTGCTGCTGGACATCAAAGATATCAAATGCCGGTTCTTCGTATGGATGTGCTTTTTGGAGCGCCTTGATGACTGTTTTTTCAATGGAATGAGGATAGATAGTTTCTATTTTCATCTCGTCCACGGTCTCCAGTTTGCCAGGCTCTCCCTTAAATGGATTTGTATCCTGACCTGGTTTAAATTCACCTTTTCCTTGTGCAGTAAAGCTGCAATGACTGTAATTGCCGATAGCACCTGCACCTGCATTCCCTAATGCTGCCTTCACTTGCTCAGCGTAGTCAGCCGGAACATAAACAGCCAGTTTTTTAAGCTTATCCTCATATGTAGGAACTAGTACTTCACAATCTGTTAAGCCTAATGCATCGCTCAACAAATCATTAACACCGCCTTTAGCTACATCTAAATTAGTATGGGCAGCATATACAGAAATATCATGCTTAATCAGCTTTTGCATCAGCCTGCCTGCAGGGTTATCTGCCGTTATTTTCGATAAGGGACGGAAAATCGGAGGATGGTGAGCAATAATTAAATCTGTTTTCAAAGAGATTGCTTCATCTACTACTTTTTCGGTTACATCAAGGGCAATCATTACATTATGTACTGGTCTGCTCAAATCTCCGACTTGAAGACCGATTTTATCCCCTTCCATTGCATAAGCCTTTGGCGAAAACTGTTCGAACAATGATATTAATTCAAATCCATTAATTGTTTTCATTTCCGAGCACCTCCTGTACAAGTGCGATTTTCCAATTAAGCTCTTGTAGTTTAGCAACCGTCTCTTGTGTTTCTGTTGCTGTTTGCATACGCTCAATTATTCTCTGCCAATTTTGTCTTTCTAACGTCCATTTCTTTTGGAAGGCTTGGTTTTTTTCTCTGCTTAAAAAAGGTCCAAGCAAAAGCTCTGCATCTATTTGCTCTGTATAAGGCTCCTTTCCTACTCCTTGTTCAGCAACGAGCACTTCATAAATCTTATCATCTTCTTCTATTATCTCTTCGCTCACGAGCTTCCAGCCATTCTCTATAAGCCAAAGCCTGATAGAATAGGCGCTTACGTTCGGCTGCAGAACAAGTCTTTTGACAGTTTGTAGCTTTTGTTTGCCATCATCAAGAATAGCAGCGATTAAAGCTCCGCCCATTCCGGCAATCGTAATACAATCGACTTCACCTACTCCTACTACCTCTAGTCCATTCCCTTTTCTTACAGATATAACATCTGTAAGTCCCTCTTGCTGGACCTGTCTGCGGGCAGATTGAAATGGTCCATCCACCACTTCTCCTGCAATTGCAAATGACGCTTTCTGCTTTTTCAGCATATAGCAGGGCAAATAGGCATGATCTGAACCAATATCTGCGAATGATGCTCCTGCTGGTATGTATTTTGCTACTGTTTCAAGACGATTAGATAATCTGTCTGTATTCATTCTAAACACCACATTTCATTGCTATTTCTTATACTAAGTTGATTATTCTATTACCTATTTGTAACATATTTGCTAACGGAATGCCACAAGACAACTGATTTTTCAGCAGGCTTGTCCCTATATAGAACATAGTAATTTTTCCCATTAAGCGCGGAATGACATAAAAACGAGAACTGCAAGCAAGAGGAAGCCAATATAGGAAGAAATCGTAAAATAAACTAGCTTAAACTTTCTTCCTCCTATAAACCAGAGTAAACAATTTATCGTTAAAATAATATATAAGAATATTATTTTTTCTGGAAAAAAATGAAGAACAGCTTTAACGCTAAACAACAGAACGATAAACGCTGCTACTGTAACAGGGATATCATTTCCCAGCCCTTTTACTTGATAATAGAAAATGCCCGCTGCAGTTATTATCAGAAAAATTAGTGAAATAGCCATTTGCAAAATGAAAGACAATTCAGTAAAATATAAGAAACCTACTGTTATCGGAATAAACAATAAAAAGATTGCACTGGAGATAATATGCTTTTGCTTTGGCAATTCTTCTTCCTTCATTCTATTGCCTTCTGTGTAAAGGGTAAGCAAATAATCGCAATAATGCTCCGGAAGCATTTTATTTTTTTTCCAATAAAGTATTTCTTGGATAATCACTGTTTTCCTATTATCCTTTATGGGCAGCACATCCTTCATGTATTTACGGTTAAAAAAAAAGAAACAGCCACTTCTATTGTAAGAAGTAAACTATTTCTTGGCAATGATAACTTTGATATATCAGTTCATGCTTTATTCTAAGAAATCTTTTAGTCTTTTGCTGCGGCTCGGATGTCTAAGCTTTCTTAGTGCTTTTGCTTCGATTTGGCGAATACGCTCACGCGTTACACCAAATACTTTGCCGACTTCTTCAAGTGTTCTTGTACGTCCGTCATCTAAACCGAAACGAAGTCTTAAAACATTTTCTTCACGGTCTGTCAAAGTATCCAGAACATCTTCAAGCTGCTCTTTTAGAAGCTCATAAGCTGCATGTTCAGAAGGAGATGTTGCATCCTGATCTTCAATGAAATCACCTAAATGGGAATCATCTTCTTCCCCAATCGGCGTTTCCAAGGAAACAGGCTCTTGCGCAATCTTTAAGATTTCTCTTACTTTATCCGGAGTCAGATCCATGTCTTCTCCAATTTCTTCAGGAGTCGGTTCGCGGCCTAAATCCTGCAGTAACTGACGCTGAACGCGAATCAATTTATTGATTGTTTCAACCATATGAACAGGAATACGGATTGTGCGGGCTTGGTCCGCAATTGCTCTCGTAATAGCCTGGCGAATCCACCATGTCGCATACGTACTGAATTTAAATCCTTTTTCATAGTCGAATTTCTCAACCGCTTTAATAAGACCCATATTTCCTTCCTGAATTAAATCAAGGAACATCATTCCACGGCCAACATAACGTTTTGCAATGGAGACTACAAGTCTTAAGTTCGCTTCAGCAAGACGGCGTTTTGCCTCTTCGTCGCCTTCCATAATGCGCTTTGCCAATACAATCTCTTCTTTAGCGGAAAGCAGGTCCACACGACCAATTTCCTTTAAGTACATACGTACAGGGTCATTTATTTTAACGCCAGGAGGCACACTTAAATCATTAAGATCGAACTCTTCCTCGCCTTTTGCAAGCTCTTGAACATTCGGTGGCTCATCCTCGCCATCTCCTACAAGCTCTATACCTTGATCTCCTAATACCTCATAGAACTCATCCATTTGATGGGAGTCTAATTCAAAACTGGCTAGTTTTTCTGCAATATCATCATATGCAAGCACCCCAGTTTTCTTTCCAACTTCTGTTAATTGTTCCTTTACCTGATCAAGGGTCAATTCCGTTTCAACCTCTTTTGAACGGGCTGACTTTTCAGCCATATGTCCCCCTCCTTCCAAAAAATCAAGACAATCAAATTTATTTTAATGATTTTACTAACAACATGACTTCCATTCCTATTTCTGCTGCCTTTAGAAAATCATTTTGTCGCTCTGCTTCTTTTTGCAATGCTTTTTTTTCATTAATCTCAAGCATTTTTTCATAATTCAACAGCTGTTTTAAATAATCGGCAAGCTCTTGGTCATTTACTTCTTCATTGACTTCCATCATGTCAATGTCAGCTACAATCCGCTGCAGCTCACCGTCACGAATAAAGTTTAGAAAGGCGCTCGAATCTGAGCTTTGTCCTGTTTCATAAAAAGCCAGCAAGTATGTGAAGATTGCCTGATGTTCATCAATATTAAACGTCCGGTCCTGCAATGCTTCCCGCACCTTTAACGCGACATCTTCATTTTTGAGCATATGTGCTATCAGCCTTCTTTCGGCAGTATGATATGCCGGCAGCAAATTGTTAGATCTTTTTTTAACACTATATTGCTTAACTGGTGCATTAATGCTTTTATTTGGCTTATTTATTATACGCCTGCCGGCCAGCTCTTCCTCCTGCATTTTTAATGCTTCAAGAGAAATCGCAAACTCAGAAGACAGCTGTCTTAAATAGAGATCTTTTTCAACTGCATTTTCAAGCTGAGCAATTTCTCCCAATACTTGTTCTATATAGGCGAGCTTATCTCCTTCATTTTGCAGATTTTTTCCTCTGCGGTGATACACGAGCTTAAAGCTCATGAAAGGAACACTCGCCTGCATGATTTCATGCTGCAGTTTTTCTTCCCCGTATTTGTTAAGATAATCATCCGGATCCAGACCATCTGGAAGCATGATGACCTTAACAGTACATTTGGCGGCAACAAGCATTTTTCCTGCCCGATAAGCCGCTTCAATCCCTGCAGAGTCTGAATCATAACAGATCGTTATCGTCCGGGAGTTCCGCTTCAAAATAGCGATATGCTCTTCTGTAAGGGATGTTCCCATTGTCCCGACACTGTTTTCCACACCTGCACGGCTTGCAGCAATGACATCGGCAAATCCTTCGAACAGGACAGCATGCTGTGTTTTCCGCATGCCAGGCCTTGCCAAATGAAAATTATAAAGGGTGCTGCTTTTATTAAAAATTGGTGTTTCCGGACTGTTTAAGTATTTAGGAGTTGAATCCCCTAATGTACGCCCGGAAAATGCAATAGTATTGCCATTACGGTCAAAGATGGGAAACATGATTCGATCGCGGAAACGGTCAAAATATCTATCCCCTTTTTCACTTTTAATGATCAAACCTGCTTTTACCAGTAAAGAAACATCATATTTCTTTAAATACTTCACTGCGAAATCCCATTGATTCGGCGCATAGCCTATTTGGAATTTCTCAATTACTTCTTTAGTGAAGCCTCTGTTAAGCAAATACTGTAAAGCATGCTCACCATCCGTTGTGTTTAGAAGCAAATGATGGTAAAATTTAGCTAGTAAATCATGCGCATCCATCATTTGCTGCAAATCTTTGGAAATGGCAGGCTTATCACCTGACTCTTGCAATTCCACACCTAAGTCGACATTAGCTCTTTCCGCCAAATGGAATGCGGCTTCCTGGAAGGAATAACCGTGTATATCCATCAGGAAAGTAAAGACATTTCCACCCGCATGACAGCCGAAGCAATGAAATATCTGCTTTTCGGGTGATACGGAAAATGACGGGGTTTTTTCGCCATGAAATGGACACAACCCTAAATAATTGCGTCCTTGCTTTGTTAAAGCTACATGCTCCCCAATGACGTCAACTATGTCAATTGCCTGTTTGACCTCGTTTACCTTTTCATCAGGAATGCGCTCAACCATTTTTAACACATCTCCCTACTACTAACTTTCCTATAAATAAGACATTCGACACAATCAGCTCATTCTCCTGCAACTTTCGACAAAACGATTGCCAAACTTTTTTTAAACTTTTGCCGATCCTTTTCTTCGAATGGCCTTGGTCCTTTACCGTATATACCTCTTCTTCTTGCCTTTGCAGAAAGATAACGCATATCCAGCGCTGTGGCAATATCCTTTTCCTCGAGGATAATCCCTCTTGGGGTTAAGACTTGCACAGCTTTTGGCAGCAAGGTTGCCGCCAGTCCGATATCCTGTGTTACCACAACATCATTTGCCTTCACGGCATTCATAATAAACATATCTACTGCTTCCTTGCTACTGTCAACATATTTCCAGTTTGTTCCGTCTTGATGCAGTTTCATGTGAGCATAGGAAGCGATAAAAATTACCTCTATAGATTTGCTTGTAGCCATTTCGACAATTTCTTCTTTCACAGGACAAGAATCAGCGTCAACATATATGATGCAATTATCCATTGTACTAATAATTCTACATCACTCCACATATTCCTTCTTTCACGAATACTTTTTCGTTGAAAGAGATGTTGTCGAAAATTATTTTTTTCTTCCTCTTGACTTCTCACAGTAAATAGTTTATTCGTTATGAGCCAAGTCTAAACCTATTTACAATACTTTTTTATCACAATTTTCTATTATAGTACATAAATTAGGTAAATACCATAAGTTTTCCGAAAAAAACAACAACAATTTCTCCTGCTCAAATAAAAATTTTCCGTAAAATAAATGATCCTGCCAATAAACGCCAACAGGATCCTTCTTTGCTTTGTTTTAGAATATCAAAACTGCGTGTTTTTGGCACGATAATATAAGTTGAAAATAATATTGGCCGTTTCTTCGACTGCTTTGTTCGTCACATCGATTACCGGACATTTAATTTGGTCCACAATGCTTTCAAAGTATTCTAGTTCCTGTTCGATCCGCTCAATTTGCGCATAGCTTGCACTGTCACTTAGACCTAAAGAGATCAGCCTTTCCTTGCGGATATTATTCAGTTTTTTCGGGCTGATTTTTAGACCAAAGCATTTATGTGCTGGCACTTCAAATAATTCCTTCGGAGGATCCACTTCAGGCACTATTGGCACATTGGCTACTTTCACCCGCTTATGGGCTAAAAATTGGGACAAAGGCGTCTTGGAGGTTCTTGATACACCAAGCAAAATAATATCTGCTTTTTCCAAGCCTCGCGGATCTCTGCCATCATCATATTTGACTGCAAATTCAATCGCTTCTACTTTTTTAAAGTAGTCTTCATCAAGCTTTCTGACAAGACCTGGCTCAAACAACGGAGTTTTGCCCCAGAGCATCTGAAACTGATCGATAATAGGCCCGATAATGTCAGCAGCGTATACACCTTCTTCAACTGCCAGCTCTTGCATATATTTGCGCATTTCTGGCTTTACAAGCGTATAAGCAATCATGCCGTGCTCTTGGCGCGCCTGGCGAATTACATCGCGTATATTGGACTTGTCTTCGACAAATGGAAACCTCTTAATGGAAACATTCACATTATGGCCGGAAAACTGGCTGATTGCTGCTTTCGTCACAAGCTCTGCTGTCTCTCCGACAGAATCAGAAACTACATAAATGATTTGCCTTTCCGTCATGATTCACCCTCCTCTTAAATTTGTTCATTGGATAAGTCTACAAGTGCTTTTGTTATATTTGTTTTCGTTACTCTGCCAATTACCTTTAGGCCATCAAGCTCTTCCTTCACAACTGGCAATGAATCTATTTCCCGTTCTATCAGTTTTTTACCAACATCCACAAGCTTATCATCCAAATAACAGTAAGTGATATTTGGCATTCTCGTCATGATGATGGTAACAGGCAATGACGACAATTCCTGTTTTCCGATGCTTGCCCGAAGCATGTCCTTCCTCGAAACCACACCAGCAAGCATTTCGTTTGCATCGACGATAAAAATAGTGCCTACATCCATCGTAAACATTGTAACGATTGCATCATAAACAGATGTTGTATCACTTGCTACAACAGGACTGGAATAATAATCCTTAACTAGCAGATTATTAATGTTTTCTGTCTGCTCTGACGTCTTGCCAGTATAAAAATAACCGACGCGAGGCCTTGCATCAAGAAAACCTGCCATCGTTAGAATAGCGAGATCAGGGCGTAATGTGGCTCTTGTCAAATGTAAGGATTCTGCAATTTGCTCTCCAGTTATAGGTCCATTCTCTTTCACAATTTCCACAATTTGCTGTTGGCGTCTATTCAGTTTTATCGTTCATTCACCACCTTAGAAATAAAGCTTTAGAAAGCAAATTAAAAATAAAGCAGGTGGAGAAACCTCCACCACAGCTGCTTTATTTTTGCTTATTTAACCAAAATTTCCGAAACATATGCAAATCTTGTAATCATATCAGCAAGCTCTGACATTTGGTTTAATCTGTTTTCTTTCAAAGCTGGATTATCTGTCATTACCATCGTATTGTCGAAGTACAATGCAATCGTTCCTTCAAGAGAAGTTAGAAGTTGGAAATATGCTTCCTCATCTGTATTGTCTGTCAGTTTTTCTTTTACTGATTGCACAGCACTGTAAAGATTGCGTTCCTCTTCATTTTCGAACAGAGATGGATTTACCTGTCCTTTACTTTCCGCTTTTTTAGATATATTTATAACACGCGCTAATGCTTCTATTCCGTTTTTAAAGCCAGCATCGTTTTTATGACTGTCTAACACATTAGCTTTTCTCAGCAGGCTTGCAGGGCTTCCTAATTGATCAAAAAGAACAGCATCAATTAAATCATAGCGGATGCCTTCTTCCTGAAGGATATGCTTAATGCGCGCCTTAAAGAAGTCCATGATATTCTTTTGCAGCTCTTGCTCTGGCGTTTTTGCAATATCCTTAACATTATTCATTGCCAATTCGACAAGCTCTTCCACTGTCAAATTCCAATCTTTATCCATTAAAGTTTGCACGACTCCTGTAGCCTGTCTTCGCAATGCATACGGATCTTGTGATCCAGTTGGAATCATACCAATTGCAAAGAAGGAAACAATAGTATCAAGTTTTTCAGCAATCGCTAGTGCTGCTCCTTCATTGCTTGAAGCTGTATTATCGTCTGCGTGACGAGGCATATAATGCTCATTAATTGCCTTAGCCACAGCAGGAGCTTCTCCTTTTTGACTTGCATATTTTTCTCCCATTAGTCCTTGAAGCTCAGGGAACTCATAGACCATATTTGTTACAAGGTCAAATTTTGAAATCTGCGCAGCACGATCCGCATTTGTCTTTTCTTCAGCAGAAAAGGACAGCTTTTCAGCAATTTTGTTTGTTAGGCCTTGAACTCTTGCCACCTTCTCTGAAAGTGTGCCGATTTCTTCATGATAAACAATTGATTGAAGCTTCGTTAACAGCTTTTCAATATCCTGCTTCTGATCTTCCTTATAGAAGAAGGCAGCATCGGCAAGACGCGCTCTCAGCACTTTTTCATTCCCTTTTGCCACTTTGTCCAAATGATTATGATCTCCATTGCGGACAGTAATAAAGAAAGGCAGCAGCTTATCATCTTTTGACTTAACCGGGAAATAGCGCTGATGCTCCTTCATGCTTGTAATTAATACTTCAGTCGGAAGCTCTAGGAATGATTCTTCAAACTTTCCGTACAAAGCAGTCGGATATTCTACTAGATTATTTACTTCCTCCAGCAGATCTGCATCAATAGGAATAACCCAATCATTTTCTTCTTCAATTTTTTTAATTTGTGAAAAGATAGCCGCTTTTCTCTCTTCTGGGTTTACGATGACAAATTGGCCAAGCAGTGCTTCTTTATATTCTTTCGGAGCTGCAAAGCTGATTTCTTCACCAAGGAAGCGATGACCAGTTGATTTGCGGTCTGCCTCCACACCAGTGATGGAGAACGGAATTACTTCGTTGCCAAATAATGCAGCAATCCACTTAATCGGACGAATATAGCGAAGATCATTATTTGCCCAACGCATATTTTTAGGGAATGACAAGCTTAAGATAATGTCCTTTAATGCAGGCAGCAAATCAACAGTTGCTTGCCCTTTTATAAATTTCTTCACATGGACATATTCAACACCGTTGATTTCTTTGAAATAGATATCCTCAACAGAAGCATTTTGCCCTCTTGTAAAGCCTATCGCCGCTTTTGACCATTCCCCTTTTTCATCAAGGGCAATCTTCTTAGCTGGTCCTTTTGCTTCTTCCTCGATATCTTTTTGTGCTTCGTCAAGCTCACTTACAAGAACAGCAAGACGTCTTGGCGTAGAAAATGCTTCAACAGTGGAATATTGCAATTGCTTTTCATTCAGCCATGCTTCCACCTTCTCTTTTAAGCTGTTCATGCTGCTTGTTACAAAGCGGGCAGGCATTTCCTCTAAACCTATCTCTAGCAATAAATCTTTTTGACTCATACTAATCAAACCTCCTTGCCTTTTAAAATAGGGAATCCTAATTTCTCACGCTCTTCATAGAATGTTTTGGCCACTTTACGTGCTAAAGTTCGGCATCTTCCAATATAGCCGGTACGCTCTGTTACAGAAATCGCACCTCTAGCATCAAGCAAGTTAAATACGTGGGAACATTTTAAAACATAATCGTATGCTGGATGAACTAAGCCTTCATCCATTTGGCGATGTGCTTCTTTCTCGTAGACACTAAACAGGTTAAACAGCATATCTACATCTGAAGTTTCAAAAGTGTATTTGCTGTGCTCAAATTCAGGCTGATAGAAAATATCTCTGATAGTAAAGCCGTCTGTCCACTCTAAATCAAACACATTTTCTTTATCTTGGATATAAGAAGCCAATCTTTCAATACCGTATGTTATTTCAACAGAAACTGGCTTACACTCTAAACCGCCAACTTGCTGGAAGTAAGTGAACTGAGTAATCTCCATGCCGTCAAGCCATACTTCCCAGCCTAAACCAGCACAGCCTAATGACGGGTTCTCCCAGTTATCCTCAACGAAGCGGATATCATGCTCTAAAGGATTGATGCCAAGTGCTTTAAGCGAATCCAAGTAAAGTTCTTGAATATTATCAGGTGATGGCTTCATAATCACCTGGAATTGATGATGCTGATACAGACGGTTCGGGTTTTCCCCATAACGTCCATCTGCCGGTCTTCTGGACGGTTCTACATAAGCCACATTCCAAGGCTCAGGACCGATTGCTCTTAAGAAAGTGTAAGGGCTCATTGTTCCAGCCCCTTTTTCTACATCATATGCCTGCATTAAAATACAACCATAATCTGACCAATGCTTTTGCAATGTTAAAATCATGTTTTGAATATTCATGTCAGCTTCAGCCTCCAAAAAATTTATTTTTCTTGTCAATTGATAGAAGTCAAAAGAATTTATGTAATCATTTTTTTGCCTAAAGACAACAAAAAAACTCCCGCCCCTATGCCAATTATTGACATAGGGACGAGAGTTTACCCGCGGTTCCACCCTATTTGCTGCAGACTTGTGCAGCCACCTTCATGTAAATGTCGCTCCATGAACGCCTTCCTTAAAGCTCTTGCACCTAGCTTTCACTATCCTAGGCTCGCTGGATCAAGAGGAGTTTAAGTACTACTTTCTTTTCAACGCAACTGTTTATTTACAAAAAATATTATCTAAAAAAATTTCAATTGTCAACCTTCATCTTCATTTAAATCCTATATACTACTCACTTCGTGAAGTCACTGCCAAAGCTTTTAATCGACTGCAGAAATTTTTTTGATTTTAAATACAAACCTGAGTATTCATCATAATAGGCTGAAATAATCGTATTAAGCTCTTCTTTCGTTGCGTCTTTGACTGAAATATTACCAAGCCTTGCTAAGTCAAAATAATAAAAGACTCGCAGCAGCTTTACAGCAGCCTGGGACATTTTGTAGTGATATGGATCATGTTCGAGACAGCGATGACATAATAGGCCGCCCTCTCTTATGGAAAAGGCAAACTGACCGTCTGTTGCACCACAATTTGTGCATTTATCAAGAACTGGATATAGTCCTAGTACGTTCAGCATCTTCATTTCATAAATATTAGACAAAATCTGGGCATCATAGCCTTCATTCATATAATTTAATGTTTGCTGCAATAACTCAAAATGAAATGGATTAGGCTTCTTATCTTCTGTACAGCGGTCTGTCAGCTCAACAACATAACTTGCATAAGCTGTCAGCATGATATCTTCTTTAATGGCACGAAAACTCGTAATCATTTCCCCTTGCTGCACAAGCCCGAGACCACTTGAACGCTGCACCAAGTAGTAAGCATATGTAAAAGGCTGGGTAACAGCAGAGAGCCTGCTGTTCGTCTTCTTTGCACCTCTTGCCATTACACCAACCTTACCCCATTCACGGGTATATAATGTTGTAATCTTATTTGTCTCTCCATAATCTGTCGTTCTAATGACGATGCCTTCACATTTTTCAAGCATCACCCTCACCATCCCTATCTATGGGACAGGACTATGAGATAGGAAAATCAATATCGGCTAGTTCCTCTTCTTGTGCATTCGGTATCTCATGGTTAGCCTTTTCTAACTCCTTAAAAAGTAGATACGTATCTATGCTACCTGTTTGCGAAAAAACCTTCCAGGTAAAGTCTAACATGATAAACCCCCACCTTTTTTGATTTAATCTAGCTTAATCATTGCCTTAACCTTATCATAGCCTGTCTTTATAAAAACATGAGACGAAAATTTTGCTAATTTTATTTCTGTATATTCTATTTACGCTTTAAATTAATACTCGTCTTCTCTAAAGCCAAAGTCTCTTAATTGGGACATCTTGTTTCTCCAGTCCTTTTGCACTTTAACCCAAAGCTCGAGGAACACTTTATTTCCAAGCAGATTTTCGATATCTGTTCTTGCTCTTTTTCCAATTTCCTTCAGCATGCCGCCTTGCTTGCCGATAATGATTCCTTTTTGTGAATCCCTTTCAACAACAATTGTCGCCATTACATGCACAACATCATTTTGTTTTCTTTCCATTTTTTCAATAACTACCGCTAAAGAATGAGGGATTTCCTCTCTCGTTAAGTGCAGAGCCTTTTCCCTGATTAATTCTGAAACGATGAAACGTTCTGGATGGTCTGTTACTTGATCTGCCGGATAGAACTGTGGACCTTCTGGCATATATTTTTTAATTTGGGTTAGCAATGTTTCCACATTGTTACCTTCTAAAGCAGAAATAGGAATTATTTCTTTAAACGGGTATTTTTCCTTGTATGAGTCAATCACCGTCAGCAGTTTATCTGGGTGAATGGTATCAATCTTATTGACCACTAAGAAAATAGGCGTTTTGATATTCTCAAATTTCTCCAGAATGAATTCTTCCCCTTTTCCGAATCCTTCCTCTGCATTAACCATAAACAAGATAAGATCTACTTCTTTTAAGGTGTTTTGTGCAACCTTCATCATAAAATCGCCAAGTCTATGTTTCGGCTTATGAATTCCTGGTGTATCAATAAAGATCAGCTGAGAGTCATCTGTCGTCAGCACACCTTGCACTTTATTTCTAGTTGTTTGCGGCTTATCGCTCATAATAGCGATTTTCTGGCCGATTACACGGTTCAAAAAGGTTGATTTTCCGACGTTTGGCCGTCCGATAATAGAGATAAATCCTGATTTATGTTCCTTGTTGCTGTTATTATTTAAGTCCATTTAATGCCTCCGATAAAATTGCTCTTTAAGCAGCATTTTCGCCGCTGTAAATTTTTTTGAATGTCTGCTGATTCCTGTTTGATTGCCGGTGATGCTCTAAGGCCGAAAGACAACCGCCCATGCGCTTATTCAACTATGTTTAGTACTACAAGGAAGTAGTTAGCGCATCTGCTTCATATATTCGCCTCTTTTTGTTTTTTTACTCCAAAAGACTTTGGCTGTTCCCTATTTTATAAAAAGAAAAGAACGTTTTCAAATAAGCAGATGTAATTTCTGTATTTGCACACATATGTATATCCTTTTATAGCCCTATTAAAATTATATACTATCTTCTCTGCTGATGAAAGCTTATTAGCCAGCAAGCCTGCTAGGTAATTCTATTCAACAAACCAAAAAAGAGCAAGGGAGTTTTAAATCCCAATGCTCATGAGTTGCATTATTTCCGGTACAAAAACGAACATTCCGATTATAAGGGCAATGATGGCTGCAAACAATACTGCACCTGCTGCAATATCCTTTGCTTGTTTTGCCAATGGATGATATTTCTCTGTTACAAGATCTACAACACGCTCAAGGGCAGTGTTCATCAATTCCATACAGATGACCAGCCCTATTGCAATAGAAAGGAACATCCAGTTTTGTACAGAAATATGAAAAACAAATCCCAACAATATGACAAGCGCTGTAAAACATAAATGTATCCGTAAATTTCTTTCTTTCTTCACAGCCGATATAATGCCAATGAACGCAAGGCGAAAGGAAGATAGCTGACTGTTCTTCTGAATCCTTTTATCTTTGGAGTCCGAATTCATCTAAAATTTCCTTTTGAAGAGTAAACATTACTTCTTCATCCTCTTTTGTAAGATGATCATATCCTAACAGGTGGAGAAAACCGTGAACAGCTAGAAAACCTAGCTCGCGTGAATAAGTATGACCATATTCCTCTGCTTGCTCCTTTGTCCTGTCGACAGATATGATAATATCGCCGAGCACCCGTGGCATATCCATTCCTACAAGCTCTATTTCCCCTTCTCCAAGCTCTTCCATTGCAAAGGAAATAACATCTGTCGCCTGGTCTTTATTGCGGTATTCTTTATTGATTTCCTGGATGCGGTCATTATCGACAAATGTAACCGAAAGCTCAATATTTCCCGACAAGTTTTGTTTTTGCGCCGCAAACATCAACAATTTCTCTACTAATTCTTGGTCTGCTGCTGCCACCTTTGTAGTTTCATCAATAAAATCTATTTCTAAATTCATATTCAATTCATCCTTTACTTCTTCATGTCGGGATATTCTATTCTTGAATGAAATATCCCTTTTAATGTTTCACAGAGTGTGTTGCGAACCTGTTCTAATTCCTTTAAGGTAAGATCACAATCATCGAGCTGCCCGTCTTGAAGGCGGTCTGCAATAATATTTTTAATCAGGCTTTCAATTTGATCTGGTGTAGGGGAGCTTAGACTTCGTACAGCCGCTTCCACACTATCAGCAATTCCTATGATTGCTGCCTCCCTTGATTGCGCTTTTGGTCCCGGGTAGCGGAAGTCGTCTTCTGCAGCATCAGGATTTTTTTCTTTTGCCTTATAATAAAAGAACTTTAGCAGGGACGTGCCATGATGCTGTTCGGCAATATCAATAATCTCTTTCGGCATTTTTGAGCTTTTTAAAAGCTGCGCTCCATCCGTTGCATGAGCAATAATAATATTTTTGCTGGCAGCAGGCGGAAGACGGTCATGGGGGTTCCCCATATTCATCTGGTTTTCAATAAAAAACTGCGGTCTTTTTGTTTTGCCTATGTCATGATAATAACAGCCAACTCTTGCTAACAAACCATTTGCACCGATTGCTTCACATGCTGCCTCCGCCAAATTAGCAACCATTACACTGTGGTGATACGTTCCCGGAGCTTCAGTCAAAATCTTTCGCAATAACGGATGATTAGGGTTTGAAAGCTCAATCAGCTTCATCGTTGACAGGATGTTAAAGCCAGTTTCAAAAAACGGCAGTATCCCTATTGTCAAAACAGCCGATATAATTCCTGATAGAATGGCACTTAATAGATAAAATCCATATTCTGTTGCTTCAAGCTGACCATTTTGCATATAGAGCATGCCAAGGATTGTAATGATATTAATCAGTGCAACTAGCAAGCCTGCCTGCAAAATATTGGAACGCTGATTATGCTTTTTCAAAAAATGGATGCCTGCAATTCCCCCTGCTAATATATATATTCCAATACCGACATGGAATGCTCCTGCCGTTCCTTCATTGAACATAATCATCCCGCATACTGCTAGGGCAATGGTTACAAAGATTGCTAATTTCTCTTCAATTAAAATTTTTATCAGCATAACAGCCATTGCTGCTGGGAAGAAATAGCCGATTTCAATAATGTCCTCCTGCTGAAACAGGCTGATTGCTTTCATAATGAGAATGGAAATGATGAAAATAATCGAGAACATTAAATCATAGCCTTTAGTCCCCTTGTTTCTTCGGTCAATGCCGGCTATATAAAAGTAAAATAAACAAACAATAGACAGGACGATTAAGCCAAGTCCTAAAAACGGCTTACTCGTGTGTTCTGTATCCAGCAAGCCGACTAAACCAAGCTGACGGTAAACCTCCCTGCTAATAAGCTGTCCTTCTTCTACAAGAATTTGCCCTTGCAGTATTTTAACAGGCTCTACACTGTCTACTGCTTGCTGTCTCAGCTCCTCCGTACCTGTCGGATCATAGAATTCATTTTGGATAATCGCAAATCTTCCTAAGTCAATAACAGCACTTTTTATATCGCTGTTAATGCCGCTGCTGTTCCTCAGCTCGTCTTCCACTCGCTTTTTAGCATTTTCCACATCATCTGCCGGTATTTTGCTGCTCATAACAGAGTTAATCGCGGTGACTGTAATATCCTCTGCAATTTCGAGTTCTTCCTCAGATGAAGCAAGCAGCTCCTTAAGCGTGCTGTCCATAATCTCATTTGTTACATTTGCAGTCAGCTTTTCCTTTAGCAAAGAAAGTTTCTTATCAGGAGTAATACTGCTTGTATTCGTAGCTTTACTGTCTGTTTCTCCACTATCTGCTTCCTTATCTGCCTCATTGTTCACCTCTGTCACAGAATCGAAAATAGAGGTAATTAAATCAACACGGTTTTGGGCAATTTCTTTATTTACAACGTATACATCTTGCACTTGGTTTTTATTATCTTCTTTTTTCTTTTCCGTGCTTTCCGTATCTTCCACCGTTAAGGGAGAGCGAATCGTCTCGTTGGCGACAGTAAACACATCTACATTTAACTTTTCCGGTTTAACATTGCTGTACATCGAGAAAAACAATACCGCTCCAATAAGCACAAATAGCAAGATCCGAATTGCTGTTTTGTTTAGAAAACGGTTCTTATTATGTATGATTTTTTGAAGAAATCCCATTGTAACCTCCTAACTAACTGACAGATACCTCATGATTATATGTAAAAACTTAAAAATACTTATTAAACCTGATATTTATGTAAAATAATATCAGTTTTTCGCCATGTTTTCATCTTTTTTCTCGATATATCGCTTTACTAGCAGGGTTTAAGCGTAAAAATCCAGTTTTTTTAGCAAAAAATGACTAATATCCCTAGTCTGACCCCTACTTAGACGAAACAAACTATAGGCGCAAAGAAAAAGGCAAACCATGCTTATCTGATTAAGATGGTTTGCCTTTTACACTTACATTAGCTCTCTTGTGCATCGTATGCTCTTATTATTTTCCCAACAAGGGGATGTCTTACTACATCTGTTTCAGACATATAACTGAAGGTTATCCCTGAAACATTATTTAATATATGCTCTGCTGCCACTAAACCGGACTTAACACCCTTCGGCAAATCAATTTGAGTACGGTCACCAGTAATAACCATTTTTGAGCCGAATCCAAGTCTCGTTAGAAACATCTTCATTTGTGCTTGTGTCGTATTTTGTGCCTCGTCCAAAATAACAAACGCATCATCCAATGTTCGTCCCCTCATATATGCGAGCGGAGCAATTTCAATTGTATTTCTCTCAATCAAACGCTGAGTATGCTCCATTCCAAGTACATCATGCAAAGCATCATATAAAGGGCGGAGATACGGGTCGACTTTTTCCTTCAAGTCACCTGGCAAAAAACCAAGACTTTCCCCCGCTTCAACAGCAGGCCTTGTCAGGATGATTCGGTTCACCTTACCGCTTTTAAGGGCGCTGACCGCCATTACAACAGCTAAATACGTTTTACCCGTACCAGCTGGTCCGATCCCGAAAACTAAGTCATTTTTTTTAATGGAACGGATATATTCACTTTGTCCAATTGTTTTAACCCTGATAGATTTTCCCTTAATTGTTTTCGCAATTTCTTCATCATAAAGTGCTCCAAAATACTCCAAGGTTCCTTTTCTGGCCATTTCAATTGCATAACTGACATCGCGCTGGCTAACGGAAATACCTTTCCGTATTACCTGCAAAAGTTTTTCAACAATGTCTCCAACCAATTCAATGCTGTCTGGGTTTGTAGAGGAAACATGCAAAGTTTCGCCTCTTGTAACAATTTGGCAATCTAATTCCTTTTCGAGGATTTCCAGATTGCGATCCCCTGTTCCAAGCAAGGCTACTGCCTCTTCTGGGCCATTTAATTTTACATTCATTGTCTTTAAATCTTCTGTCATTCCAAGTCTCCTTGAGTTATAGGTTGTACTTCTGCAATATTTTCAATTGTTGTGAAATCTATATTCAGTATTACTTTACCATTCTTTACCGATTGTCGCAAAATTTTTTCTTTCTTAATTTTTCCGTCTTCGCCAATTTCCTTTTGCACATCCTTACGGGCTTTTTCCTTGCCTGCTTTAATGGCTTCTTTTTCCGTATAGCTTCTCGTCACTTCTTCCTTTTCCCTGTATGTCTTATTTGTAACCTTTATTGGCAGTTCCCATTTCAAGAACTTAAGATTTTTTTCGTTTTCCTCTTTTTCATATTCCTTGTAGTCTACCTTCCCAAAACCCCAAACAGGAATTTCAAAACCGCCTACTTTAAGGTAATGCTTTTGCTTTTCATTGCCATTAAAAACTTGGAAGGTACTTTCTAAAGGAATTGTCACAGTGGAGCTGTACCAGGTTTCTCCCCATATCTCCCCTCTGGCTGAGACGGTTTTTGTATCTTTATCTTTCCCATATGTTCCGGTTACTAATAATTGACCTTTTTTTACCACATCATGAACGCTGAAAACTTGGTCTCCTTCTTCAATGAAGTAATCTACAATCGTTGCTTTTTTAGCCGCGATAAGATTTTGCGGTTTTTCCTCTTCTACTTTATCAGGCTCATTCTTTTCCACTACTTGAAAGTGGTAAGTTGTCCCTTTTAACTCCACGCCAATCCAGGTGATTGCGTCAATATTATTGGTCAGTTCAGCTTGTATCTCGTCCAATTCTTTTGCGAAAAATTGAAATTCCCCAATTTTAATATCCATTTTATCCAGTTGCTTGCGGATTTGATATTCAGTTGCAGGATTAGCTCCCTTAATCTCAATGCCCCATACCATATTGGAAAGGGTGAGAACTAGTCCTAAGAATAAAAAGACACCAATCGCAAAGCCGCTGTTTTTCAGTATTCTTTTATAAAGAAAGGGAGCTCCAGCGCCACGCTGAAACTCTATTTTGATGCCACTCCCTCTTACAACCTCTCGGAACTTATGGATGCTTTTTAAGCCCATTTGAAACGTGATAGAGTGAGGGCCGTGTTTTTTAACACTCCAGACGGCAATCTTCTTTCTCAGCAGATTATTTAAAAAACGCTCCAGCCCTTTCCCTGTTGCTTTAACTGTTACAATCCCAGTAAAAAATTCTATCCAATGATTTTTCATAGCTTCCTCCCATGTTATTCGTTTATGTACATCACCTGATCTATTTTTCCTTCCAGCAGTATTTCCTCTGGCAAGATCGTCTTTATGACAAAGCCTTTGCCCTTTATTAAAAGCTGTCCCTGTTTTAAGAGCAGCCTTAGCTCTTTGTCTGAAAAAGTCAGCAAACCACGGTGGTTCTCAATATAAATATGGATTTGGCCAATCATTGTGATCCTGGGTAAGTCCATCATGACATCTTGAGGAAGCTCTAGGTTTTTAATCATCCAGTTCCGTACCGTATTTCCCCATTTTTTAGCCATAAAAAAAGAACCCCCTTTCATCTCATGTGTATGAGAAAAAGGAAGGTTCTAGCACCTATTTTTTAGGAAAATTCAGCATTGCTGCTAAATATTTTTACTGTTTAATCATTTGCTTCTTGCGGGTTGCAGGATGGGGCCGTTTAGCCCTTGGAGGCCCAATAATTTCCGAAAGAATGACCGCCTCAGCAAGATTTGAACCGTTAAGCAGGTCTTTTGATTCTATTGGCAGAATCTCCTGCTGTTTGTGCTCGTGCTGGCTTCGTGCGATATTTCTTTCCATCAGCTTCAGCTTCTTTTTGAGAGCATCTCTTTCTTTTTTAATGGCATCCAATTCATTCGGCACTGGCACTGTTTCTTTTCTCACAGGTGCTTCCAATGCCTGCTCCACTCTTTTCATTACTTGCTTCTTAATATCAGGCATATTAACAGGCGCGGTTTTCTTCTTCGCCTTTTTGCCATTATCCTCCTGTTTTTCTTTCTCTTTTTGGAATAAGGAGAACAGGAAGCCTACTATCACGATAATAATTGAAATATATTCCAAGAGAGACTACTCCCTTCAGCGTGCCTTACTTTTTATCTTCATCTTTATTTTCATTATTTACTTTGCCGATTGAACCTCTCATTTCCGTATCTGCGGTAATGTTCTGCAAGTTCATATAATCCATAACACCCATATTTCCAGAACGAAGAGCGTCAGACATCGCCATTGGAACTTCCGCTTCTGCCTCGACAACCTTCGCGCGCATTTCCTGAACTTTGGCTTTCATCTCTTGTTCTTGTGCAACAGCCATTGCTCGGCGTTCTTCCGCTTTCGCTTGTGCTATCTTCTTATCAGCTTCTGCCTGTTCTGTCTGTAATTCAGCTCCGATGTTTTTGCCTATATCCACATCCGCAATATCAATGGATAAGATTTCAAACGCTGTTCCAGCATCTAGACCTTTTGACAATACAGTCTGTGAGATCATGTCTGGGTTTTCGAGGACCTTCTTATGATTATTCGATGAACCGATTGTTGAGACAATTCCTTCACCGACACGAGCTACAACTGTTTCTTCTCCAGCTCCCCCTACAAGGCGCTCAATATTTGCGCGAACAGTAATTCTAGCTTTTGCTTTTACTTCAATTCCATCCATTGCTACACCGGCAATAAATGGCGTTTCAATAACTTTCGGGTTAACACTCATCTGTACCGCTTCGAGAACGTCACGGCCAGCCAAATCGATTGCAGCACAGCGTTCAAACGAAAGCTCAATATTTGCCCTGTGTGCAGCTATCAATGCATTGACAACTCTGTCGACATTACCACCAGCCAAGTAATGGCTTTCCAATTGATTGATTGTTACATTAATTCCAGCTTTATGCGCCTTGATTAACGGATTAACAACACGGCTAGGAATTACCCTTCTCAACCTCATCCCAATCAATGTAAATATGCTGATTCTTACGCCTGCTGCTAATGCTGAAATCCACAGCATAACTGGGACGAATGTCAACAGGATTCCAAGCAAGATAATTCCAATCACTACTACTGCAACCCAAAAGATTGTCGTTGCGCTTAATGCTTCCATTAATTTTCCTCCTTGTGCAGATCAATATCGGTGAATTCTCTAACGACAATTCTTGATCCTTCTGCTTTTACAATTTTAACTTTTACATCTTTTCCAATAAAGTTACCTTCACTGACCACATCAATTCGTTCGTCTCCAATAACAACCGTTCCTGAAGGACGAAGCGCAGTCATTGTTATACCTGTCTTGCCAACAAGATCATTTCTTGTTTTATTGGAAACATATCCTTCTTCCGTACTCGTAGAGTCTCTCAGCACAATTTTTTTGAAGAATTTCATTTTTCTACCAAACACCTTTACTAAAAGAATAGTGGCGATAATCGATACAGCTATCGCAATACAAATGCTAATGGCAATATGATAAGCATTCCCTCCGGCAAGAAAGATACTGCCTATAATTGCAACAATGCCCAATGTTCCAGCTATTCCGCCGACTATAAAGAACTCCAGCAGAACAAGAAGTATCCCTACAGCAAACAGAATGATTGTTTCATATCCTGCAAGCCCTGAAACAAGGTGGCCATAGAAGAACAAAAGCAGGGAAGAGATTCCCACAAAGCCAGGAACACCAAAACCTGGAGAAAACAACTCAAATATCAAACCAAGACTGCCAATTGATAACAAAATCGGAATAATGAGCGGATTTGTCACAAAGCGTGCCACTTTGTCGGCAAAGCTTTCATCCATTCTTTCGACTTTTGCATTTTCCATGCCCAGCTCACCAAGCAGTTCATCCAAATTAGAGACTGTTCCATTTGAATAATCAACGTGAAGACTTTCTGCAGCTGTCAATGTAAGAAACTCATTCTCATCATCACCGAGCTCTGGTATGGCAATCGATTTATCAGCCATAGCCATCGCATAACGAGGGTCTTTGCCCCCTTTTTCAGCGGCTCCTCTCATCGCAGACAACCAGTATGATTGCGCTTTTTCGCCGGCAGTGTTTCCTTGTCCATCTATGATACCAGCTGCCCCGAATCTTCCGCCCTCATCCATATAAATCATATCTGTATTTAAGGCAATATAAGAGCCTGCAGAGATAGCATCCTGATTGATATATGTGACTGTCTTTATCTTTGTTTCAGAAATCGTCTTTCCGATCGCAGCAGCTGCATCAACTGCTCCCCCAGGTGTATCCATGTCAAAGATAATAACGTCTGCCTTTTTTTCTTCTGCCGTTTTGATACCCCTGTCGATAAACTCACTCAGGCCTTTTTCCACTGTATTCTTTATTGGAATGATATAGACTAATGATTGGTCGTTAGCAAAACTGACTACAGGAAAAAAGGATAATAATAAACTAAAAAGAAAAGGCAAAATCAATATTTTTTTCCTATTCAAGTTCCTCCTCCTTTCCTGAACATCGTGGCTATAGTAAATATACGATTAACTTTTAAAAAAGTTTCATACATTTATTATTATTATAGACTTCTTCATAACTTTCCAACACAATGTAAAAAGGCTGCAGTCTGAGACTGCAGCCTTTAAAACAATTTCATTTATGAAAGGTGTTGTTGTACAAGTTTATTTACTAGTGAACCATCTGCTTTACCTTTAACCTTTGGCATTAAAGCAGCCATCACTTTTCCCATATCTTTCTTTGAAGAAGCTCCAGTTTCTGCAATTACAGAAGTAACGATTTCTGTTAACTCCTCTTCTGAAAGCTGTTCAGGCATATATATTTCAACATGCTTTAACTCCGCACGTACTTTGTCAACAAGATCTTGGCGACCTGCTTTTTCAAACTCATGGAGGGAGTCCTTGCGTTGTTTCACTTCGCGAGAAAGGACAGTTAACTCATCCTCTTCAGAAAGATCTCCGCCAATCTTAATGCTTTCATTTTGAATGGCAGCTTTCAGCATTCTGATATTAGTGAGTTTATCTTTATCTTTGTTTTTCATCGCTTGCTTCATATCATTGTTTAAGCGTTCGAGAAGACTCAATTAATACACCCTCTCTTAGAACTTACGTTTTCTTGCTGCTTCTGATTTCTTCTTACGTTTAACACTAGGCTTTTCATAGAATTCGCGCTTTCTAGCTTCCTGCAAAGTACCAGTTTTTGATACTGAACGTTTGAAGCGACGAAGAGCATCTTCAAGCGATTCGTTTTTACGAACGACGGTTTTAGACATTCTCTTTCCCTCCCTCCGAAACACAACACACTAACATCAACATGGATTCCATGTACCTTGACATTATAATATATCAAGGAAGCAAGGTCAACTGTATTTAGCCTTGTACCGAAAATTGTTTTCATTTTTTTTGTGATTTCTAAACAAGTATCCCTCATTGTCCATCCTCACACTTATATATTACCACAAAATAGAACTTTAAATCTTGTATATTTCTATCATTTTGCATTTTTAGCATGTCCATTTCCTTTCTTTCATATATTTTTTTGAAGGAGTGAACATTCATGCTTTATATTGGACTATTTATCATCATGATATTGTTATTTATTTATGGAATGACGTTGCTGCGGACAGGCCTTTTCAACCTCTCTTCCCATTCACTTAAAGCCTTATTAGAGAAGCTTACCAATAAGCCTTGGAAGGGCATGGTTGCTGCAATAATCATCACTGCTGTCCTGCAAAGCAGCTCTGCTGTTATGGTGCTGACAATCGGATTAATTGCTGCACGGGTATTGACCTTTCCTCAGTCAATCGGCATCATTCTCGGAACAAATATCGGCACGACCTTTACGACGGAATTTATCACCTATGATATTAGTGACTTTTTGCTTCCATTAGCAATAATCGGAGCTGTTTTCATACTAGTCAACAAACATAAACTAAGAAGTATCGGGTTTGTATTATTCGGGATAGCGATTGTCTTTACGGCAATGAAAGGATTTAAACATTTTGCGTCCATCATTCAAGACAACCCTTTTATGCAGACCTTCCTCGCTCATTTATCTGACCGGATTATTTTGGCTTTAGCTGTCGGAATTCTCCTGACAGCATTAATTCAGTCAAGCACCGCAACAATCGGAATTATCATGGGCTTTTTGACTGCTGATATGCTGAGTATTGAAGCCGGAATTGCAATTATGCTTGGCTCTAATATCGGCACCTGTATAACCTCCTATCTTGCATCTATCGGCGCCGAAAAGCAGGCAAAGCTTTGTGCATATGCTCATATTTGGCTTAATGTCGGCGGGGTGCTTCTGTTCTACCCGTTCATTGGCCAATTAACAGATGCTGTGGAATATATGACGAGTGCTAAGGACGTTCAGCTTGCACATGCAAGCCTTTTATTCAATGTGCTGTCCTCTATCCTTGTCCTGCCGTTTGCTGAACAGTTCGGGAAATGGATTATGAAGCTGCATAAGGTTTAGACGCAATAAAAAAAGGATGGACCCTAATGGGTACCATCCTTCTTCTTAGTAGTCGCTGTTGCTTGTTAGTCCGTTAACAATCGCAACACCAGAACTTGCGCCAATGCGAGTAGCTCCAGCAGCAATCATTTTCTCCGTATCTTCACTGCTTCTTACACCACCGGAAGCCTTAACACCGATATCTGGTCCAACTGTTTTTCTCATAAGAGCAATATCTTCAACCGTTGCTCCACCTGTTGAAAATCCAGTAGATGTTTTCACAAAGTCAGTTCCTGCTTCGACTGCTAAAACACATGCTTTTTCTTTCTCTTCATCAGTCAGCAGACTAGTTTCAATAATTACCTTTGTAAGTGCTTTGCCTTTTGCTGCATCCACTACTGCTTTAATGTCTTCTTTCACAAGGTCATAGTTCTTGTCTTTAAGTGCACCAATATTAATAACCATATCAACTTCCGTTGCTCCATTTTCAATAGCATTCGTTGTTTCAAACGCTTTTGTTGCAGAAGTAGTTGCGCCTAATGGGAAACCGATAACAGTACACACTTTTACTTCCGTGCCTGCCAATAGCTCACTAGCATATTGAACCCAAGTTGGGTTTACGCATACTGAAGCAAAGCTGTATTGTTTTGCTTCCTCACATAATGTTTTAACCTGTTCTTTTGTTGCGTCTGCTTTCAATAAAGTGTGATCGATCATTTTTGCAATTTGGCTGCTCATCATTAATGGCTCCTTTTACATGGTATGTATGATTTTTGTCATTAGAAAAGCATCGCTTCAGATGCTTTTCCACTCTTTGAAACTGTTGTACTGCTGCTAATTATACAATCGCTTTTTCTGTTTCTGTATATTCTTCCAATAATCGGACGAATTGACCTTCGTTAACTGGATAGCCTGCTTTAGTAATTTTCACTTTTACGATTTGGCCAACCATCTCTTCTGTTGCCGGAAATACTACTTTCAGATAGTTATCTGTATAGCCGACATACAAATCGCCGTTTCCAGATTCCTTATATACTTCCTCTGGAATCACTTCCACGACTTCGCCTTCGTAATTAGAAGCATATTCTTTAGCAAGCTGGTCTGAAAGGGCAATCAGCCGATGAACTCGTTCGTTTTTCACATCTTCATCAATCTGGTCTTCCATTCTAGCTGCAGGAGTACCCGTTCTTTTTGAGTAAGGGAAAACATGAAGCTCAGAAAACTTATGCTCTTTAATGAAGTTGTAAGTTTCCATAAATTCTTCTTCTGTCTCTCCTGGGAAGCCGACAATTACATCAGATGTGACAGCGAGACCAGGAAGCGCCTCTTTAAGACGAGTGATTCTTTCTGCGAAGAACTCCATTGTATACTTTCTTCTCATTCTCTTCAATACAGTATCAGAACCGGATTGAATCGGAATATGAAGATGATTTACAATTATTTTCGAATCATTAAGAACCTCAATGACCTCGTCCGTAATTTGGCTTGCTTCAATGGAAGAAATACGAAGTCTCTTTAATCCTTTTACTTGTGATTCTAAATCACGAAGCAATCTTGCAAGATTATAGTCTTTCATATCCTCGCCGTAACCGCCTGTGTGGATACCTGTAAGAACAATCTCCTTATAGCCTGCATGTACAAGCTGTTGAGCTTGTCTGATTACTTCCTGCGGATCTCTTGAGCGCATTAAACCTCTAGCCCATGGGATGATACAGAATGTGCAGAAATTATTACAGCCCTCTTGGATTTTCAAAGATGCTCTCGTTCTGTCCGTGAAAGCTGGAACGTCTAATTCCTCATACACTCTGTTTTTCATAATATTGCCGACTGCATTAATCGGCTGGCGTTCTTCTTTATATTGCGTGATGTAATCAAGCATTTTCACACGATCCTGTGTTCCAACAACGATATCTACACCAGGAATAGCCATGATTTCTGCCGGCGATGTTTGCGCATAGCAACCAGTAACACAAATGACTGCGTCGGGATTTTTGCGAACAGCCCGTCTGATTACTTGACGACTTTTTTTGTCTCCTGTGTTTGTAACCGTACATGTATTAATGACATAAACGTCAGACATGTTCTCATAATCTACTCTTTCGTATCCTTGCTCTTTAAATAATTGCCATATAGCTTCTGTTTCATAATGATTTACTTTACAACCTAATGTGTGAAAAGCAACTGTTGGCATTATATTTCACCTCATCCATTCATTAATTCAAAATGATAGGAAACAGCGGAAAGCAAATACAATGGTGCTGTTTCCGTCCTTAATATTCTTGGTCCGAGTCCACAGGCAATAAAGCCGTTGTCTGTCAGAAGCTCGACTTCCGTATCTGTAAGGCCGCCTTCTGGGCCAAATACAGCAAGAATCGACTGCCCCTTCTTCATAGAGGAAAGCGCTCTCGCTAGATTAGCTGATTCTAAAGCCTTAGCTTCTTCCTCATAGGCAATGATTAATACATCATAATCAGCGGCCATCTTTATTAACTCTTTTGGCGAAACCGGGGCTATTACATTGGGAATCGCAGCGCGGTGTGACTGTTCTGCCGCTTCTTTTGCAATCTTGTTCCAGCGGCTGATTTTTTTATCGGACTTTTTTGCGTCCCATTTAACAATCGAGCGAGATGCAATAAAAGGGATAAACTCGTGCGCACCTAATTCTGTGCCTTTTTGGATAATCCATTCTAGCTTATCCCCTTTTGGCAGGCCGCTTACTATTGTTACCTTGACAGGGAGTTCAATGTCTTCCTCTACCCATTGTATCACCTTTGCCACTACTTCGTTTTCGGTAATATTTTCAATTTTACAGCGGGCGGTTTGCTGATTTGAATTGACACAATAGATTTCTTCATCAAGCTTCATGCGCATGACCCTTGTAATATGATGGAAGTCATCTTCTTTTATTAGGAATGTGTCCTCTACATTTTCCGCAAAATAACGTTGCAATGCATAAAACCTGCCTTTACATATAATCAGGAATAATTTGACAAAGCACTACTTAAGCATTATAAGCATGCTAAAAGAAGTTTGCAGTGTATCAAACAAACTTCTTTTTTACCTTACTTTCCTTTTTTCGCTGTGATGCTGATCCAATCTTCCATTTGAACCGTTTCAACAATTTCAAGACCTGATGCTATAATCGCTGCTTTCACTTCTTCTTTTTTCTGAAGAATGATTCCTGATGCGATAAAATAGCCATCCTGTTTTAATAAACGGTAAACATCATCCGTAAAGCGGACTATCACCTCAGCAAGGATGTTCGCCACAATGACGTCTGCCTCCTCGCTGATACCGTCAAGCAAATTATTCTGCTGAACATGAGCCGTTTCATGCACTTTGTTCAGTTTAAGATTAAGTTTTGCTGACTGAACAGCCACTTCGTCTAAATCAAGGGCAAGAACAGATTTAGCTTTAAGCATAGCTGCTGCAATGCTCAGAACACCTGAACCTGTGCCGACATCAATGACAGCATCCCCTTTTTTTACTATTCTCTCCAAAGCCTGGATACATAATACAGTCGTTGGATGTGTCCCCGTACCAAATGCCATGCCTGGATCCAATTCAATGATTAGTTCATCACTGTGAACTGGTGAATAATCTTCCCAAGTTGGCACAATAGTGAATTTCTCCGAAATCTTAACAGGATGGTAATATTTCTTCCATGCTGTTGCCCATTCTTCTTCATTCACTTCCATAATGGAAACTTTATTTAAACCAATATCAATATTAAAAAGGATCAAATTATTGATTGCCTCTTTAATTTCCTCTACCGTTTCTCCCAAAAAGCTGTTGATGGGAAGATAAGCTTTTACCAATACGCCTTCTTCTGGATAATCGTCAGGATTGAGTTGGTAGATTTCGCCAAAACGGTCTTCTCTTTCTTTAATCAAATCGAAGGGATCTTCAATTACCACCCCGCTTGCACCTGCTTCATGCAATATGTTTGAAATAGGTTCAATCGCTTCATTTGTTGTATGAATTGTGATTTCAGACCATTTCATTTTCTACCAACTCCAATCAATCTTTATTCACCTTTAAAGGCTCTTTTAACTTTTGAAAAAAAGCTTTCTTCTTCTTCCCCTTGAGGAGCATTTCCTGTTACCTCTGCAAATTCCTGCAGCAATTGTTTCTGTTTATCGGATAGTTTTGTCGGCGTAATCAAGCGGACAATAACATGCTGATCCCCTGTACCGTAGCCGCGCACATTGGCAATACCTTTACCTTTTAGACGGAATTTCGTTCCTGTCTGTGTTCCTGCCGGCACTTTCAATTTCACTTTACCGTGCAGTGTTGGTACTTCCACTTCATCACCAAGGGCTGCTTGTGCAAACGTAATAGGCATTTCGCAGTATACGTCCTCACCATCACGCTCAAAGAACTCATGTGTTCTAACATGGAACACCACATATAAGTCCCCTGCAGGTCCGCCATTAACGCCTGGTTCCCCTTGGCCGCTGACGCGAAGCTGTTGACCGTCATCAATTCCAGCAGGAATTTTCACTTTAATCTTACGGCGTTTTTTCACTTTACCTGTTCCGCCACATGTTCCGCATTTATGTTTAATTTCTTTACCAGTACCATTACAATGCTGACAAGTTCTTCTGTTAACAATTTTTCCGAATGGCGTATTTTGCTCCACATTCAATTGCCCTGTACCACTGCAATGTTTACATGTTACAGGTTTTGTTCCAGGCTTAGCACCTGTTCCGCTGCATGTTTCACAAGTTTCCTCACGCGGAATTTCAATTTCTGTTTCTTTTCCAAAAGCTGCTTCCTCAAAGGACAGAGTCATTGTGTACTGCAGGTCTGCTCCTTGTCTTGGTGCATTCGGATCACGTCGGCGTCCGCCGCCGCCAAAGAAACTGCTGAAAATATCTTCAAAGCCAAAGCCGCCGAAGTCTCCAGCTCCACCACCAAAGCCTTGGTTAGGATCTGTATGGCCAAATTGATCATAATGGGCACGTTTTTGATCATCGCTAAGTACTTCATACGCTTCTTTTACTTCTTTAAACTGATCATCTGCTCCCGGATCTTTATTAATATCCGGATGATACTTTTTTGACAGCTTACGATATGCTTTTTTGATTTCATCCTTGGAAGCCGTTTTTGCAACTCCAAGGACTTCGTAGTAATCTCGCTTATCCATTTATGATTGCCACTCCCCGATTCTTTTCACATAGATGATATTGTATCATTTTGCATTTCTAATGTACAATAGTTTATTCTAAACGATTAAAAAAAGCCTTTACTTTTATAGGTTAGAAAGGAACGCTAAAAATTAGCTCTCATAAAGAAAAAGCCAAAGCCAAGGATAACCTGACTTTGACTTTTCGAAAATTAGTGCTTATTTGTTGTCGTCATTAACCTCTTCGAATTCTGCATCAACTGCATCATCGTTTTTGCCAGCAGATTGACCTTCAGCACCTTGTGCTGCTTGTGCTTGTTTAGCTGCTTCTTCATAAAGCTTTGCAGAAAGGTTTTGAACGATTTCTTGAAGCGCATCTTTTTTCGCACGAATTTCTTCTAATTCGTTTTTCTCGATTGCTTCTTTAAGCGCATCTTTCGCTTCGTTCGCTTTTGCAACTTCGCTTTCGTCCACTTTGCCTTCCAAGTCTTTTAGTGTTTTTTCTGTTGTGAACACTAATTGGTCAGCTTCATTGCGCAATTCTACTTCTTCTTTGCGCTTTTTATCAGCTTCTGCGTTTTCTTCTGCTTCTCTAACCATTTTATCGATTTCTTCATCAGATAATCCTGTTGAAGACTTGATTGTGATAGTTTGCTCTTTGTTAGTTCCAAGATCTTTCGCACGAACATTCACAATACCGTTTTTATCGATATCGAAGCTAACTTCGATTTGTGGAATTCCACGTGGTGCTGGCGGGATGTCAGTCAATTGGAATCTACCTAATGTCTTGTTATCTGCAGACATTGGGCGCTCCCCTTGAAGAACATGAATGTCAACAGCTGTTTGGCTGTCAGCAGCAGTAGAGAACACTTGTGATTTAGATGTCGGAATTGTTGTATTGCGTTCAATAAGCTTTGTGAATACGCCGCCCATTGTCTCAATTCCCAATGAAAGTGGTGTTACGTCAAGAAGAACTACGTCTTTAACATCACCAGTGATAACTCCACCTTGAATAGCTGCACCCATTGCAACTACTTCATCAGGGTTAACGCCTTTATGCGGCTCTTTACCGATTTCTTTTTTGATTGCTTCTTGTACAGCAGGAATACGAGTAGAACCACCGACAAGAATTACTTTATCGATTTCAGAAGCGCTTAAACCAGCATCTTTCAACGCTTGACGAGTAGGACCCATCGTGCGTTCAACTAGATCAGAAGAAATTTCTTCGAATTTAGCGCGGGACAATGTTACTTCCAAGTGAAGCGGTCCAGCTTCACCAGCAGTGATGAATGGAAGCGAAATTTGTGTAGATGCTACACCAGACAGATCTTTTTTCGCTTTTTCTGCTGCGTCTTTCAAACGTTGAAGCGCCATTTTATCCTTGCTTAAGTCAATTCCGTTTTCTTTTTTGAATTGATCTACTAGATAGTCAATAATTACTTGGTCAAAGTCATCTCCGCCAAGACGGTTGTCACCAGCTGTAGATTTAACTTCGAATACGCCGTCACCCAATTCAAGGATGGAAACGTCGAAAGTACCGCCACCAAGATCGTATACTAGGATTGTTTGATCTTCATCTGTTTTGTCTAGACCATATGCAAGTGCTGCTGCAGTAGGCTCGTTAATGATACGCTCTACTTCAAGTCCAGCGATTTTACCTGCATCTTTGGTTGCTTGACGCTCAGCATCGTTGAAATAAGCAGGAACTGTGATAACAGCTTTTGTTACCTTTTCACCAAGATACTCTTCTGCATAGCCTTTCAAGTATTGAAGGATAATCGCAGAAACTTCTTGAGGTGAATAGTTTTTGCCTTCAACTTCCACTTTATAGTCTGTCCCCATATGACGTTTGATGGACATGATTGTGTTAGGGTTTGTAATAGATTGGCGCTTTGCCACTTCCCCAACTTGACGCTCTCCATTTTTAAATGCAACTACGGATGGAGCAGTGCGGTTACCTTCTGGATTCGGGATAACTTTTGGTTCTCCGCCTTCCAATACAGCAACACATGAGTTTGTTGTACCTAAATCGATTCCAATAATTTTACTCATGGAAAAATTCCCTCCAATTCATTTATGTAGACCTTACTGGCTAACCTTAACCATGGCTGGTCTGATTACTCTGTCTTTTAATTTGTAGCCTTTTTGGAACTCTTCTACTACAATATTAGGTTCTGTATCTTCCACTTCTACTTGCATTACTGCTTGATGAAGATGAGGATCAAATTCAGTTCCGACAGACTTGATTGTTTCAACACCCTCTTTTTCAAGTGCATCCAACAATCCTCTGTAAACCATTTCCATGCCTGTATATAGGCTTTTCGCTTGTTCTTCTGTTGCTTCTACCTTCAAAGCTCTCTCAAAGTTATCGATAGCTGGTAGCAAATCCAAAACTAGGCTTTGTGCTCTATATGTTTGCGCCGCTTCCATATCAAGCTTCGCTCTGCGGCGGGAATTATCAAAGTCTGCTTGCAGACGCAAATATCGGTTTGTTTCACTCTCTATTTTCGCCTCTAGCTCAGCAATTTTAGCATTTGCTGCTTCGAGATCCTCAGCAAATGAGTTTGTGTTTTGAGCATCAGCAGTTGTTTCATCTTGCTGAACTTCTTCAAAGACCGCTTCCGTATTCTCTTCAGCATTGTCCTCTTGAATCTCTTCATTCATTGTTGTTTTATCTTCTGCCAACTTGTTCACCTCCCTCAAATGAATTAAATCTTTGTAAATAGTCTTCACAGTGAACTATTATACATAATCAACTTATATAAAGCTTCCAATAACTATCATTTTTTTTAAATGGTTTCCCTACTACCGTTTATCACTGATAATAGGGAGTTACTACATATTAACTATATCCTTCGCCGCTAGTTTTGATACAGCTTTGTCAACACTTTTGTGAGATCATGCGCCATCAGATTTAGCAGGCTGACTACCCGTGAATATTCCATTCTCGTTGGTCCCAATATGGCAATGGACCCTAGCTGCTTTTCCCCTAATGCATAAGAAGCGGAAATAACACTGCAATTATCCATTGCGGTAATATTGTTTTCTGTCCCAATCTTAATGTTGATGTCTGTTGTGTTATTACGGATTAAGTCATGGATGCCTTCCTCTTTTTCAATCATATTGAGCAAATCGCGAATTTTGCTGACATCATGAAATTCCGGCTGACTCAGCATATTCGTCTTGCCGCCGAAGAAAAGCTTCTCATGTGTGTCGATTTTAACAGCATCATAGATTGAATTCAAAAACAAATCATAATGGTTAATATGACGTTTTAAGAGTGTGGCAACTTCCTTATATATTTTGTTGTGCAGCTTCTCAAGAGAGACTCCTGCGAGCCTTTCATTAAGAATATTCACAAGCTTTTCAATTTCGTTTGCATCTGTCGATTCCGGCAAATGAAACATTTTATTTTCGACATGCCCAGTATCTGTGATGATAATGGCAATGGCTGTCTGGGCATTTAATGGCACAATCTGAATTCTTTTCAGTTTGTTTTCCTTTACAGCTGGCCCCAGCACTATTGTCGTATAGTTCGTTAACTCTGAGAGTATTTTTGCTGATTTTTGGACGATGTTCTCCAACTCATAAATCTTCTCAGCAAAAACAGAATTCAGTGTTAACACCTCTTCTTTACGAAGCTTTTGCGGCAATAATAAGTGATCGACATAAAATCGATAGCCCTTTTCGCTTGGAATTCGTCCAGATGAAGAATGGGTCTTTTCCAGATATCCCGATTCCTCCAAATCCGCCATTTCATTTCTAATCGTGGCAGAGCTAAAGGATATTTCCGGTTTTTTCGACAAGCTTCTAGAACCAACCGGCTGAGCAGATGCTATAAAATCATCAATAATCACTTGCAATATCAATAATTGACGATCTGTTAACACATTCATCACCTCTGTTAGCACTCATTAGCACCGAGTGCTAATTCTACTTATAAATTATCAAATAAAAGGGGAGTGTGTCAATAATTTGGTTTTTATTTCGCAAAAGAAATTCTTTCCTAATTAAACAGACAACCTCCCCCTATTTTAGGAGGAGGTATTGTTAAAGAATTCCGATGAAAGATTGAAATACTTCATTTCCTAAAAAACGGCCATTATATGTGAGTTTTAAATTCCCATCCTCAATGGAAATTAATCCTCTTTCCAATAATTTCTCCAGTTCAGCAGCAAACAGCGTCTCAATGTCTTGCTTATACTTTTCCTTAAACACAGCGAGACTGACGCCACTGTTTTTTCTCAGCCCTAAAAACAGCTCCTCTTCCATCATTTCTGCTAAAGTAACCTGATGATTGTCGAGAAGAGGCAGACTTCCTGCAGCCAAAGGCTCCATGTATTTTTTTAATGGGCCGAAGTTAGAGCGGCGGTAGCCATTAACGTAACCATGTGCTCCTGCACCAAATCCGTAATATTCTTCATTATTCCAATACGTTATGTTATGGATGCTTTCATAGCCCTCTTTTGCGAAATTACTAATTTCATACTGCTTGTAACCATGCTGTGCCATCTCCTCCATAAGCAGGCGGTACATGCTTGCTTCTGCATCTTCACCAGGTGTAAGCAGTTTGCCCTTGCGGAGAAGATTATAAAATACTGTCTTTGGCTCAATGATCAGCGAATAACCAGAAAAATGCTGGATATCTAAAGTAAAGGCCTGCTTTAAGGTAGCGGCAAAATCGTCTAATGTCTGACCTGGCAGACTGTACATTAAATCGATGCTAATATTGTCAAACCCGATCTTTTTGGCAGCCTCTACCGATGTGAAGACATCTTTAGCTCTGTGCGTTCTGCCTATCCTCTGCAATAGGTCATCATTAAATGATTGCACACCGAAGCTCAAGCGGTTGACTCCACCTTCATACAAGGCTTTCAGTTTATCTGGTGACAAGTCTCCAGGGTTTGCCTCAAATGTATATTCAGCATTTTCTGCTAAGTGCAGATTTTCACTGATAATCGCACATAACCTCTCCAGCTGCTTAGCATTAAGGCTTGTTGGTGTTCCGCCTCCGACAAAAACGGTTTTAAGCGGGGCATTATTTTTACTTGCCGTCAGCTTTATTTCCTGTTCCAGTGCATCCAAATATTCGTCCACAGGCTGGCCTTTTAAAAACACTTTATTAAAATCACAATAATGACATATATGTTCACAAAATGGGATATGGATATATGCTGCTTTAATCAATATGTCACAGTCCTTTCTCTTTGCAAAAAATAAGAAAAGAGGTTAGCACTGCTCTAAAGCTGCAGCCTAACCCCGATTTTAGCTCATTAATTATTTTTCGTCGTGTTATTGTCATCCATGCGCAGTACAGCCATGAACGCCTCTTGCGGTACTTCTACGGAACCGACTTGCTTCATCCGCTTCTTACCTTCTTTTTGCTTTTCAAGCAATTTACGTTTACGGGAAATGTCACCGCCATAACATTTTGCCAATACGTTTTTACGCATAGCTTTAATCGTTGAACGGGCAACAATCTTTTGGCCGACAGCAGCTTGGATAGGCACTTCAAACTGTTGGCGCGGAATAAGTTCCTTCAGCTTTTCAACAATGATTTTTCCTCGTTCATAAGCAAAGTCCTTATGGACAATAAAGCTTAATGCATCGACTTTTTCTGCGTTAAGGAGAATATCCATTTTTACAAGCGTCGACGTTTTGTAGCCGATTAGCTCATAATCAAAGGATGCATAGCCTCTTGTATTTGATTTCAGCTGGTCAAAGAAATCATATACAATTTCAGACAGCGGAATTTCATAAATTATTTTAACGCGCGTCTCGTCCATATATTGCATATCAATGAACACACCGCGTTTTAGCTGGCAAAGCTCCATGATTGCACCGACATATTCGTTTGGCGCCATCATTGTTGCTTTTACATACGGTTCTTCAATATGATCAATTTTTTGCGGATCCGGCATTGCCGATGGGTTATCCACCTTCAATTCCGTTCCGTCTGTCATAATTACATCATAAATAACACTTGGAGCTGTCGTGATTAAATCGATTTTGAACTCTCTTTCAATTCTCTCTTGGATAATTTCCATGTGCAGAAGTCCTAAGAAACCACAGCGGAAACCAAACCCTAACGCCTGCGACGTCTCTGGTTCAAATTGAAGGGCAGAATCGTTCAGCTCTAATTTTTCTAATGCTTCGCGAAGGTCATTAAATTTCGCACTGTCGATTGGATACAATCCGCAATATACCATCGGATTCAGCTTGCGGTATCCAGGCAGCGCTTCTACCGCTCCGTTCTTCGCACTTGTAATTGTGTCCCCGACACGTGTATCGCCAACGTTTTTAATTGCTGCTGTAAGGTATCCAACATCACCAACAGACAGCTGATCTGTATTGACAGCCTTTGGCGTGAAAACACCGACCTCAATTACTTCAAACTCTTTGCCTGTTGCCATCATTTTAATCTTATCCCCAGGTTTAACTGTACCTTCGACTACACGAATATAAGTAACAACACCTCTATAAGCATCATAAAGGCTGTCAAAAATAAGCGCTTTAAGCGGCGCTTCCGGATCTCCTTGAGGAGCAGGAACTTTTTCAACCACTTGTTCAAGGATATCTTCGATTCCAATACCAGCTTTCGCAGAAGCTAGGACTGCTTCAGAAGCGTCTAATCCAATAACATCTTCAATTTCATTGCGGACACGTTCTGGATCTGCACTTGGCAAATCAATTTTGTTAATAACAGGAACGATCTCCAAGTCATTGTCAATTGCTAAATATACATTCGCAAGTGTTTGCGCTTCAATTCCTTGAGCTGCATCGACAACTAGCACAGCTCCTTCACAAGCTGCTAAACTGCGGGATACTTCATAGGTGAAATCGACATGTCCCGGTGTGTCAATCAAGTGCAGTGTATAAATTTCACCGTCTTTTGCTTTATATTTAAGCTGGACAGAATTCAGCTTGATTGTAATTCCGCGCTCTCTTTCTAAATCCATCGAATCAAGGAGCTGGTCCTTCATTTCACGGGCTGTCAGCGCATTTGTCTTTTCTAATATTCTATCTGCTAAGGTAGATTTTCCATGATCAATATGAGCGATGATGGAAAAATTACGGATTTTTGATTGTCTTTTAAGCATTTCTTCTCTGTTCATCTAGTTCACTCCTACAATAATCGCGCATATACACTATTTCTGATTATAGCAGTGTGATGGGTAAGATTCAATGAAATTATCTGCAAGAAAAAGCATTCATAGACACTTTGTCAGCATTCAATGGATTTTTCGCACCTGCTATTATGGCTGTTCACCGCTGTCTTGGCCCTTATTCATAAAACCGCCCACCAAATCAACCCCTTTTTGCGCAAGGGAAGAAACACCGTCAGCGACGCCCTTCCCAATCCCTGAAAGAAGATTAAAGGTTTTCATCTCCTCCATCTGCTCTTTCTTCTTTTGCAGATCATGGCTTGTTACATCCGTCCCTAGTATCGACGCCTCTAACCCGCCCTGCTCATTGCTGATTGATAGTGCACTGTTAAAGTTTTTATCTTCATATCCTTTCAAGCTTAGGATACCCCCATTTGCCTGCTGCATGCCGAATAACACACACGCAAACATTAATAGCGCAATCCCAACTGCCCGCAAAGTAAACATCTTCACGTATTAACACCTCTTTCTAAAACGCAAGTTTAGCCGCCGTTCACACTTTCTGCTTTCCAATAGTACTCACCGAAAGCATCAGCTAACGCCTTCGATGTTCGATTTAATTCTTCAAATGTATTATCAACACCGCCGATTTCGACCAACATGCTGTTCTCTGATAAATCCTGATTAAATTTTCCGTTTGTATAAGCACCTTTTTTTAGAATGACTCCTCGAGACAGAGATTTATATTTTTTCTTTAAAATAGAGTGGAGCTCTTCAGCGAGCTGCTGATTTTTTTCAAAATTATTATTGTTTCCGCCGATGACGAAGGCGATTTTCGCATAATCTTTTCCGTCTATTGTCGTCGTTGTGTTTTTTCGTCTCTGGGAATCACGGTGCACATCTATTAGGTAGCTTAAATCCTTATTGTCAGTCATCGCCGCTGTTACTACTTCTCTTGAACCTTGATAGGATTGAGTATAAGTCCAGCCTTTTTTATCTAGCAGTTTTTGAATATCCTGTTTTTCGACTGTTGTGCCAATCCCCTTCATTTCCAGTTCTTCCTTGATGACATCCCCTAATTTTGTAATGTTAATTTTAGAATGCTGAGCTAAGTTAGGATCTGTGACTCCTTTGAGGTACGGCAAAAATGATTCTCGGTTATGGGAAAAGTATAGATAGACAATTTTCTTGTCGCCAGTTGTAGGAGCGGCCGCAGGTTTTTGTTTCTCTTGCTCTTCCAGTCTTTTAATTTCATCTGTCCGCTGCAATGCCGCTTCTTTTCCAGCCTCAATAAATGGCTGAGGAGGTGCTGATTCTAGAGGCAGGTTCGTATAATTGGTTCCATCCCCAGCTACTAGTATTTCACTGTCATATAAGGAAAAGGCGGGAAGCTCTCTTCCTAATAAACTGCGGGGATCATCCAAATTTATATTTGTTGCTAGTTTTATAAACACTTGGCTGAAGCTTGTATTTTTCTGTTCTTCTGACAGTACGGACAAAAAGTGATGATTTTCTGCACCAAGCAGTGAATAAAAGAAGCTCCCATCTATTTCGCTAGGCGATTTCTCAAGTAAGGTTGAACTCATATTCATTTCCTGCTTTACAGAAGAAATAGCAATTACTGAAATAAAAATTAAAATAAAAAGGATAAATAATACTGGCAGGATGTTCAGCGCATTAGCATTCCATATATAAACTTCTGGTTTTTTTCGTAGTGGTTTCATATTCACCTCTCCTAGCAAGTCTATTAATAACTATGTAAATGCTAGGAGAGATAGAACTAGTAATTTAAATTGGAATGCTAGATTTCTCTATTAAACGAACAAGCTTTCCTTATTAATGTGTATTAAATCCGGCATTATCTTGATTGATTGCACTGTGCAGTGCTGCATTCAGTCCGCTTGCGATGAGATTGGACATGTCTTCAATAAAAACATCGACTTCTTTCGGCGTGACCATCAAATTATGGCCAATTGGCGAAAGAACTTCATGAATAAGGCGGCGCTTCTCCTCTTCCGGCAGTGTGCCGATAATCCCTAAAAATGTTTTCCGATGGTGCTCCTCTGGTAAATCTTCGTCTGTCAGCACTCTTTTCTCCCCAAAGCTCAAACCAGCAGGCGCAAGTGCTCTGGACGGCCTGTCTCCTTCTCTAAGCTCCTTCCCAAAATGCTTCAGGATATAATCTATCGTGTCACTAGTAATGGAAACTGCATCAACTACTGTCGGAACGCCGATTGCTATTACAGGCCTGCCTAATGTATCTTCACTTAGCTCTTTCCGTTTATTTCCTACACCAGATCCAGGATGGATGCCTGTATCAGAAATTTGGATAGTAGAATTCACTCTATCAATACTTCTGGATGCAAGTGCATCTATTACGAGGACAAAGTCAGGATTTGTCTTTTCCACTACTCCTCTAATAATGTCACTTGTTTCAATTCCAGTCAGTCCCATGACTCCAGGAGAAAGTGCACTGACAGGTCTGTAGCCTTCTTCTACATTTTGCGGTTGCAATTCGAATAAATGCCTTGTAACAAGAATGTTTTCGCAAACTTGCGGACCGAGTGCATCAGGGGTCACATTCCAGTTCCCTAAACCAACGACAAGACAGGAGGCATCAGCGGGAATATTGCTAGTAACAAGAAATTGAGAAAACTCTTTAGCAAACACTTTTTCTACTTCTGCTTGAAGCTTGCTATCCTGCTGGCGAATACCTTGAACTTCTAATGTTAAGTATCTGCCTTTTTTCTTTCCAATCAGCTCCTCGCCTTTTTCCGTCACTTCCACATAAGAAACTTTTATCCCTTTTTCTTCTTTTTCTTTAATAATGACACCATCTAGTTGTGATTGATTTGGTTCTGTTTCAATAAGGGATTTCTGTGCTAGCGCCATGTCTGTTGCTTCAATGGCCAAATCTGTTCGGACGGCATACTTGCTTAAATCCAGCTGTTCACTCATACAGTTTCTCCCTTCATAGAAAGTAATATATTCTTATCATGCCCGTGCAGCAGCCAAAAAATTCATGGAGAAACAGACAGAAAAGGGAGGTTTTTTAACAGTTACAACAAAAAAATAGCTGTTAACGGTTCAAATTAAGTGGAGAGTATTGCATTATTAGAAACGGTTTGATAAAATATCATTTGTTCTTTAAGTTTTTTAGGAATGTAAAAATCGAGTTTATATATGATTCTCGATGCTTCTTTTTAGGAGGTGAACGTAAATGCCAAATATTAAATCTGCTATCAAACGCGTAAAAACTAGCAATGCTCGTAACGCTCAAAACACTACAGTGAAATCAGCAATGCGTACTGCTGTTAAAAAAGCTGAGGCTGCTATTGCTTCTGAAGATAAAAATGCTGCGAACGAAAGCTTTGCAGTAGCTGCTAGCAACCTAGACAAGGCTGCTGCTAAAGGTCTTATCCATAAAAATGCTGCTGCTCGTAAAAAATCTCGTCTAGCTAAGAGAAACAACGCGATCAACGCATAATAAGCACAAGCACAAACAAAATTGGCTATCCATTCGGTAGCCTTTTTTATTGCCGCAAATTAAAAACGCTGCCATCAAGGCAGCGTTTTTTTAGGTTTATTTAGCCTGTCCCAATTTAAATAGAATCATCTCAATAATCATTGTTTTATTCGCAGCGCCCGTCTTCATCTGGTAGTCGGCTTCAGCAAACATGCTGATACACCTTGTTAGCTCTTCATCAGTAAAGCGGTTAGCTTGGCCTGCAGCGAGCTTGACACGAAATGGGTGAACTTTTAAAACAGACGCAATTTGCTGTTGTCCGTAACCCGTTTTCGATAGTGCTTTAACTTGATAAATAAGTCGGAATTGGTTTGTGATAATTGCTAGCATTTTTAACGGCTCTTCATTTTGTTTCAATAAATCATAATAAATTCTTAATGCCTCATCAATTCGTTTGTTAATGATTTTTTCCACAAGCGCAAAAATATTTTGTTCCAATGATTTAGAAGCGAGTTCTTCCACTATTTCCTTGGTAATCAATTTAGAATCCTGTACATACAGCGCCATCTTATCTACTTCACTTGTTAAAAGGAACAAATTTGTTCCAGCAATGCTGAGCAAAGCTTCAAGGGCATCATTGTCCAGTTCGACTTTATTGTAGGATGCTCTTTGTTTCATCCAGTTTTTTAATTCCTGTTCATTTAATTTCTTAGCTTCTAAAATTTCTGCGGTTTTTTTTAGTTCTTTCGTAATTTTCTTCCGCTCATCAAGCTTTTCATAACTGCCTGTAAAGACAACAATCGTATAAGGAGAGGGCTCCTTTAAATAAGCTTCAAGTCTCTTTACATCATGTTCCACTTTCGATTTTGTCTTTTCACTTGTTAGAAAAAACGGGTTCTGCAGAATAACAACCTTTCTGTCTCCAAAAAACGGAATTGTTTCCGCATCTTCTATTGCCAGTTCAATACTGACTTCCTCTAAGTCGTATACAGACAGGTTAAAATCTTCTTCATCAGGATTTAAAGCTGTTTGAACCAATAATGTTCTTGTTTCATTTATTAGAAATGATTCCGGCCCATACATTAAATAAACAGGCGCAAATTCTTGCCTTTTAATTTTTTTCCAAATTTCTTGCATCAAAATTCTTCTCTCCGATCATGTCCTTTTACTTGCAAGGACAGCCTGATATTACATATCAAGCATGTTTTTAGCATCTATATTATATCGTAAAGAAGCATTTCTATTTTGACAAGCGTTAAACTAAAAAGCGGACAACTGTTTTTACGAAAAGCTCCAGCCTTCTTTGAAAAACTGGGAAGATGCTTTTCAAAGAAGGCATTCGCTTTTATAACAGCTGCCCGCTTTCAATCTATAATGAACGCAGCATATTAAGGCCTAGGATACTTAACATGCTCCGGTACACTAAGGTTAGTTTTTACACTCACCTATAGCTTTATATATGAAACTCAAATCCAAAACAGGAAAATTTCCGCTTTTGCATGGTAATCGAAATGTAAGTATTGCCCTAGGGATATTCACTATTTATTGCAGCTAATTTCCTCTGTTTTGTTATATGTTATGGCTGTTGCAAAAAAAAGGTGCCTTTTTTTTGAGAAAATTTAAAAGAAATGGTTCCATTCACATCTGTTCTCCACACAGTTATCTTTTTTGCTTGTAAACGTTTAAGCACCCCCTTATCCGGATGGCCGTAACGGTTGTTTTTTCCTGCTGAGATAATGGCAATATCAGGATTCACTTCTTCCAGAAATGCTTCGGTAGTGGAGGTTTTGCTGCCATGATGGGCTACTTTAAGTACATCTGTTTCTAGATTGGATTGTGCGGCAAGGAGCATTTCCTCCCCATTTTCTTCTATATCCCCTGTAAACAGCCATGACAGCCCTCCAATTTGTGCAGAAATGACAATTGATCCATCGTTCTCACCACTGCTGTTCACAGTATTCCTACCTGGTGCAATAATTTGAAAAACGGAATTTCCATTTGTCCAGCCATCTCCCTCTCCTACAAAAAAGACAGGAATATTTTTCTGCCTTGCCAGCTCCCATATTTCCTTTTCCTTATCATTTGGTTGGTTACTAGATTTAGGCATAAGAATCTGTTTAACTGGAATGCTCTTTATTAGCGCAACACTTCCGCCAATATGATCCATATCACCATGGGTAAGAACTAGCTTGTCAATTTTGGTAATTCCTTTGCTTTTTAAGTACGGAACTAGAGTATCTTCACCGACCTCATAACTATTCTCTCTTTCCTGCCATTCTTCTTTTTGATATTCCATTGTACCGCCTGTATCAATTATATATGTCCCCCTATTGAACGGCTCATTAATAAGAATACTATCTCCTTGTCCAACATTAATAAAAGTAACTTCCCCATATTTACTCCAAAATTCTCCTGTGTATTGAAATAAGAGCAAGCAAAAGGGGATTAAAAATGCACGTTTTCTCAAATGGGGCAATGCTTCATAAAGGCAGAAAAACACTGGTATGAAACAAAAATACAGTATCAATTCAAGATTGTTCGGTTTACCGAAAATAATCGTAATATAGGGAATGTCTGCTGTTTTTGTTACAAGCCAGTCTGACAGCTGACATATTTTGTCTATGGGGTAAAGAAAAGCTATGGTGACTTTAGGTAAAAGGAACGATAGAAAAAATACAAGGATGAAGTATGGGAGCAGAATCGAAAAAAGGGGGATATATACAAGGTTTGCAAAGAGTGACAAAGCAGGAAGCTCATAAAAATAACTCAATAGAAAGGGCAGCACAGAAAGCTCGCAAAAATAAGCAGTAAGCAGATATATTTTCACCGGCTGCTTTTCGCCTTTAAGAATAGACGTACTCAGCAATAAAAACAAGCTGACGATAAAGGACAATTGGAAGCCGATATCAGTCACAATTTTCGGAAACAGAAAAAGATAACCGAGGAACGCGATACTCAGCAAATCGATCGAGGAGTAACTCGATAGCCGCCACCTCCTCTGGAGAAGCATTAGGCTGGCAGTAGAGACCGCTCGGATAACAGAAGGACTTAAACCAGTCAAAACCGTATAGGCAGGCAATATAAGCAATATTATCGTGATGCTTCTCTCTTTCGTGATACCAACTCTCAACAGGAAATAATAACCTAATCCAATCAAAAGCAGGACATGAGAACCTGAGATGGCCAGCAAATGTACAATCCCTAATTTTTGATAGGGGTTTTGAATAGCACTTGCTATAAAATCCCTGTCACCAAACAATAAAGCAATGGCAACTGGTGCCGTATTTTCGGAAAAAACGGCTTCAATCCAAGCGATTCCCTGCTCTCGTAATACTTTAATGGCAGACAGCAAATCGAAGCTAAGCTCTTTGCAGGAGGTGATATCCTTCACTTGTAATACCCAATGAATGGACTGCCTTTTTAAATAAAGCTGATAATCAAACATTCCTTCATTGGCAGCTGCTGCCGGCTGCGCTAATTGCCCTGATACCACACATGTATTTCCAAGGAAAGACTGTTCCGTAACATCTAGCTTCTCTTGAAAAGTGTTTAATTGGTAATGAAGCAGCAGCTTCTCATCAGACTGATTGTCTTTTGCAACGGCTGTCCACTTGTCACCATCGATTTTAGTTGTTTCCATTATTGTCAGTGAAAAGTTTGTTTGGGTACTTTTTAAGGAGGAGAAATTATTTTTGACATCTAAATGGGCCCTGTAAAAAAAGATAGCACCTATAAAAACTAGTAATAATAATAAGGGGATTGTCCATTTCTTTACAATAATCAGGAAGAATATGAACACAATTAAAGCAAGAAGGAAGATAAGAGAGGAGAAATTCGCTAAAAGAACAGCCAGAAGTGCGGCTACGGCAAAATAGAGGATATTATTATAAAGAAAATTCATGATTATTTAGGGAGAAACTTCTTCTTTAAACAGAAGAAGTTTCTGTAGGTATGATGGAGAACAGTTCTTCTGCTTGCTTTTCTAATTCCTCGATTCCCTCGCTGTCTTCCCCGCTCTCTTTCAATTGATTCAGCAATTGCTTTACAAGCAGTTTCTTTTCCTTATGCTTCTCATCAAAAATAACCTGCTGTGCTTCTACCTTTTCAACATGCACATTTGCCTGTTGAAACAACTCCAGCGCATATGGATGGTTTTTATAGTCATGAGCATAATAAACAGTCTTTATGCCAGCCTGTACAATTGCCTTACAGCATTGCAGGCACGGAAAATGCGTAACATAAATATCTGCCATGGATGTCGCCACACCGAATTTAGCGCATTGTAATATCGCATTCATTTCTGCGTGAATGGTGCGAACACAATGATGATCAATGACATAACAGCCTTCATCAATACAGTGCACGCCTCCGGCAATGCTGCCATTATAGCCCCCGGCGATAATCCGCTTATCTCTTACAATCGTTGCACCAACAGCAAGCCTTGTGCATGTGCTTCTTAAGGCAAGCAATTCGCTCTGTGCCATAAAATATTCATTCCATGATAATCTATCCATTTAATACATTCACTCCTAGTAAAAGTTTAAAAAGTATCCTTATTAGTTTATATGCAAGAAACCATGGCGTCAATTTCACCTATCATACTAGTTCACTCTTATTAAATCCAATAACTTCTCCAACGTCTTTTCTCCAATGCCGCTTATTTCCTTTAATTCCTCCTTCTCCTTAAAGCCGCCATTTTGCTCTCTGTATTCAATAATGGCTGCAGCCTTTGCTTCTCCGATCCCAGGCAATGTCATTAACTCCATGGCTGACGCCTCATTGATGTTTATCAAGCCGCCTTGCTCGTTTCCCCCACCAGCTGGAGTGTGAAGCTGCTCTTCCCCTTCTGTCGGAACGTAAACGACCATTTCATCTTTCAATCGCTCTGCAAGATTTACAGCATCACTTTCTGCATTCTCCGCGAACCCGTTTGCCCTTGCAATAATATCCATCACCCGTTCCCCAAGTCGCGCTTCATACAGACCTGGGTTATTTACAGCACCCTTTACATCGACAAAAATTTCTGTCTCATCCCCCGATTTCTCCTTATCCTCCACATCTGATACAGGCAACTCCTTTGCTGCTATTCCTAAGTTTTCTGTCTTATTGGCTGAAGTGATAAAGTGAAATACTAGCAGTGCGATAATTGCTGCACTAAGCAGCAGAACAAGTTTATGTTCTGTAATCCATTTCATTTCATTAATCCTCCTTTACAGGTATATTCTATTTGCAACTGTCATATCGTTATATGAGAAACCGCTCATTATAGGGGGGAAATAAACCGTGAAAATAGGAATGATTGGAACAGGTAATATGGGGAAGATTCTTATTGAAGCATTGCTTGACAGTAAGGCTATTTCTCCTGAAGATATGCTGATTCAAAACCGGACACTCGCAAAAGCATTTCAGATCAAAGAGGCATATCCGGCTGTCACAGTTTTAAAAACTGCCAAAAAAATTGCGGAAAGTGCTGATCTTATTTTTTTATGCGTCAAACCGCATGACATCTTTAGTGTAGCAGCAGAAATTACTCCACATATTTCATCCGATAAATGTGTTGTTTCGATTACTAGTCCTATCAACACAGAGCAGCTTGAATATATGCTGCCATGCTCTGTTGCCCGGATTATTCCGAGCATCACCAACAGGGCGCAATGTGGTGTGGCGTTATTTTCATACGGAAGCAAGTGCACACAAGAATGGAAGCAAGGATTAAATACACTGTTTAGTCACTTTTCCACTCCAATTGAGATTGAGGAGAATATTACAAGAGTTGCATCCGATATCGTAAGCTGCGGACCTGCTTTCTTCAGCTACTTGACACAGCGTTTTATAGACGGAGCTGTCGAGGAAACAGATATCGATGCGGAAACTGCCACAAAGCTAGCAAGTGAAATGTTAATTGGACTCGGTCAGCTGTTAAATAAAGGCTATTACACCTTGCCGACACTGCAGGCGAAAGTAAGTGTAAAAGGCGGAGTTACGGGAGAAGGCATCAATGTGTTAGAGAGAGAACTCGGAGATACGTTTAACCAGTTGTTTCAGGCGACACAACATAAGTTCGAAGAGGATTTAAAGATGGTGAAAAATTCGTTATTGATCAATAAACACCGATAGTTTCTTAGTTTGTATTTTCGAGATATAAAAGGATTTTCCTGCTTTTTTTTGTTTTTTTCCAGCCATGGATTTATACTTCATGGCTTCTTCACACTTAGATGTACATAAGAAAACACACCTATTAACTTTTAGGTGTGTTTTCCGCTTACTTCCGGCAATAAAAGAAGATTCTTTCCGCATCTTCCCCTAATTCTCCATCATGGAAATCTGCTGTTACCTTCAAAATAGAAAAGCCGGCATTTATTAGCCAACTGCTATATTGCTCAACAGAATAAGTCCGCTGAAAATGCAGTTCATCATAACGATCATATTTTTGGGAAGCCTCGTCAAGCTGGAAAAAAGATAAATCATGTTCCACACTGTCAGGATACTCCCCTTCATAACACAACCAGATGAGACTGACATCTTCATCATTTAGTGCGTATGTTTGGTTTTTGAACAAATGGTTCATTTTATATAAAGAATGAACATCGAACAAAAATAACCCGCCTTCATCTAAATGCTCATACACCCCTTTAAAGGTGTTTACCACTTGTTCTTCTGTTTGCAAATAGTTCAATGAGTCGCAAAATATACCGATAATATCAAATAAAGGCAGGTCTTCAAGCTCAGACATATCCTGCTCCATAAAAAACACGGAAAGTCCTTGTTCTGCAGCTTTGTTTTGGGCAACACTGAGCATATCAGAAGAGAGATCTGCTCCTGATACCGTAAAGCCCTTTTCCGCCAGCCTGACAGACAGCTCCCCTGTTCCGCACGCTAGGTCCAGAAGCTTGCTGCCTTCAATTTGGTATTCCTCTTTTGCAGCTATCAGAATCTCAACCCACTTATCGTATGGAACGTCATCCATCAACCTGTCATATAGATAAGCGAATTTCTGATAACTCATTGTCCGATCTCGCTTTGAATATTTTCAGCCGGCGCATCGCCCCATAATCTTTCCAAGTTATAATATGTTCTTTCATCACGGTGGAACACATGGACAACAATATCCCCAAGATCTACAAGAATCCATTTTGCTTCTTGGTATCCTTCTAGTCGTTTTACAGGAACACCGATTTCTTCACATTTATCTTTAATTTCGCTGGCAATTGCTTGTACCTGCTTATCGGAATTACCATGGCAAATCACGAAATAATCCGAAACAAGAGAGATACCTTTCATATTTAATGCCACTATATTTTCTGCTCTTTTATCATCTGCTGCTTTAACTGCAGTCAGAAGCAAATTGCGTTCATCCATTTATTCAACCTCCGTTTTCATTACAATACTATTATACATCTCGAATGTCGCAGGAAAAACCGGCTGTCTGCGGCTCATTAAAAATGCTATTGTGTTGGTTACTGATTTCAAAAAAGCCTCATCCAAGCTAATCATCGCTAATTCCCTTACTTCATCCACTCCTGGAAAAACTCTTCCCGGTTCGATATAATCAGCTAAGTAAATGATTTTTTCAAGCTTGTTCATTCCAGGTCTTCCAGAAGTATGGTACTTAATCGCATTAAGCACTGCTTCATCTTTTATGCCCGCTTCCTTTTCCACTAAATAAGCTCCAACAGGTGCATGCCACAGCTCTGAATGGAAGGAAAGCAATCGATTATCCATATTCTGCTCTAAAATGATTTGTTTCATTTCTTCTTTAGGGCGAAATTTCGCATAGTCATGAAAAATAGCGGCTAATTCTGCCTTGGCCGTATCTTCATCATACCGGTTAGCCAGCTCAATCGCTGTTCCCATAACACCCATTGTGTGTACATAACGCTGTTCCGTCAATTGTTCCTTCACTATAAGAAGCGCTTGTTCACGATTCATATAATCTATTCTCCTTAATGTATCGTTCCACTTCATCCTTAACTAGAAACGATATTGTTTCTCCCTGTAAAAGGCGGCCTCTGATTAGTTTAGAGGAAATGTTGACATCCGGTACAGCTACATAAGTGACAGGATAATTTGTATCATTACTGTAATTCGGTCTGTTCACACTTATAAATCTAACCAGTTTAAGCAATTCTTCTATCATATACCATTTTGGCAAATATTCAACCATATCTGCTCCGATAATAAAATGAAAGTCAAAATCCGGATACATCTCTTTTAATATCGTCATCGTATCAAATGTATAGGACTTGCCTTCCCTGTCCATCTCGATCGTCTGGACATGGAAACCTTCCTTGTCTTGAATAGCCAGCTCAAGCATCTTAAGACGGTCTTCATTTGATACGCTCCCTGATTTCAGTTTATGCGGAGGCTCATGATTTGGCATAAACCATATCTCATCTAAACTTTCATGATGCATGACTTCATTTGCAATGATAAGATGACCAATATGGGGAGGATCAAAAGTGCCTCCCAATATTCCAATCTTTTTTTTCAAGATTATCGCCTCTTCTAACCCATTATGATGGTAAGTTAATGGTTTTGTTCTCTTTTGATTCCTTGTAAAGAACAATTGTTGAACCGATCAGCTGAACAAGCTCAGCCCCAGTTCCTTCTGCAAGCTCACTAGCCACAACATTCTTATCTTCTTCACAGTTTTGAAGGACACTCACCTTAAGAAGCTCTCTTACCTCAAGCGCCTCTGCGATTTGTTTAATCATGTTTTCATTGACTCCGCCTTTTCCAACTTGAAAAATTGGATTCAAGTGATGTGCCATTGCACGTAGATATCTTTTTTGTTTTCCTTTTAGCATTTAATTGCCTCCTAGTTGTTTCCATACATTTTTTCTCATTCTGTCTGTGTCCGGCATAAGACCGATCCACTTCTCAAAGGCTAATGCTCCTTGATATACAAACATCTCAATTCCATTTTGAACAATCGCCCCGCGCCTACTGCCTTCTGTCAGAATCTTAGGCTCTAGAGGGTTATATATTATATCACTTATAAGAGCATTTTCTTTTATATTTTCAACATTTAACGGGGTTTCATCAACATTTGGAGACATGCCGATAGAAGTTGTCTGGATAATTAAGTCGTATTCACCAAGCTGCCTTTCTGCTTCTTCCCGTTCAAGTATTGCTGTCTTAACCGGAAACGGACAAGAGCTTTTCAAGCTTTGCGCATTTCCAACAGTCCGATTTGTGATATCAATCGTTTCTACTCCATAATGGGCCAGCGTAAAATAAATGGCTCTTGCTGCACCGCCAGCTCCTATCATCAATGTTTTTTTATCCTTAATGTCAGGCATGACCTTAAGAATACCAGTAAGATATCCAGATCCGTCTGTATTATAACCAATCCATCTCCCCTGCTCGTTCACAACCGTGTTAACAGCACCAATTGCTTTACAAAGTGGGTCGAGTTCATCCAAAAAAGGGAGGATATCCGTCTTATGGGGAACGGTCACGTTAAAACCTGAGACACCGTCTTTCTTAAGCAGTTCAAGCCCTTTTTCAAGCTTTCCCTTTTCTATATGAACCCTATCATATTGGGCATCGATTTGATAGTGCTGGAACAAGTCGTTATGCATAAATGGTGACATGGAATGTTTAATTGGATCACCAATAACCGCAAACCTCTTCATATCCACTCTCTCCCGTATTTTCTCTTCTCTTTATTTAAATAAGCGACTTTCTAATCATTGCATGTACACCTTGGGGAACATGCACGGAAACTTTAATGTTTGGTTCGTTGACAGTGATCCAGCCTAAGCCAGAAAATACGATATCTGTTTTTGCTTCCCTAATAGTGAAATCATGCTTCACAAGCTTAGGAAAATGGTCCATTTCGTCTCGCTTCGGCGGTGTCAGCATTTCACCGGCATGTTTTTCATAGAGAGCATCTGCATTTTCCGTCTTTGTGCGGTGTATGTCAAGCTCATTAGAGAAATAACAAACAAATGAATTCCGATCTCCGCTTGTGAAATCAAAGCGCGCCAAACCGCCAAAAAACAAAGTTTGTCCTTCATTAAGCTGAAATACTTTTGATTTTATTTCTTTTTTCGGTGTAATGACTTTTAAGTCCCGCTTATCGACAAAATGGGCCATTTGGTGATGGTTGATAATCCCAGGAGTATCAACCAGCGCCTTGCCGTCTGCTAAAGGAATCTCGATAATATCGAGAGTTGTCCCTGGAAAATGGGATGTTGTGATAACATTTTCTTCTCCTGACACCTCTTTCAGAACAGAGTTTATAAACGTAGATTTGCCGACATTCGTACAGCCCACCACGTAAACGTCTTTTCCTTCGCGATGAGATTCAATAGCTTCCAGTACCTCTTTAATACTTTGCCCTTTTTGTGCGCTTACTAAAAAGACATCCGCAGGTCTTAACCCCAGATCTTTTGCTTCTTTTTTCATCCAGTTGATCACTTTTTGCTTGTTAACAGACTTTGGAAGTAAATCAACCTTGTTCCCTATTAATAATACTTTATTCTTTCCTGTAAATCGATGAAGTCCTGGAAGCCAGCTTCCATTAAAATCAAAGATATCAACAATCTTTACAATCAGGCTGTCGCTTCTGCCAATTTCGTTTAAAATTTTCAAGAAATCATCATCTGTTAATGATACATCCTGAACTTCATTATAATGCTTTAAGCGGAAACAGCGCTGGCAAATAACCGTCTCTTTCTGCAAAGAAGAGGCAGGTGCATACCCAAGTTCTTCTTTATTTTCTGTTTGAATGGCAACTCCGCATCCAAAGCAATGTATTCTTTCAGTCACTTATTAATCCTCCCATGTCAATTTTCCTTTTCTCCGGAACCAATTCAATATTCTTCTTTCAATTTTTCTGTTTATCCTTGTCGCAAAACCATCTGTTTGGGCAACAGGCACAACTAGAATAGTATGAAAGCCGCTGCGGTTCCCGCCAAGAACATCTGTAAGAAGCTGATCTCCTATTACGACTGCTTCTTCTTTACTTAACTTCATTTCTAAAAGCGCTCTGCGAAAGGCTTTCCCCATCGGTTTTCTGGCCGCAAAGATAAAAGGAATGTTTAAAGGATCAGAAAAAGACTTTACTCTTCCTTCCTTATTATTTGATACGATTGTAACTTTTATATTGTTTTTCTTCATATCTTCGAACCACTCTATTATCTTTGGTGTCGCCAAAGGGCGGTCCCATTCAACAAGCGTGTTGTCAAGATCTGTAATAATTCCCTTTACTCCCTTTTCTTTCAGAAGTTCTGGTGTTATTTCGAATATATTTTTGACAAACTGATCAGGCAAAAAATTATTTAACAATGATTGACACCTCTTTTATCTACTAGTTGATCAGAAATTATTTGCATTTAAGGTTTTTCACGTTGTATGTATGTCACACTGATTATTTTCCATCCGAAAAACAATTTTAATGAAAGTAATATTATACCTTTTTCTACCCGTGAAAAGAAGTTTATGTCTGTTTTTTTTTATATTCTAAAAATATTTTTCGACAAAAATCGCAAAATTCCGCATTTGTGGATAACCTTATTCACATTATACCCTTTGTTATAATAAACATCTTTATACTTACAAACAACTTAACCACAGGTTATCCACCATAGATTGTGGATAAGAGAACAGTTGTTCTAAATGTTTATTTTTGTTAAAGTTAGGTTACTAGATAATATATTCACTAACCGTTTACAGAATTTACAAAATATGGATTGGAGGTGATTTCCTGACATGCGCAAACTGTCAGATGAATTGTTGATTGAGTCATATCATAAGGCTAGGGAATTGGATTTAAGCCCTGAATTTATACGTCTCATTGAAACAGAAATCCACCGACGTTCATTAAGCAATAAGATAAAAGTTTCCTCCTAACCCGCCTATCGCGGGTTTTTTTTATTCTGTGCATTTAGCTTTTTAATTCGCCGATAAGCTCTCCCATTTTAACTTGGAAAGGTGCTTTTATATCTTCCCGAAGTTGAAATGCATCTTTTTCAAACAACAGAATAACGGTTGATCCAAAAGAAAAATAAGCAATTTCCTCACCCATATCAACCATATTTTGCTGATGACTTAAAATAATAGAGTTGATGAACATTGCTCCTACCTTAACGACCGCAACATTATGGCTACTATTTGTTTTCACTTCCGAAATTGTTCGGTAGTTTTTAGAAAGAGGATTTTTTCCGTATTTTAAGCCATATTTATTAACAGGGTATGATTTTTCTCCTGCAGTCCATTGCTTAACTATTTCTCCGGCAACAGGACTGTGAATGCGATGATAATCACTTGGGCTCAAATAGAAGATCAAATAAGTACCGTCCTCATAATCTCCTATTGTGTCGTCTTTGTCCAGCATCTCTTCAATGGAGTATATCTTGCCTTTCACTGTAATTGTTTTGTCTTTTTTAATTTTGCCGATGTCTTCAATAACAGCATCAACAGGACTTATTACACCATTATGCTTGTTATGTATTGCCCTGACGCCAGATTTTAACTTTCTAACAAAAAATTCATGAAGATTCGAAAACGATTCAACACTTTCTTCCGCTTCCCCAAGGTTTATTTGGTATACTTTGGAAAAGGAAGGGATCACCTTGGTGCTGATTTTTGAATGAGCAAATTTTTTTATCAGCATAGAACTCCACCTGCTGTTAGTCAGTTCTATTAATAATCGGTAAAAAAACTGTTTCAACGAAGAATCCTCCAGTAAATTGTAAATTTTTCTTTACGAACAATCATATATTACATTAAAATTAAATATTATTATATAAAAAATAAAGTTTGTATGAAATAAATTTCATACGAGGAGTGAATGGGATGTTTCTACATGAAGTGATAGAACAAACCGCAAAAAAGCTAAAGGCACAGATTGCCAATTTCCTTACCCTGACAAATCTAGGTCTTGGCGGGTTTTCCATTATTTTCAGCTTAAAGGGCCAAATTCAGCTTAGTCTTTTATTAATATTTATCGCTGCATTAGCAGACAGGTTGGACGGAATGGCTGCACGCAAGTTCCAAATCGAATCAGAATTAGGAAAGCAGCTGGATTCTATGAGCGATATCATTTCTTTTGGAGTTGCTCCAGCATTGTTGATTTACCAGGCAGTTTTGTTTGAATTTAATGCAGTCGGTTCTTTCTTTGCCGTCTTGTATATTTGCTGTGGCGCATTTCGTTTGGCGCGATTCAACATTACAGAAAACAACGGCTTTTTCACTGGTTTGCCGATTACAGCAGCTGGGTGCATCATCACCTTCTTCAGCCTGGGTATAAACTATGTTCCGCCTCAAATGTATTTGTTTCTTCTTCTGATTTTATCTGTTTTAATGATCGCTAATTTCAAATGGAGAAAAATATAAAAGGATGCCTGCAGGCATCCTTTTTCCATTTACCTAGTTAACTCCATAAATTCTTCCACATCTTCTATGCATACTTTTATGGCGCTTTCCCAAAAAGCATCATCTGTTAAATCCACATTTAAATGCTTTTTCGCAAGCTCCTCAACAGACATGCTTGCCGTGTCTTTCAATAGGGCAATATATTTCCTTTCATATCCTTTTCCTTCTTGAATGGCTTTGGCGTAAATGCCAAGAGAAAATAAATAGCCGAATGTATATGGGAAGTTATAAAAAGGAACTCCTGTGATATAAAAATGCAGCTTAGAGCCCCAGAAGGACGGATGATATTCTGCCAATGCATCTCCGAAAGCTTCTTTTTGCGCATCTGTCATAAGCTCATTTAGTCTTTCCTTGCTTACAAGCCCTTTGCGTCTTTCCTCATAAAATCTGGTCTCAAAGAGAAAGCGTGCATGTATATTCATTAACAAGGCAACAGACCGCTGAATTTTATCCTCTAACAGACTGATTTTCTCTTCTTTAGTCTTAGCGTTTTTCACAGCAGCATCTGCGACAATCATCTCAGCAAGCGTAGAAGCTGTTTCTGCCACATTCATCGCATAATTGCGGTTCAGTGTATGCATATCCCTCATTGCATATGTATGGAAGCCGTGCCCCAGCTCATGTGCTAATGTGGATACGTTAGACGGCGTCCCAGAGTATGTCATAAAAATTCTTGATTGCCCGCTTTCAGGAAAGTAAGTATGGAAGCCTCCTGGTCTTTTTCCGTGTCTGTCTTCTGCTTCAATCCATGCGTTCTCAAAAGCCTTCTTAGCAAAACCAGTCATTTCCTCCCCAAACTTCTCAAAGTGATTGAGAATGAATTCTGCACCCTCCTGATAACTCATCTTTGATTCAGTCTTGCCAATCGGAGCATCAACATCATACCAAGTCAGCTTATCTATGCCGAGCATCTGGGCTTTCCTATTTAGGAATTCAACGAAAGGCTTCTTATTATTGCTGATTACCCTCCACATTGCTTCAAGCGTTTTTTCTTCCATTCTGTTATATTCAAGAGGCTCTTTGAGCACATTATCCCAATTTCTCATTTCATATGTATTTAACCGGAATCCAGCAAGATGGTTTAATGTCTTCGCCAATACAGCACCTTTCTCATCCCAGGCCTTTTCCCATTCAGCAAAAACCTTCTTGCGCACTTTTCGATCTGGATTGGAGAATTTATTCGCTGCCTGCCCTACAGACAGAAACGTTACTTCACCATTTTCTTCAAATGGGATTTGTATACTGCCCACAACTGTATCATACATTTGTCCCCAGCCGTGATAGCCGTCAATACTAAGCTTATTGATTAGCATTTCTTCTTTTTCGGAGAGCTTCTGCCTGGCATTTGTTCTTCTTTCTGTAAGAACGAAAGACAGTTCTTTCAGCTCTTCATCTTTAAGCAGAATCGCCCATTGCTTTTCCTCATATTGCGATAATTTTCCGTCAAATATGGTTAAAACATTCTGAAACTTGGCACTAAGCTCCGTTACCTTCCCCCTTAGGGCATCTGCCTCTTTATCATTCATGTTTTGCGCCTGCAGACAGCTGACGAATGCGCCTGCTTGACGGATTTTTTTGACAGTTCCTTCAAACAGGAAAATAATATGCCGCACCGTCTCCCTTTCGGCTGCTCCATCCATTGGAACATATTTACCTACAGCCCTTGCAAATTCTTCTATATTACTTCCAGTTTCATCAAGATGTTGTACAAATGCTTGCGAACTGCTTCCTCCAGGAAAAAAAACATCCAAATCCCATACATCAGAAAACGTTTTGTTTGTCAAAGTTATGCGCCCCCTTTATTACTTCTTATATTATTATAGTTTTATTATTAAAAAATTTCTATCTATTATAATAGAAGAAAGCAAAAACGATACTAACCAAAATATGTTTTCAGCAAAAAAAATCATTTGCCTAAAGGATGGCAAATGATGAATAATCACGCTTAATAGAAACAGTTGCCAAATGCCCAAATTCCCCAAAACAAAATAATGATAATAAACAGAACAATCAATAATGCATACCATGCTCCGTATCCTTGCTGTGCACCATAGCCGTATCCAGCTTGAGGCGGGTAGCCACCAGCTAAAAACGGTGCCCCAGGCACGGATTGATATGGGTAGCCGAATGCTGTCATAATGAAACCTCCCCTCCCTATTAACCTATTCGTCAGATAGCCTGGTGGGTTAGGCGCCAGTCCTATTTTTTATTGATTTTCTATGCTCATAAAAAAACTTGAGTCTTTATAAAAGACCCAAGCACTGTAGTTTTATGATTCTGTCAAAATGATGGTTGCATAGCCTGCATCCTTGGCTCTGTCTTCCATCGCTTCCGCATTTGCACGATTTGCAAAAGCTCCGATTTGGACTTTATACAGATTGTCCCTAAACAATACTGCTGCCTCAAGCCCATCTCGTCTTGCTTGTTCTGCTAAGCTGTCTGCATTTTCTTTATTCCTGAAGGCTCCGATTTGCACCTTATATAGATCTCCAGAACCGCCGCCGCCTGTATCTTTTTTGTTTAGGTTAAAGGCATCGGCTATGCCTTCTGCATGTCCTCTTGCCAATGTGGAAAGGAAAGAAGCGCTTTTCAGTTTATTTGCATCCGTTGCATTGTCAATAAATCCGTTTTCTATCAAGATAGCCGGCATATTAGTTTCTCTTAGCACATGGAAATTCGCCTTTTTCTTACCGCGGTCGCTCCAGTTAGATAGGTTGATTATACGATTATGAATTGCCGTCTGGTATGTCGTTGTTGGAGCACCAACTCCAGTGTAAACATAGCTTTCAAATCCTATCCCTCCGCCTGCATTTACATGAACAGAAACAAAATAGTCAGCTCCCCATGCGTTGGCAGCATTAGATCTTTCTGAAAGGCTGACCGTTTCATCAGAGGTTCTGCTCATCCTTACTGTTACATCTTCGTATTCACTGACAAGCATATCTCTAATCATTGTCGCAATTCGCAATGTGATATCCTTCTCCTGAATTCCATTTCCCACAGCTCCTGGATCAGAGCCGCCATGGCCTGGATCAATAAATATTTTCGCCATTATAATTCACCACCTTACTATTATTATAGAAAGGCGGTGCATCATTGCTTGTACGTATGACTAATTTGTAATTAAAACAAGATCCTTTTCCATCCTGTCACTAAACAGAACGGTTTCCCTAATACTTCCGTCATCCGCTTTGTAGTACATTGATTTTCTAATGATGTTACTCTCTGAGAAGCTTATAAAAATAATTCTTTCAACTGAATCTTCCGTAAGACCATTTATATCGACAGCATCCATTTCGGCTGGATAGCTGTAATGGTTGACTGTACACAAATCAAAACGCCACACTTCATTTCCATTCATAGCGTCTGTCATTGACTTGTAATCCCCTAACTGCAACGCCTCTATATCAGCTTTATTATGAAGGTTTTTCAGTGTTGCTTTCCACTCATTATCACTGTGTTCACATGTATCCTCAATGCCTGCCTTCACGTCTTTCGCCTCCTGTAAAGGCGAGATGATGGCAGTAATTAACACGGATAAAAAAAGCAGCTGTTTCAATAGCATTTAGTCTTCATCCTCCTACTGGGTAGTTCTTACATATCCGCTTATACGCTTATTTATATTTCAAAAACATTACTATTATTATATTTTATTTACAAATTGCGAATTTTTTTCAGGAGGGAAAATCAGCTGAAGTGTAGGGCATGTACTTTTTAAAGAATATGTGTTTACGAACCAATAAATGATAATATTTTCCTTTTCATCAAACTATCCTACCATTCCTGCCACATAGTAAGAATATGTAGGAAGGACATGCATAAATATGTAAGGAAGGAGGAGAGAAAATGAAGAAACGCCTTGCAGCAATCGTTGTAATTGTTCTGCTTGCCTTTATTGCATATGTGGAGACACCTACTGCGAAGATTAATGAGGATTATGTTTATTTTTATGGTGAGACAACGGAAAGTGAACCGGCAAGCACGTCTTCGGAGGTGTATGGAGCGCCAGAATTAGAATATAAATTAGAAGATACGCAGGTAGAGGATGGATTTGTTGTAGAAACATACAGAGAATACGAGATTTATAAGAATCGTGAGGGTGAAGTTGTTAAAAATGTTCCTACTTCTAATCGGGAATATTTAAGATACAAGCAATAGAAGTTTCGTTGTGACAAAAAAAGAGGGCTGCACGAAAGACAGCCCTTTGTTTAGAGGCTAATCCTGCCCCTTTCTCCGTTTTTCCTTTTCCGCCCTGTAAAATTCATGGAACATCTTCATTAGCGCTCTTTTTTCAATACGGGAAACATAGCTTCTTGAAATACCAAGCTCTTTAGCAATTTCCCTTTGGGTTTTTTCCTTTTTTAAGTCTAGCCCGAATCTGCCGACAATAACTTCTTTTTCCCGTTCATCCAACACATCGATATACTCTTTCACCTTTTCCAGCTCCATATTCAATTGAATCGTATTTACTACATCTTCGGATTCCGACTTTAATACATCGATTAAGCTGATTTCATTTCCTTCCTTATCCTGACCAATCGGATCATGCAAGGATACATCTTTTTTTGTTTTTTTCAGTGCTCTTAAATGCATAAGTATTTCGTTCTCAATACATCTTGCTGCATATGTGGCAAGCTTCGTTCCTTTCCCTTCCGAAAAGCTTTCTATTCCCTTTATCAACCCAATTGTTCCGATAGAGATTAAGTCTTCCGAATCCTCGCCTGTGTTTTCAAACTTCTTCACAATATGTGCAACAAGCCGCAAATTATGTTCTATCAACATATTCCGTGCATGTGAATCTCCCTCTGCCATCAGTCTTAAGTACTTCTTTTCATCTGATGCAGACAACGGCTGGGGAAAGGCGTTATTTTTTACATAGGACACAAGAAATAACAGTTCTTTTACTAAAAGCCCGAGTGAATAAATTATCCCAGACATATTTCCACCTCCACTTTTGCCTATACTCCATTACTATGTAAAGGTCGAGGATGTCTTGCATGTCCTCGCTCGAATATTAATAGGAAAATATCCATTAATTATGTTTACGATAATCTGCCGCAGGGTATAAAGGACATCCTAAAAAAGTATAAGCAGTCATTAAAGCGGAATTATATTTTTAGAAATAAGGTAAATTAAAAGAGGATTTTTCTTTCCTTGGCTGGAAAATAGGAATAAAATGGGCTTATGCGTTTTTTTAACAATAATTGGACAACTTTTCGATAGGAGAGGTGCAGATGGATACAAAATATTTAGACCTGCTAACAGAAAAATACGATAGTGAAGAAAAAGTAGTGACAGAAATAATAAATTTGGATGCCATTTTAAACCTGCCAAAAGGGACTGAGCATTTTGTCAGTGACCTGCATGGGGAATTCCATGCGTTCCAGCACGTCTTGAGAAACGGCTCTGGAAATGTAAAGGAAAAGATTAAAGAATTGTTTCATGAAGAGCTTTCCAAAAAAGAGATGGACGAGTTTGCTACACTTGTTTACTATCCTGAGGAAAAGCTCCAGCTTGTTATCAACTCATTCGAGTCAGACCAATTATTGTACGAATGGTATGTGGAAACGATTGAAAAGATGGTTCGCCTAGTTTCCTATGCTTCTTCCAAATATACTCGTTCTAAGGTTCGCAAGGAGCTGCCGAAGCAATTCGTGTATATTATTGAAGAGCTGCTGTATAAAAAAGACGAACTCGACAATAAAAAAGAATACTACTCAAAAATCCTCCAAAGAATCATCTCCCTTGGTCAAGCAAGCAAGCTTATTACAGGGTTAGCATATACGATTCAAAGACTGGTAGTGGACCATTTGCATGTAGTTGGCGATATATACGACAGAGGCCCTCATCCTGATAAAATTATGGAAACCTTAATGGACTATCATTCTGTTGACATTCAGTGGGGAAATCATGATGTTTTATGGATTGGTGCATTTGCCGGCTCTAAAGTATGCCTTGCCAATATTATCCGCATATGTGCACGCTATGACAACCTTGATATTATTGAAGATGCTTATGGCATTAATTTAAGACCATTGTTAAATCTTGCAGAGAAATATTATGAAGATAACCAAGCCTTCCGTCCGAAGCTGAATGCTAAAAGGGAAGAAATTGGCGAAGAGAATATCCTGCAAATCACTAAAATCCACCAGGCTATCAGCATGATACAATTTAAATTAGAGCAGCCGATTATTAAAAGACGACCAGATTTTAAGATGGAGCACCGTCTCCTTTTAGATAAAATCGATTTCAAATCAAATACGATTGTTTTGCATGGTAATACCTATCAACTTGAAAACACTTGTTTTTCAACCATTGATCCATCTGATCCGGCAAAGCTTTTGCCTGAAGAAGAACAAGTTTTAGAAAAGCTGCTTTTTTCGATTCAACATTCTGAGAAGCTTGCAAGACATATGACTTTCTTAATGAAAAAAGGCAGCCTTTATTTAAAATACAACGGCAACTTACTGATCCATGGCTGTATTCCGTTAAATCAAGATGGCAGTATGAAAACAATGGAGCTAAACGGCAAAGAGTACAGCGGCAAAAAGCTGCTTGATGTGTTTGAGAAATACTTGCGCGAAAGTTTCTCTCATCCTGAAATAACGGATGACCTGGCAACAGATATGATTTGGTATTTATGGACAGGCGAAAATTCCTCGCTGTTTGGAAAGAAAGACATGACTACCTTTGAGCGCTATTTCATCAAGGAAAAAGCGATACATAAAGAGCAGAAAAATCCTTACTATCAGTTAAGGGAAGAAGAAGCAACTTGCAGAAGAATCCTTGAGGAATTCAACATGAATCCTGATCACGGCCATATTATCAACGGGCATACGCCTGTTGAAGAAATAAACGGAGAAAATCCGATTAAGGCTAATGGAAGGATGATTGTAATTGACGGCGGCTTTTCCAAAGCATATCAATCTAAAACAGGGATAGCAGGCTACACCCTTCTTTACAACTCATATGGCATGCAGCTAGTGGCACATAAACGTTTTATTAGCAAAGAAGATGTTCTCCAGACAGGAACAGACGTCCTTTCTGTCAAAAGAGTTGTAGACCGAGAGCTGAAGCGAAAACGAGTTATGGAAACAAACATAGGAGAGAAATTGCTCGAGCAAAGAGACGACCTCCAGCATCTTCTCGAATACAGGTACAAAGTGAGATAATTAGAAGCTCATGCATCACTATGATGCATGAGCTTTTTTCATTGAGATTTCTTGCCGATTCTTTCTAACCACCACTTAAATTCTGCCGAAAGCAACAAAATAAATATATGCATATAGCCTTCTCCTTTTAAGTTTCGTTAGGTGGAGTCCTTCTCCACCCACAGGATTGATTGACGCCTTTGCAAAATGATAATCATATTGTTCACCCTTTCTCTTTTCTATTATTAAACATTATAAATATCGATGATGTGACATATGTTTGTCTTTCTGCTCTTCCATTAACTTTTCAATTCTTGCTTGATGCAAATGTTCCTCTGTACTTACTTTCCGCTTGCGAATAATGATGGTAAAAAACAATAGATTCAGTGTCATTTATACCACCTCCTTCTTAGTCGTACTTTTCTTACTTAAAACATATTTCTGGGAAAATCACCTAGCAGCAATTGCTTTTGGTTGTTTTCTTCTATTAATTGCTCCATTAGCAAATCATGCATATGTTGCTCATGCGATTTTTGATTTTTTTTAATCGTTATCGACATAAATAGAATATTCAGTGTCATTTGCTCACCCCCTCTACGTTGCCATTACCATTATTTAACTAAAATGTTAATTTTTAATTAAAAAGGCGCAAAAAAACCGCAGTTAATCTAGGCTCCTGCGGCACGTTTTAAAAAAAGGCATATAAAAAACCGCAGGGACAGAATTCACCTGCGGTTGGATAGGCTATTATAATGAATTAGCTATTCCAAATTATCACTGGTTGAATTCGTGCATAAACATATTGAGTTGTCATTTTGCCTGCTGCTCCGATAAATACGTTTTGCATATCATTCAACCTCCTTTTGAAATAGTTTTTACATTGGCAATTATATCCTCGATTTCCAGTTTTGTAAACCCCTTTTTCCAGATATGGGTTTTTTATATTAAAGTTTTTGAATAATAGGTTTAATGCTTGTATTTAAAGGGCATAAAAAAAAGAGCATGATTTTCTCATCCTCTTTGTAGCATATATATTTTATTACATATCGTTATCTGTCATATCACTGATCATTTTTTTGTATTTCTTTACTTTAGCGAAAAAGAAAATAGATGTACCTAATGTTAAAACTGAAGTAATTGCCATCGCTTCATCATGCCATTTCACTTCATGAACAGCCGGAACGATAACCCCTAAATAAAAAAAGACTCCAACAGCTAGCAAAACAATGGCAAATCGTTTGTAGTCTGCCAATTTCCCCGACAAGTCCTTCAACGTTTTCTCCATTTTTATCCCTGCTTTCTACTTTTCTATAACTCTACTGTACCATAAGCATGGTCGTCTTTTCTTTAGCAATTGATAGCATGTTAGGAAAATAATAACAAGAAAAAAACTGCCTTTTATAAAAGGCAGTTTTCTTCTTATTTTAAGCCTTGTTCTAAATCCTCTAACAAGTCCTCTACGTCTTCTAAACCTACTGAAATACGGACAAGTCCATCGGTAATGCCAAGTTCTGCTCTTCTTTCTGCTGGAATAGATGCATGCGTCATTTTTGCTGGTACAGATATTAGACTTTCCACTGCCCCAAGACTTTCTGCTAAAGTAAAATACTTTACTTTGCTAAGAAGCTTATCGGCATTTTCTGCACTGCCAACATCAAAGCTGATCATTCCGCCAAAACCTGACGCTTGTTTTTTACTGATTTCATGATTTGGGTGTGTTTCCAGTCCTGGATAGTACACTTTAGATACAGCAGGATGCTTTTCAAGGAATGCGACGATTTCGCTGGCGCTTTTTTCATGTTCCTCCATTCGAATACCTAACGTTTTCATTCCGCGGATTAACAGCCATGAATCATGCGGTCCAAGCACTCCTCCAGTGGAATTCTGAATAAAATGCAAATCTTCTCCTAGTTTCTCATTCTTAACTGCAACAAGACCTGAGACAACATCGCTATGGCCGCCTAAGTACTTTGTAGCACTGTGTAAGACGATATCTGCACCGAGTGTTAATGGTGTTTGCCAATATGGTGTGGAGAAGGTATTATCAACAATCGTTACTAATCCAAGCTCCTTCGCTGCAAAGGAAGCTGCTTGAATATCAGTGATTTTCAGCAACGGATTTGTCGGTGTTTCGATATAAAGTGCCACGGTATTTTCTTTTACTGCTTCTTTTATATTGTCGATATCGCTCGTATCAATAAAGGTAGCTTCTATTCCAAATTTATTAAGCACCTTTGTTATTACCCGAAATGTGCCACCATAAACATCATCTGTTATTAAAATATGATCGCCTTGTTTAAACAGCATTATAACCGCCGTAATAGCTGCCATTCCGGAGCTAAATGCAAATCCCCTAGTTCCGTGCTCTAAATCCTTTATAAGCTCCTCCAAGGCGTGGCGGGTAGGATTGCCTGTTCGTGAATATTCAAACCCTTTATGATTGCCTACTCCTTCTTGCTTATAAGTGCTGACTTGATAAATTGGAACATTGACAGCACCTGTATGCGGATCTCCTGGTATTCCTCCGTGAATGAGCATCGTTTTGCGTTTCATTTAAATTCCTCCTTCAAAAATCTTTTTACTTATATAGCGGTCGCTGCTGTCCGGTAGGATTACAACTATATTGGTGCCTGGTGCAGCTAGTTTCGCTTCTGCCAAGGCGGCATATAGGGCTGCCCCTGAGGAGCTTCCCACAAGCAGGCCTTCCTTAAGCGCTGCCTCATTCACCTTTAAAAAGGCATCGCTATCACTGACTGTATAAATTTTATCGAAGTAAGCTGGGTCCATATAAGGTGGCAGAAACTCCATCCCAATCCCTTCTGTTTTATGAGGGCCAGACTTTCCGCCATTTAGGATCGATCCTTCTGGCTCGACAATAACCGTTTTTATTGAATGTTTTTGTTCTTTCAAATATCGGGCGGTACCCATAAATGTCCCGCCCGTACCTGCACCTGCAATAAAAACGTCAATATTGCCTTCGAGCTGTTCCCAAATCTCCGGTCCAAGTGTCTTGTAATAGGTGTCTGGGTTTGCTTCGTTTTCGAATTGGCCTGGAATAAAGGAATCGGGAATGCTTTTTTGCAGCTCTTTCGCCTTTTCAATCGCACCAGCCATTCCTTTTGCTGTTGGGGTATGGACAATTTCTGCTCCTAATGCCTTCATAACTTGCTGTTTTTCCACGCTGAATTTTTCTGGCACACAGACGATTACTTTCACATCTTGATTTAATGCTGCAAGAGCCAAGCCGATTCCTGTATTCCCTGCAGTCGGTTCAATAACCGTTCCGCCTTTCTTCAGCTTCCCTGTCTCAAAAGCATCTTGGATCAACTTGATTCCCAGTCTGTCTTTAATACTTCCTCCTGGATTATAATACTCAAGCTTTGCAAATATACGAACTTCATTAGGCAAAGGAAAATGGGTAATCTCAACCATTGGTGTATTGCCAATAAGCTGATGCACATTGTTGTAAACTCTCATGATCATTTCCCTCCTTCTATATATCATTGCCTGTTTTGCTTCTAACTCTGTTTGCAATTTATACCGATTATCGCTTATCACAGCTATTCCCATTTGAATAGTCAGAATTAAATGCTAGAATCGGGGAAGTTCCTATTATTAGGACTTCCCGCTATAATCAGTTCATTTTTTGAACGATTCCCACTACTAAGTTCGCCGAATGGACTGCTGCCTTTTCTAAGTATTGATCAAAGGAAAGATGTGATTCTTTTCCAGCTATATCCGATAGAGAACGAATGATAACAAATGGAATTTCATGCTGATAGGCAACTTGAGCTATTGCAGCTGCTTCCATTTCTACAGCCTGTAATCCAGTGAATTTCGTCTTGATGAAGGCTGCCCTTTCCGGATCATTAATAAAGGAATCACCTGTTGTAATAAGGCCTCTGACAACAGCATACTCCCCTATTTCCTTCGCGCTTGATTCAGCTATCTGGATTAGACCATTATCTGCTGCAAAACTCGCAGGCATTTGCGGTACTTGACCGTATTCATAACCAAATATAGTCGCATCCACATCATGATGTCTCACTTCGTCTGAGATGACAACATCGCCGACATTCAAGTCAGGGTTTAATCCTCCAGCAGAGCCTGTATTGATTAAATAGTCCGGTTTGAACGTTTGCAGCAGAATAGTCGTGCTCATCGCAGCATTAACTTTGCCTATGCCTGAGCGAAGCAGCACAACATCCTTCCCAGCAAGATTACCTTCAATAAATTGAAATCCGGCAATTGTCTGCTCTTTTTTATTGTCCATTTGTTCTCTGAGTATGGCAACTTCTTCTTCCATTGCACCGATTATTGCTATTTTCATGTACTTCCCTCTTTCTAAGCTACACTTTTGTTCCTTCCATGATCCAAACAAACTCATTTAAGCGGGTGAATGCGGCAGTAAAGCCTGCTTCCTCTAACATCCTCTGTAATACGGGAATAGTGGAATAGTATTCACGAGCTAAGTCTTCAGCCAGGTTATGGAAACCACTTTTTGCAGCGGCATCTTTTGCTTTTTCATAGTCTTCTTCGGAACGAAACATCGTATCCGCAAAAACTATTTTACCAGATGAAGGCAGTAAATTACTATAAAGAGTAATTGCTTCTGCTTTTTCTTCATCTGTTAAATGATGAAAAGCATAGGTGCTCACGAAAACATCTGGCGCACTCTCTGTTGAGAAGTTAAGAAAATCTCCATCCTTCACCACTGCTTTTTCATTCAGCTTCTCCTCTGCTAATTTCCGCATAGCTTTGGAAGGCTCTATACCTGTAACAAACAATCCTTTATCTGCAAGCTTTAAAGTCAAGTTCCCAGTGCCTGGGCCAAATTCGACTACTGTGCCGTAAGCCCGGTTTGCCACTTCATCTAATATCTGTTCGTAGTTTCGGAACACTTCTTTGTATTCTATATCTTTTGTTAAACTTTCATCATAAGTGTCAGCCCATTTTTCAAAGATCTCCATAAATTCTTTACCCATTTCTCATGCCCCTTTCATAGCAAACAATTCCAATATACATACTATGAATTAGACAAGAGTCATGTTCATAATTTACCACATCCCCTATGCCTTTTTCAATAATTGTGTTGAAGACAATGTCTCCTTGTTTCATGACATATGATAAAATAGGAAAAGAGACTATTTTATTTATTGAAAGGAAGTAAAGGATGAATTTCCAGCTAGATATTATAAAGGATAAAGTAGAGTTCTTTGAAGGTGATTCTTTAAGTACTATCGAAAAAAAAATTACAGAACAAATTGAAATTAACAAAGCAATCCTGCTTGAGGTCCATTCTGTCAATCACCAAACAACACTCCAAGAAAACGGCAGACCTTATCATACGGTTATGGTTCATTTTAAAATAAAAAAATAACAAAAAAGAAACTGCTTATAAGATTATAAGCAGTTTCACTCATTTAACGTATATTTAAATCATTAATTTCCTCTACTTTTGTCGGTTTCCAGCCGCTGCCGTCCACCCACTCAATATAAACGCGATATTTTTCGCTTTTATCCTTTGTAGAAACAGTGCCGATTGATTTATTCTGATCTTTATTATTGTTCCCTAAAAACCAAACAACCATATTGCCTTCATCTATTCCTGTTCCGTATGCCAAAGCTTTTAACTGTTCATCCCAATCAACACCTGCTGAGTAGGAAGCTGTATGTTCACCTGACTGCGTTGTTCCAACAGGCTCCCATGAAGGATTCTCGATGGTTTTAATGACGTTTGAATCACTTCCGCCTTCGGTGATAATAGCCTCTCCATCTTTTTGTGTTTCCTGCTCTTCATCACTTTCAGAGTCGTCTGTACTTTTTGCAGCATCATTATCTGCTTGAGCGGAAGCTTGCTCGTCTTTTGTACTCTCTGTTTGGGCAGTTTTCTTATTTTCCTGGTTGTCTGTCTTATTATCACCATCACTGAAAATGGAATAAGAGACAAAAACAATTAATGCTATCACAAGAATGATTAAGGCATTAAGAATAATATTCGTTTTTTTCCTCTTTGAACGCTGTTCAGATCTGCTTCGAACATTATCGTTAGTGTCTGTGCTCAACTTGTTTCTCCTCCCTATTGTTCATACATTTGTATTTACTTTTAATTAATATCTGTATTTAAGCCAACAAAGGCTGTACATATTCTATCATGACTTTTGAATAGTGAAAAGGAAAATGGGTATTTTCTATTGAGCATGACTCTCTTCATGGTCATAAACCGCCTTTACCATATCAGCAAATAGCGAATTGACTCCTCCTTCATCTGCGAATACCTCAAGGTTGACTGCAACTAAGGCATATTTGGGTTTATCATATGGAAAATAGCCTGCAAACCACTTATTATGAAGCTGTTCCTCTCCCTTATAGATGCCAGTCTCTGCCGTACCGGATTTACCGGCAACTTCATACGGCAAGTCTTGAAACCATCTTCCTGTACCTTCTTTGTTCTCAACAACTTCTCTTAAGAGCTTCTGAAGTTCTTGTGCTGTATATGGCGAAATCGTTTCACCATCTAGCTTTTTCTGATCGAATTTCACCAATGTACTGCCATTTTTATATTCTATCTCAGAGGCCACTCTGACTGCCTGCTTTTCCCCGCCTCTGGCGATTGTAGCCATCATGTTGGCAACAGCTATTGGTGTAACCCTGACTTCATTCTGACCAATGCCTGTCAATGCTACATAATTCTTATCCTTTTTTGCATCCTCTGAAAGGAACACTCTGCCTTTTTCTTCATCTTGTATTTGCTTAAAGTCGCTTGAATGAAAAATAGTCCCTTCCCAGCCTGTCGTTGTTGTTAAAGACAGCTTCTTTGCGTAATCTTCTAAGATATTTTTGTCAATATCCTTTAACTCTTTGGCAATTGTTGCGAAAGTATTATTGCAGCTGACAGCAAAGCTGTTTGTGAAATTAAGCATACCATGCTGATAAACAGGGTCTGGATCTCCATTTATTTTTTGGCTGCAGTTATAAATGGCATCATCATTATTCAATTTATTATCTATCGCAGCTGCTGCCACTACGGTTTTGAAAACAGAACCGACTATCTGCTGTTTAAGCATAAAATTATTAATACCATCTGTTTCATAAGGATTTTTATCAATAATAGGACGAGATACCATAGCGGCAACTGAATTTGTCTCTATATCTAAAAGCACAAGTCCGCCTTTTTTGATATTATGCTTGTCCACCAGCTCTTCTGCCACTTCTTGTAATTCTTTATCAATGGTCGTTTTAATATTTACAGGATAAAATGGATTGCCAGGCTCCACATATTTAACGTTCGTTCCAAACAACGGACCTCCTGTGGCATCGACATGATAGACAAGCTTAGATTCTCCATCTGGGAGAAGAAACTCATCAAAGCTTTTTTCTAGTCCCGTTAACCCGATTAATGTGTCATAAGACAGTTTTTTGTCAGGGTATCTTATTTCAAGCTCTGCTTCATTTTGACCGGTAATCCCTAACAGTTGTTCAGCTAACTCATTTTGGACCCTGAATTTTTTATTAACGGCAAATACACCGGGAATTTTCAAATTATTAATATCGGTCATTTGTTTTGCGGAAAGCTCTACCGGCTTGCTGCCACCAAGGACTACAGGCTCTTTTGCCTCCGCTATCGTTTTCGTTAAAGTATATTCAGTTGTCCCAATAATATCCGCAATTTTTCTACTGTCCCATTCCATATTTTTTAAAAACGGAAATAGAATAAGAACTGTTTTCGTTTGCTGTGTCAGCGACTCCCCATTTCTGTCCAAAAATCCCCCGCGGCCGTTATCCAGTACCATCTCCTGTGATCGTTGCTTCACACTAGCTTCCACTAAGTTAATATTATGTTTAGTAAAATGTTCTGTTTCCACAAGCTGTATTTGCACAAGTCTTGCAAGCAGCACAACAAGCATACAAATAAAAAATACACCGATAAATATTGCTCTCTTTCTCCACATAAAAAAACACCTCATCAAGAGTGTTGACGAGGTGTCCTTTTTTCAAACAATTACCGTGAAATTGTTATTTAATTGTAACGATTTCTACATTCATTTCTCCACCAGGTGTTTGAACAACTACTTTATCGCCGACTTTTTTGCCGATTAGGCTTTTTGCAATCGGTGAATCATTGGAGATTTTACCTTCGAACGGATCAGCTTCTGCACTGCCCACAATTGTGTATGTTTCTTCGTCACCATCAGGAAGCTCAATGAAAGTAACAGAACTACCTAGTGAAACAGTGTCACGATCTAATTCATCTTCTGAGATGATCTTCGCATTGCGGATCATGTTTTCAATTGTAGTGATGCGTCCTTCTACAAACGCTTGCTCTTCTTTTGCAGAATCATATTCCGAATTCTCTGATAAGTCTCCGAAGCTGCGCGCTATTTTAATACGTTCAACGACTTCTTTACGTTTAACCGTTTTTAATTGTTCTAGTTCTTGTTCCAGTTTCTCTTTACCAGCCAATGTCATTGGAAATTCTTTTTCGATAGCCAAAATGTTCACTCCTTAAAGTATCCAGCACAATCTATATATTTTGATTGTTGGTTTATGGTATGTATTAAAGTTGATGATGTAAACTCAAGCTAAATTACTAATAGGATGAGTTTAATACGTATTCCGAAAAAAAGAAAGCATTTTCTTTCAAAAAAAGAATAATTATTCCCTAAAATGCATTATTTTAGGGAAATAATAATGCCTCTAATCCTTTATATAAAAGGGGTTAAAAGGTAAAATCAAAGATTTTAAAAAACCTTATCATTTCTCTCGGGAAAAAATAAATTACAGAGCTTATAATAACGATTTTTGCTCAAGAATCGTCTGTATCTTCGTTACCATTAAGTCGATAGCAACGTGATTTTGACCGCCTTCTGGAATGATGATATCAGCATAGCGTTTTGTCGGCTCAATAAATTGATTATGCATCGGTCTTACAACACTCACATACTGATCAATAACAGAGTCCATTGTTCTACCTCTGTCTTGAATATCCCTAACAAGCCTTCTAATAATGCGCAAATCTGCATCTGTATCCACGTACAGCTTCATGTCCATTAGATTGCGAAGTCTTTCATCCTCTAAAATAAGAATGCCTTCCACAATAATAACATCACGAGGTTCGACAAGTATTGTCTCATCTGATCTCGTATGCATGGCGTAATTATATACAGGTTTATCGATTTTTTCATACTTAAGCAATGTTTGGATATGTTCAATTAATAATTCTGTATCAAATGCCAACGGATGATCATAATTTGTTTTTAGTCTTTCTTCAAATGGAAGATGTGATTGATCTTTATAATAATAATCCTGTTCAATCATCAGGATGGAATGTCCTTGAAAATGCTCAAAAATAGCTTTGGTCACGCTTGTTTTTCCTGATCCGGAGCCACCTGCGACACCAATTACAACTGGTTTGCGCTGCATGCTTTAGAGCTCCTTTCTCATCATGTTATTTGGAAATACAGGGTGATCCACTTTAAATTTAACAATTTGCAGCGGATGGCGGGCTGCATCAAGCTCATTGCCTTTTTCATCCCATATCGTATCAATAACTGTCGTAAAATTAGATATTTCTGGACCGAAGAATTCTACTTCCTGTCCTGGTTTAAAGAAGTTGCGCTGCTGCAGCGTTACAATCTTTTCCTCTTTGTCATAATCAAGAACAAGTCCAACAAAATCAAAAGTTGTCTTTTTGCTATGATTACCAAACATTTGCTCTTTATACCCTGGCTGCCCTTCAAAGAATGCTGGTGCTGTTTCTCTGTTTGCACATTTATCCAGCTCTTTCAGCCATTCTTCGTCAATAACAAAATTATCAGGATCAGCACAGTAAGCATCAATTACTTTACGGTACACGCTGACAACTGTTGCCACGTAGTGAATAGATTTCATACGACCTTCAATTTTCAGACTGTCAATGCCCAGTTCAATCATGCGGGGAATCGATTCAATGAGCTTAAGGTCTTTAGGACTCATCGCAAAAGGTGCATCCTCTTCAGAGAAAAGCGGCTTTTCTTCTGTGTTTTCCAGTCTGTACAGATCATAATCCCAACGGCATGATTGACAGCATCCGCCTCTGTTAGAATCCCTTGCTGTCATATGATTGCTTAGTGTGCATCTTCCAGAATACGCAATACACATTGCTCCATGAATGAATGTCTCGATTTCAATATCGACTTTTTCTTTCATTTCCTGGATTTCTTCTGCACTGGTTTCACGGGCAAGCACAACTCTTTCTAAGCCCTCTTCCTTCCAGTACTGAACAGCTTTCCAGTTGGAAAGAGACTGCTGTGTGCTTAAGTGTACTTCTATTTCAGGTGCTACTCTGCGGCATGTTTCAATAATGAGCGGATCAGCAACAATAATGCCGTGAATGCCTGCTTCTTTTAATCCAAGCAGATATTCTTCCAGTCCGTCGATATTTTCATTATGCGCAAAAATATTTGTTGTTACATATATTTTCGCATCATAGTTTTTTGCAAATTCCACTCCCTCTTTCATTTCCTCGAAAGTGAAATTTCCAGCGTTAGAACGGAGTCCATATTCTTGGCCTCCGATAAAAACCGCATCAGCTCCATAAGCAACGGCTATCTTCAATTTTTCAAGATTGCCTGCAGGCGCCAAAAGCTCCGGCTTTTTGACAATGATTCTTTTACCGTCTCGAATTTCAGAGATAGGTGTTTTCACTGCTGTCATCGTCTGTACTCCTCCTAATTATTAATACACTGTTTCTTTAAAGAAAAATCCTGTGTCCAACGGTCTATTTGCCGGCTGTATCTGTTCAATTTCTGCTAGTAGATTATCCTTTTCCTCATCGTACTGATCAGGATTATTTACAAACATCGTTATTGCTCGATGATAAATGCTCGTCACTTTTTGAATATAAGCAGAATCCTTTAAAATACCGTCTATCTTAAAAGAATCGATGCCTGCTTCTATCAATTCCTGCAATTCATCAACAATGCAAATATCATTAGGACTCATAATATGTGTGCCGTTTTCGTCTTCAAAGATCGGATACTTGTTCTCTCTCTCTTTATCATGGAGGAAGTAATCCCTGTCTTTCTGTTTATCGGCCATATCTTGCTCTTTGCCCTGATGTTGGAAGTAATGCCCTAAAAGGGTGCGCTTTGATTGGAACATTGTCGTCATGCCGTGAACTTGGATTTCCAATTCGACTTCTGCATTCTCTTTCATCTCAATGATTGCATCCATGCTCAGTTCCCGTGCGAGCACCGCTCGTTTAGCACCTTTTTTCCCCCAGTAATTGCAAGTATACCAGTTAGTTCCAGTGGTTTCTGTGTTCCAATGCAGTTTCATGTCTGGGGCAACTTCACGCGCCACCATAAGAACTGCCGGATCACCAAAAATAATGCTGTCCGCATTCACATCTCTTAAGAAAGCAATATAATCATAAAGGTCATCTATTTTTTCATTGTGAAAAAGACCGTTGACAGCTACATATACCTTCTTGTTTCGTCCATGGGCAAGTTCAATCGCTTTTTTTACATCATCGCGCTTAAATTCTCCTGCTAAACGCAATCCAAATTTCTGTTCACCGATCACAAAGGCATCTGCTCCGCTTTCGATCAGTGGAATAATGTCTTCAACCGTAATTGGTGTAACGAGCAATTCAGGTTTTTTCATTTTTTATCTCCTCTTTTTGCTAATTGCTAATCCATCACCAACAGGCAGTATTGCTGTATGGTAATCTGGATGCTGCATTAGCCATTGATTAAAATCCTTAATTTTTCGGACAAGCTGCCTTACATTCCGGCTGTCTATATTTTCCTCCACAACAAGCCCGTGGAATAAGATATTATCCGTAAAAATCACGCCTTCAGGGGAAAGCATCTTGGAGTATATATCAAAAAACTTCCGATATTGGCTTTTTGCAGCATCTATGAATAAGGCATCAAAAGGACCGTGCTCCTGCACAAGATTCTCCACTTCTAACGCATCACCCTTAATGAAGTGAACTTGTGAGCTTTTGTTCAATGTCTCCACATTGGATAAGGCCACATTATATCGGTCCTCATCACGCTCAATGGATACAATCTTGCATTCTGGCAAAGCGTCTGCCATCCGCAGTGCAGAATATCCTATCGCTGTCCCAATTTCGAGAATTTTTTTGGGCTGCTGCATTCTTAACAGCTGAAGCAATGTTTCAATGCCTACAAGCTCCATAATTGGGACTTCATTTTCCTCAGCATACTTTTCAATACCTAAAAAGGCTTCACTTCTATCTGGAATTAAATTCTCGATATATTTCAGCACTTGTTCTTCATTCTGCAACAGAATTCACCTCTATTTACATTTGCCAGACGTTACTGAATGTCTCTTTTTAAATGGCTAAATTTTCAGGAATTGTTTCCCTCCACCTGAAAAATGTTAGCTTCTTTTATTAAGAACCTAACTTTGCGGTGTATGCCAAATTTGTTAATTACGTATAACTTGTTCCTGTTTAAAAACACTTGTACTATTTTAACATAAAACGCTGGGGAAAGCTAATTAATCATGCTCTCCCCACATCGTTTTAATTATTTGTAATATATTTTGCCTTTAATGAGTTATGCTCATCAAGTGTGCTCGAAAAATATACAGTTCCATCACTGGATGCCAGGAAGTATAAAAAGTCGGTATCAGCTGGATGAAGCGCTGCTTCCATGGACATCGTACCTGAATTGGAGATAGGCCCTGGCGTCAACCCTTTATTTTTATACGTATTATACGGAGAATCTACTTCTAAATCCTTGTATGTGACTCTTGCTTTATGTTTGCCTTGTGCATACAGGACCGTCGGATCTGTTTGCAGCGGCATTCCTTCATCTATGCGGTTATAAAACACACTCGCAATTTTATCTCTGTCTGCCTTTTCTGTTGCTTCCTCTTCAATCAAGGATGACATAGTCAAGAATTGATGAACAGTCATATCTTCTCTTTCAATATCCTGCCTGTACTTCTCCACAACGCTTTGCGTCTTATCAAGCATGGTAGAAACAATCTCATCGAGGCTAGGGTCCTTTTTGTAGAAAGCATACGTAGCAGGGAAAAGATATCCTTCTAATGGATACTTAATATCTTTAGCCCAAACCTCTGTTGTCAAAATGGACGGATACTTTTCCATTAATGACTGAATGAACTTTTCATCATTTAAACTTTTGAAAACTTCCTTCTCAGGCTGCTTTGTCTTATCAGCTATCACAGCTGCAATCTCGTCAAGCTGTTTACCCTCCGGTATCGTCATAGTAAATACCGGCTCCTGCATGATTCTACCAGTCTTTAAGCTTTCGATGATTTCCTGGAAAGTCATCGAGGGATTCATATGATACTCCCCTGCCATGAACTCTGATTCGTTTTTAAACTTTACATAGTATTTAAATACTCGCGCGTTTTTAACAAGTCCGCTGTCCTCTAACGTCTGAGCTATATAGGAGACACTTGAACCGATTGGAATATCAACAATGATTTCTTTTTTGCTGCCAGGGTCCACTGGTTCTAAGCTTGATTTAATATAAAAATAACTGGTTAGTGACACAGCTGCAATTACGACAGCAAGTACGAGAATGGTTAAGCCAACGAATCTCCTGATTGTTTTTGCTTCATTTCGTCTTTCCGCTATCTTCTCAAAAAACATTTCTTTTTTATTTTTTCCTTCATTATTCCCCTCTTTTATTGACAATTATCTTTCCCTCCTAAAACCGGGTATGTATTACCTATAATAAAACCATATCTCGACTAATTATACTATATTCTAACAAAGAAAGTGAAAAAAATAGCGAATGAAGTCTATTTTACTATCGGAGAATAGTGTTTGGAAATAATATCCACAAACAAAACCCTCCATATTTATGCCATTGTCCACGACCGTTTTCAAGCATAAAAAAAGGGACAGCACCATTGCTGTCCCCCATCTGTTTCTTATTCTTCTTCTTCGTTAGCAAGGAATGTGTTAAGCATTTCCTCTACTAAATCCCACTCTTCATCTGTTTCGATAGGAGATAGCTCACCATCGCCAGTTTCTTCGTTCGGGATAAATGAAGATGCATGAATGTCGATTTCGTCGTCTTCACCGTCATCTTCCCCGATTGGGTAATAAAGAACATATGATTTTCCAAATTCATCTGATTCAAATGTGAACAAAATTTCGCATAATTGTTCGTTTCCTTGCTCGTCCACTACTGTAATTGTATTAGTTTCTCCGTGTTCCATTACTTTCACCTCATCATTTCTGGCTATCTAAATAGCCTTGTAATATCATAGATGCTGCCATCTTATCAATTACTTTTTTCCTTTTTTTTCTGCTGACATCTGCTTCAAGAAGGACTCTTTCAGCAGCCATCGTCGTCAGTCGCTCATCCCAAAATACAACTGGTAGACCGAATCTTTCTTCAAGAAGCTTGCCGAAATGTTGGCTTGCTTCACCGCGAAAGCCGATGCTGCCATTCATGTTTTTTGGAAGGCCAACCACTATTTTACTTACATCATGCTCAACAATCAATACTCCTAAACGGTCTAATCCGAATTCTTGTTTCTCTTCGTCGATTTTTACAGTTTCAATGCCTTGGGCTGTCCACCCAAAAGCATCACTAATTGAAACCCCTACCGTTTTTGAGCCTACATCCAAGCCCATTGTTCGCATTTCTTTAATCCTCTCGCTGCTGTTTTAAGTAGAACTTAACAAGCTCTTCAATAATCTCGTCACGCTCTAGTTTGCGCATAATATTTCGTGCATCCATATGGCGCGGGATGTATGCAGGGTCTCCTGAAAGTAGATAACCGACAATTTGATTAATTGGGTTATAGCCTTTTTCTTGAAGAGCATCATATACTTGATTCAACACTTCTTTTACGTCATGTTCATATGGTTCTTCAGGAAAATTGAATCTCATTGTTTTGTCGAATGAGCTCATTTACAACACCCCTATTTTCAGACAGATTCTGTTAATTGATACCTACATTTTACACTACTTGCCCACATTATCAAATGGATTTGATATATTCCTCAACATAGTTTAGCGCTTCTTGCAATTTTTGAGGGTCTTTTCCGCCAGCTTGAGCCATGTCCGGACGTCCTCCGCCGCCACCGCCGCAGCGTGTTGCCACTTCTTTGATGATCTTACCAGCATGGTAACCTTTGTCCATCAAGTCTTTCGTAACAGCAGCAATTAAGTTTACTTTATCTTCATTTACGCTGCCAAGAACAATGATTCCAGAATCAAGCTTTTGCTTCAAGTCATCAGCCATTGTGCGCAAGTTGTTCATGTCCACACCTTTAATGCTTGCTGTAAGAACATTAACTCCATTAACGTCTTTTACTTGGTCAACTAGGTTGCCTGCTTCAATGTTGCTTAGTTTTGCTGCAAGCGACTCGTTTTCACGCTGAAGCTGTTTCAGCTCTGCTTGAATTGTCTCAATTCTAGTGCCGACATCTTTCGGGTTTGTTTTCAGCTTGCTTGCTGCATCCTTCAAGATGTTAAGCTGATCTGTCAACTGTTGGTAAGCAGCTTGTCCTGTTACAGCTTCGATCCTTCTTGTACCTGCACCAATACCAGCTTCTGAAATTATTTTGAACAAACCGATTGTGGATGTGTTATCAACATGACACCCACCGCATAGCTCAAGGCTGTAATCGCCAACTTGAACAACACGAACAACTTTTCCGTATTTTTCGCCGAATAAAGCCATTGCTCCCATCGCTTTTGCTTCCTCGATATCTTTATAATCAATTTGAACAGCAATACTTTCCCAAATTTTTTCATTAACGATTTTTTCAATTTTTTCAAGCTCTTCTGCTGTAATTTGTCCGAAATGAGAGAAGTCAAAACGCAAACGGTCTGTTTGTACTAGAGAACCTGCTTGGTTAACATGCGTTCCAAGCACATCCTTTAATGCTTGATGAAGCAAATGTGTTGCCGTATGGTTTTTAACGATTTTTGAACGGTTGCTTCTGTCAACAGCAGCTTCCACTTCGTCATTAACTGTTATAACACCTGATTGCACGATGCCTCGGTGCAGGTTTTGTCCGTTTGGTGCTTTTTGAACATCTTGGACCAAAATAGTAACAGCTTCTGATGAAATGGTTCCAGCGTCTGCAATTTGTCCGCCGCTTTCCGCATAGAATGGTGTCTTATCCAAAATGAACTGGATTTCTTGGCCTTCTTCTGCTTTCTCTACTACCTCTCCATCTACTAGCAAAGCAGATACAACAGCAGAAGCAGTTAGAGATTGATAGCCAACGAATTCACTTTCCACTTTGATTTCCCCAAGAACACTCGATTGAACTTGCATGCTTCCCACTTCTTGACGTGCCTTACGAGCTCGGTCACGCTGGCTTTCCATTTCTTTCTCAAAGCCTTCATGGTCAATTTTCATGCCTTGCTCTTCTGCATATTCCTCTGTCAATTCTACAGGGAAACCATATGTGTCATAAAGACGGAATACATCTTCACCTGAAATAACCAAGCTGTTAGACTTCTTCGCCTTTTCCATTACTTCCCCAAGAATGGAGAGACCTTCATTCAATGTCTCATGGAAGCGCTCTTCTTCGCTCTTCATTACTTTTTGAATAAAGTCGGCTTTCTCTTTCACTGTCGGATAGTAATCAAACATGATTTCACCAACAACAGGTACTAGCTCAAACATGAACGGGCGGTGGATATTGATCTTTTTCGCATAGCGGACAGCTCTGCGCAGCAATCTTCTTAAAACATATCCTCTGCCCTCATTAGAAGGCAACGCTCCGTCACCTACTGCGAATGCAACTGTACGAATATGGTCAGCAATTACCTTAAATGCTTCATCTGTTTCCTTATCTGCACCATATTTCACATCAGCAATTTGTGCTGTTGCCGCAATAATTGGTGTAAAAAGATCTGTATCAAAATTGGTTGGAACATTTTGCACAACAGAAGCCATGCGCTCAAGTCCCATCCCTGTATCAATATTTTTCTTTGGAAGTGGTGTGTATGTTCCATCTGGATTATGGTTAAATTCAGAGAAAACAAGATTCCATACTTCTAAATAACGGTCATTTTCGCCGCCTGGATATAGTTCTGGGTCATTTAAATCATTTCCGTATTCTGGACCACGATCATAGAAAATCTCTGTATTCGGCCCACTTGGACCTTCCCCGATATCCCAAAAGTTTCCTTCTAAACGAATAATGCGGCTTTCAGGAATCCCTATTTTGTCGCGCCATAACGCATATGCTTCTTCATCCTCAGGATGCACTGTGACAGATAGTTTCTCTTTGTCAAAACCAATCCACTTGTCGTCTGTTAAAAACTCCCAAGCCCAATCAATTGCTTCCTCTTTGAAATAATCTCCAATTGAGAAGTTTCCAAGCATTTCAAAGAATGTTTGGTGCCTTGCGGTTTTTCCGACATTCTCAATATCATTTGTGCGAATTGATTTTTGTGCATTTGTAATTCGCGGATTTTCCGGGATTACACGGCCATCGAAATATTTTTTCAATGTTGCAACACCGCTGTTGATCCAAAGCAAAGAAGGATCTTCATGAGGAACTAATGATGCACTAGGTTCCACACTATGCCCTTTTTCTTGGAAAAAATCAAGGAACTTTCTTCTAATTTCTGCCCCTGTTAATACTTTCATAAAAAGTTTGCCTCCTTCTATGTATGACTCCTTAAATATTGATTAGGAGTAATAATTTTAAAGCATAAAAAAAACCCCCATCCCTGGACAGGGACGAAAGTATGCTCGTGGTACCACCCTGATTTATGGCAAAACACTGCCATTTCTCAAATCTCCTTAACGCGGATGGACGGCAGGTATTAACTGCATTCAAGAATTAGCTTTCGACTATCCTTCACTTATGTTCCTTTCAGCCACGGGAACACCTCTCTATTTAGCATACGCCTAAAGTGGACTATAATCTACTTGATTCTATCATCATTTTGTCACTATGTTCTTCTCTCGAATTATACTGATTTTTCTCTGCAATTGTCAACATGTGAATCACTTAAGAATGCTAAGGATTAGTGGTTTTTCCAAAATGAACGTGCAAATGCATGATTGCTACTTTCAAAATAGAAAGGACAGGAACTGCTACTACCATTCCGACAATACCGCCTACCTCTCCACCAAGGAGCAGGGCAAACATAATAAATAGAGGATGCATATGCAAGCTTTTCCCAACAATAAAGGGCGAAAGGATGTTACCTTCCAAAAACTGCAGCACTACAATGATGATAACAACAATGATCAGCATTTTAACAGACATTGTACTTGCAATTATAACGGCTGGAATTGCCCCTATAATGGGTCCGAAGTAAGGAATAACATTGGTAATTCCGATGATTATTCCTAATACTAGCGGGTACTTTAAATCAAAAAAATAAAAGGAAATCGATGATAGACTGCCAATGATAAAACAAACTAGCAGCTGTCCTCTTATATAGCTGCCCAAAGACTGATTTACATCCTTCAAAAATAAAACACTGCTTTCACGCCATTTGTTAGGAGTTAAAAGCAAGGCCGCTCTTTTTACTGCTTCAATATCCTTTAACATGTAAAAAGAAATAAACGGTATTAACATCATAATTACGAATGAATTAACAAAACCCATGATACCTTTAATAAGCTTTGTCAGCAATCCATCCAGCTTAACTTCAAAAGATTCAATCCCTTTATCAACCTTCGTCTGCAAATTATCAGGCCATGCCCTTGTTCGCTCTTGTATATAGTCAATCCAGCTTCTGTACTGGTTTGCAAGCTCTGGCGCATTTTCTGTCAGCTCTCTCATCTGCTCAATGAAAATCGGAATGCACTTATAAAGTCCATAGCCGACTCCTCCAAAAAAGAGGATATATATAAATGCCACAGCAAGGCCGCGATGCAGTCCCATTTCGTGGATTTTTTCAACAATCGGATGAAGCAAATAGGTAATAAATGCACCAAGGACGAAAGGAAATATCACCTTCATCAACAGCTGCAAGATTGGAGTCCAAATTGGAGATAATTTAAAAAAGATAAAAACTACAATAAACAGCAATAGTGTAAATGCTAAGCGATAATACCACTTGACTCTTATTTCCATTCTACACTCCTCCCACCCATAATTTGTGTGAAAAGGAGGTAATTTATACAAATAAAGGAGGCGAATTACACGCCTCCTGATTTCTTAACTGTATCTGCGATTGTCTTCCTCGAACAAGTCATCTAATGAACTAAGGCTTCCATCCTCTTCCACTTGATGTGTATGGATAACCCCTTTTACTAATGACAGCTCAATAAAACAGTTCCAGCAATAATACTGGCTGATTCCAATTTTCCCGATATCTTTGCTTTGGCAATTTGGACAGACTAACATCTGAAAACACCTCTAACAATAAGTTTATAGACAGCCATTTCTCAAAATGGTTGTCACTGGTGTTTCCAGTGTGTCCAATTCATACCATAAATAAACATCTCATTGCTTTTTTTATAGGAGCCGGCTTTTTAATGCTGTTTTCTTCTCAAAAAAAAACAGATGCCATTCCTTTAGAATGACATCTATAGCTTGCTTCTTTATATAAAAACAATGTGATACAAACATTTCCACTAATCGTTTATTGTGTCAGCTTTCTTGAGCTGGCATAAAATCATATGGAGTGACATTCTCCATTCCGATAAGCGGATCAATTTCCATTATCCGATCACTGTAAAACAAGGAAACATCTTCTTCTGCTGCCTCGATATCTGCATCACTATGAGAAAAGACTTCTTTCAGCTTTTCCTGCAGGGAAGTTTGGCGGTTCAGCTCATCATTTCGGCCTACCCCTATTTCCATCGCATCCACTTCGCCAAGCAATATTAAAAATTGTTTACTTCTTGTAATGCCGGTATATATTAAGTTTCTCCGCAGCATCCTATAGTAGCTTTTTACAATCGGCATAATAACAATTGGAAATTCACTACCTTGGGACTTATGAACAGAACAGCAATAAGCATGGGTAATTTGATTTAAATCCTGCCTAGTATAAGTTGCTTCAATTCCATCGAAGGAGACAATAACCATGTCTTGTTTTTCTGTATTTTCCTTTGCATAAAAGATGGATACAATTTCTCCCATATCTCCATTATAGACATTGTTTTCTGGCTGATTAACGAGTTGCAGCACCTTATCGCCAATTCGGTATTTAACATCGCCGAACTTCAATTCCTTACGTGTTCCATCTGGATTTGGGTTCAATATTTCCTGGAGAATGACATTGAGGCGGTCTATTCCTGCAGGGCCTCTGTACATCGGTGCCAGAACTTGAATATCCATTGGCGCATAGCCCTTTTTCTTCGCGTTGAGGACAACCTTCTCTATAGCCTGTGCTATTTGTCCAGAGGCACATTTAATGAAGGACCTGTCTGTTTGCTGCTGAGTTAAATTACTTGGCAATCTGCCGTCCTTTATCTCATGAGCAAGTTCAATGATAGAAGAACCTTCACTCTGCCTGTAAATATCAGAAAGCCGGACTGTCGGAATGCAGCTTGATGCCAGCAAATCCTTCAGCACCTGGCCTGGTCCAACAGACGGAAGCTGGTCTTCATCTCCGACAAGAATGACTTGAATATTGGCTGGCAATGCTTTAAACAGCTGAAAAGCTAGCCAAATATCAACCATGGAGGTTTCATCAACAATAATGATTTTTCCTTCAAGAGGATTCTCCTCGTCCTTGTCAAAACCGCCGCTTCCGTTCCAGCCTAACAGACGATGAATGGTGACAGCAGGTAAACCAGTCGATTCTGTCATCCTTTTAGCTGCTCTTCCTGTGGGAGCCGCTAAAATAAAAGGAAAAGGTTCTTCCTTTTTGTAATCCTTCGGATCAAGGCTGCAGCCATGCAGTTCACCATAAAGCTCTACAATCCCTTTTATAACCGTGGTTTTTCCTGTCCCCGGTCCGCCTGTCAGCATAAGCATCGGCGCCATCAGTGCTGTTTGGATGGCTTCCCTTTGTGATGGTGCATATTGAACTCCAAGCCTGTCTTCCAAATTTCCGAGTGCAAGCAAAAATTCCGATTCTGGAAACTGATCTTCGTATTCCTTCTGTTCCATCACTCTTTTAATATGCCGAACAAGGCCTTTTTCTGAGTAATAAAGGGAAGGCAGGAAAATCTTCTTATCTTCGACGATGATTTTCTTTTCTTCCTGAAGCAAGACAATCTGGTCTGCAATAGCTGAAAAGTCTACTTGCTCCTGTTTATTTTCCTCGAGAAGATCCTTTACTCTGTACAGCACATATTCTGCTTCCAGGTAGACATGTCCCTCCTGGCTGCTGCCAAGCTCGAGCACATAGAGGCAGCCTGCTTTAATTCTGTCAGGATGGCTACCAATCAGGCCAATCTGAAAGCCTAAGTCATCTGCTTTACCAAAACCGATTCCTTCTACATCCTCTACAAGCTTATAAGGGTTGGACTGGATAACCTCCAATGTGTTTTCCTTATAAGTCTGGTAAATTTTCATGGATAGCTGCGGCCCGAAACCATACTGATTCAACGATATCATCGCCTGCTCCAGCCCTTGATTCTGCATGAGCGTATCATAAAGAAGCTTCGCCTTGTCTGGAGGAAGTTTGGGAACAGTATCAAGCAAAGATGGTTCATTCAAAATTTTAGAGATGGCATTTTCCCCTAAAGTGTCCACGATGTTCTCTGCTGTTTTCTGGCCGATTCCTTTAAATAGCTCACTAGACAGATAGGTGATAACCCCTTGTTTTGTCTGCGGCATCTCTTTTCGGAAAGAGGAGACCTGGAATTGGAGTCCAAAGCGGGGATGGTCTTTAAATTCACCAAAGAATGTATATGTATCATTTTCATGCATCTTCGGCAAATATCCTGTGACAACGGCTTCCTTATCTTCATAGCTGTCATTCGTTTCATCTACCCTTATCCTGAGCACGGTATAAAGATTATCTTCGTTGTGAAATATCGTGACAAGATGGCGCCCCTTCACATACTTACCCTGCTCCTCGAAAAGATCCAGTGAATTTTGCTCTTCCAATTTTTTCTCCCCCTTCTTTTAAATTTTTTAAAATACAATCAGCCTCCGAGAATTTGTTTTCCCATTTGAGCCAGCTGATGATCAGGCTGAATTTCCAATGCTTTGTTAAACATCTCAAGCGCTTTTTCTTCCTGTTCCTTAAATCCATATGCAACACCAAGATTATAATAAGCATCTGCATGCTCTGGGTCTAACTCAATGCAGCTTGTAAATTTCTCCATTGCTTCATCAATATATTCCCCTTGCGCAAGGCATAAACCAAGCTGGAACAATGCTTCTGCATCCTCACTGTTCAGCTCAACGGCACGCTGCAGAAAGGGAATAGCAAGAATCGATTTTTCCAACCCTATATATGTCATGCCCAGCATGAAATAGTTGTCACTCGATTCGAGTCCTTTCTCAAGTGCTGTCTCGAACATCGCTTTAGCAGACTCAAGCTCCTCCTGTTCAAAATAGACTGTTCCTGCACTATAGTAAGCTGCGGCCATATCTGGATCAATTTCTATCGCTTTTTCATAGAAGGAAACAGCTCTGCTTAAATCACCCAACGCTGACAGCACATTTCCAAAGTTAACATATGATACTGCGTTAGCAGGGTTCTTTTCAATTTCTTCCATAAACACTTTTGCTGCTTCTTCAAATTTGCCTTCTTGCATATATTTAATTCCTAATTGATTTGTCTCCACTTATAAACACACTCCGTTTCTCACTAAAAGTATAGCATATTTTAGCCTAATGGAAATCTTCCAATTCACTCTGCATTTCTTTCTTAAAAAAAAGAGAAACAGCTGCTTAATTCCAAAGGAAAAGCAGCAAGTTTCTCTTTTTTATCAGCCTACATATGTTAATTGCTCGTTGTTGCGGTACACTTTATCTATTGTTCCGCCGCCAAGGCATTCTTCTCCTTGATAGAAGACAACTGCTTGTCCTGGCGTAACTGCACGAATTGGTTCATGGAAAGTTACTTTCACTTTCGAATCATCGAGCAGTTCCACTGTCACTTTATTATCTGGTTGACGATAGCGGAATTTAGCTGTACATTCGAATGTTTTTGGAGTTGAATCATTAGAAACCCAGCTCACATTATCAGCAATAATGCTGTCAGAGTAAAGCATATCATGATGGAACCCTTGACCTACATACAGCACATTTCTTTGCAAGTCTTTGCCGATAACGAACCAAGGATCACCGCTTCCGCCGATGCCAAGACCGTGTCTTTGCCCGATTGTATAGTACATTAAACCATCGTGTTTACCAACAACCTTGCCATCGAATGTTTCCATATTTCCTTTTTGTGCAGGCAAGTAACCGCTCAAGAACTCCTTAAAGTTCCGTTCGCCGATAAAGCAGATACCTGTGCTGTCCTTTTTCGTTGCCGTCGCTAAGTTCGCTTTAGCAGCCAGCTCCCGCACCTTTGATTTTTCCATCCCGCCAATTGGGAACATAACCTTGCTTAACTGCTCTTCTGTCAATTGGTTAAGGAAATACGTTTGATCTTTATTTTCGTCCTTGCCGCGCAGCATGCGGACTTTGCCATCTTCTCTGACAACTTGCGCATAATGCCCTGTAGCCAAATAATCTGCGCCAAGACTCATTGCATGCTCTAAAAACGCCTTGAACTTGATTTCTTTGTTGCACATAACGTCAGGGTTTGGCGTTCTTCCTGCCTTATATTCATCAAGGAAGTAAGTGAATACTTTATCCCAATATTGCTTTTCAAAATTGACCGCATAATAAGGGATACCCAGTTGATTGCAGACACGGATAACATCCTCATAGTCCTCTGTTGCTGTGCAGACGCCGAATTCGTCTGTATCATCCCAGTTTTTCATAAATATGCCGATAACGTCATAGCCTTGCTCTTTTAAAAGCAGTGCAGCAACAGAGGAATCGACTCCACCTGACATGCCGACAACTACGCGTGTATCTTTTGGTGCTTTTTCCATTTCATTCCCCCCTGTATTCCATAGTCCTATCTATTTGGAAGAATACAGTTCAAGCTAGTCAGATAAGCTTATTGCCTGTTAATCTTTGCACGATTTTAGACAGCTCAGATCCGACCTTTTTGATCTGTTCTTCTGTATTGTATAACCCGAAGCTAAATCGAATAGAGTTCTTCGTCCTTTCTGAGTTCTCGCCAAACATGCTTACGAGTACATGGGAAGGATCGATAGAGCCTGCTGTACAAGCAGAACCGCTTGAAGCAGCAATGCCTGCCAAATCAAGATTTACGAGCAGTGCCTCTACATTTGTTCCAGGAAAGCTTAAGTTTAAAACATGTGGCAGCATATTTTCAACTAATCCGTTTTGCACAAACTCAATTTTATTTTCTTCCAATGTTTGAACAAGCGTTTTTTTAAAGCTTTCATACTTTTGCTTTTTTTCCTGTCTCTCAGAAATGGCGATTTCTGCGGCCAGTTGAAAGCCTGCTACTGCTGGAACATTTTCCGTACCAGCTCTGCGCTTTCTTTCCTGTTCACCGCCAAATAAGCGTGGTGAAAGCTGAATGCCATTTTCAATATAAAGGAAACCAATTCCTTTAGGGCCATTGATTTTATGAGAAGAAACGGACAGAAGATTGATATGCTGCTTCTTCACATCAATTTCCTCCATACCGTAAGCTTGGACAGCATCTGTATGGAAAAGGGCCTGATGGTCTTTTAGGACTTCTCCTATTTCAGCAATAGGCTGGATTGCGCCAACTTCATTGTTTCCATACATAATTGTCACAAGTATAGTATCGTCTCGCAATTCCTTTTTCAACACATCAAGATCAATCACACCAAATTCATTAACAGGAAGATAGGTAACATCAAAACCTTTTTTCGCCAGCTCCTCACATGCATGCAAAACTGCGTGATGTTCAATTTCTGTTGTTATGATATGTTTCCCAAGATGTTGATAGCTTTCAGCCACTCCAAATATTGCGTGGTTATCCGCTTCTGTCCCGCCGCTTGTGATAATGATTTCCGACTCTTGCGCTCCTATGCTTGATGCAAGGCTGGCTCTGGCATTATCAATAATCTTTCGGGCCTGTCTTCCAAATGTGTGAATGCTTGAAGGATTTCCATAAATCGATTGCATCACTTCATGCATTCTTTCGATAACCTTAGGATGCATCGGCGACGTTGCCGCATGATCCACATATATATGTTCCAACTTCTTCACCTACTAAAGTTTTATTCTAAATAGCAACTATCTTATAGTAATAGGATAGGCACATTCTTTCCAATTATTTGTTTCAACGATTAAATATAGAACATGTATGAATCTGTATCATTTTCCTCTTTATGGTTCGCCAAGTCCTCAATTGTTGTGGAATCAAGCACTTCTTTAACTGCATCACGGATTTTCATCCATAGAGCTTTTTTAGCAGGCTCCTCGTTTTCAATCCCCTCAACAGGACTGATTGGTCCTTCTAAAGTGCGGATGATATCACCTGCAGTGATGTTTTTCGGGTCGTCACCAAGAACATAGCCGCCGTATGCTCCTCTGATGCTTCGGACAAATCCTGCGTTGCGGAGCGGTGCTACAAGCTGCTCTAAATAATGCTCTGACAAGTCATTTGTCTGTGCAATTGACTTAAGGGAAATCGGACCGTCTCCATGTTTTTTTGCTAATTCCATCATAATTGTTAAGCCGTAGCGGCCTTTTGTTGAGATTTTCATAAACCAGCACTCCTATTATTAGCTATTTTTTTATGTCGATGATGTGATTTTTTCACATTTGCCAGCAGCAATTCCGTCCATTTCTGGCATTGCGGAATACTGAAACCAGCGATTTTACCGATGATAACCGCATATGCGACCGTTCCCCAAAATACAGGTCCGCCCATAAGCCAGCCTGAAAACAGAACAGCCGCCTCCATGATAAACCTGGTTTTAGAAATACTTAAGCCAAGCTTTTGTGATAATACAAGCATCAAACTGTCTCTTGGCCCCGCTCCCAGGTTCGCAGAGATATAAAAGCCCATTCCATAAGCCATGATAACAAGACCAAATAAAAACATTACTTCCCTGCCAAGTAATGTGGGAGGTGTCTTAATAAATGGCATCATTAAAAATAAATCAATAAAAATACCTACTAACAGCATATTGAGAAATGCACCGATCTGCGGGATTGACTTGGAAAGGATTGCACTTACAAAAAGGACAAAAAAGCCGACAATGATCGTCCAGCTCCCAATTGTCAAACCAAGTTGGTAGTACAAGCCGATATTCAGTACATCCCACGGAGCAGAACCTAAGTCTGCTTCTATCAAAAGAACAATTCCAAATGACATGATAAGCAGGCCGACAATGAATATTACCGTTCGCCATGTAAGCTGTCTCATCTTCAATGTGGCTTCCATTCTTTATATCCACCTTTACATGTTTACAAATATCCGCAGCAAATTGAACAATATGCATTATAACATATTCCCTCTTCACGCCGCTTGCTTCAACACTAATACTTTCATTATGAATATGATATATCCTATCTATTCAATAGGATATCATATTTCTGGTCTTTTTTTTGGTTTTTAAGTGGTTGCTTACGTAAAATTTCGTATTAAAGGCTGTATTTTTGTTATTTCCATGACAAACAGGCAGCTTTTTTAAAAAGCTGCCATTGCATTAATTTTCATCTGCAGTAAACTCATTCAGTCTCATGACAGACAATGCCATAATTTTAATGCCATTTAGCAAACTATCCAGTTCAAATGACATTTTTGGATGGTGCAGGCCTGGTTTTAGGTCTGTACCTAAGCCGATCATTGTCGAATGTAGGTTTTTTAATTTTTTTGCATAAAAATGGAAGTCCTCGCCTCCTGGTGTGACTGGTGGCGGAACAAGTCCTTTTTTACCAAGCACTTCTTTAATGCTGCCTGCTACTGCTTCTTCCATCGCATTATCCTTCTGTGCTGCAGGCATCTCAGACAAGAGCTCTAACTCTACTTTAGCTCCATTTGCTTCTCCAGCGTGATAGATGCTCCTCTTTAGTTTATCGATAAGGTCATTCATTGCTTCATTCGTTTGTGCTCGCGCATCAATGCCGAATTCTGCATAATCAGGAATGATATTAAAGCTTTTCCCTCCGCCTTGAATGAAGGTCATCTTTGCTGATGCAGGTATGATAGGATTAAGCGGTATAGCGCGGATTGCCGTATTAATAGCCGTAATACTGTCTATAACATTTATTCCTAAATGATGACGGGCGGCATGTGCCTGCAAGCCAAAAACCCGCCCTTTAAATGACGCTGCTGCTCCGTGATAGATAGCTGGAGATGCTTCATTATGCCTCATTTCCTGAATCGGCCGCAAATGAAGCCCAAGTAAATAGTCCACATCATCTAATAAATTTTTATTGATAAAAGAAAGGGCACCGCCGCCTGTTTCTTCTGCAGGCTGAAAAAAGCTTTTAATCATTCCTCTCGGTTGTACCCCAAGCTCTTTTAGGCATTTGAGTGTAAAGAGTACAATTGTCATATGGGCATCATGGCCGCATGAATGATTTGCCTTCCATACACCGTCGACATTTTGCCATAATGCATCTATATCTGTGCGCACACCGATAGTTGGTCCGGTCCTGTTATTGCCCCAATAGCCGACTGCTCCTGTTTGGTCCGAAAAAGTTTTATAAGGTATATCTAGCAAATCAAGCTGTTTGCATATAAAAGCTGTTGTATGATGTTCCTCCCAGCTAATCTCTGCATGTTCATGCAAATAATGATACATCGCTTTTATTTCTACTTCTTTTTTGTTCACCCAATCTATTACTATATCCTTCACTGTTCTTCCTCCGCTCCCTGTTACCAACCAATATACCGAATGTTCTGTGTTTTCAAATCATAGGAGCACAATCTTAGCATTGCAAGAGATTGTGCTGTATGTTGATTAATTATTTGTGAATGTCTTTTTTCCTAATAAGTATTTTTCAATCACTTGCTCGTTCAGCTCATAACCGATGCCTGGCTTTGTTGGGACTGCTATTTTTCCTGGAGCAGACATAATCACCTCAGGCTGGATAATGTCTTCCTTCCAATAGCGATCAGAAGCAGAAGTGTCACCGGCAATTGTAAAGTTCGCAAGCGAGGTTATAGCAATATTATGAGCCCTGCCGACACCAGCTTCAAGCATTCCTCCGCACCAGACAGGAACATTATAATTATCACATAAATCATGAATTTTCTTTGCTTCTGTCAAACCGCCGACGCGGCCAATTTTCAAATTGATAATCCTGCAGCTGCCAAGCTCGATTGCCTTGCGGGCATCCTCAGCTGAATGGATACTTTCATCCAGACAAATCGGAGTGCTTAGCTCCTTTTGCAGAACAGCATGGTCAATCATGTCGTCAAAGGCTAAAGGCTGTTCAATCATCATCAGCTTGAATGCATCTAATTTTTTTAAATGTGTCAAATCTTGCAGGGAATATGCTGAATTCGCATCGGCCATAAGAGGAATCCCAAATCCGAACTTCTCCCTGATTTTCGCCAATGGCTCCAAATCATAGCCTGGCTTTATTTTAACTTTTATTTTTTTATAGCCATCTGCCAAATATCTTTCGATTTTCAAGAGTAGCTCGTCTAGCGACTTCTCTATTCCAATGCTTACGCCAACATCAATGCTTTTTCTCGTCCCGCCAAGTGCATGGGCAAGGGACACTCCATTTTTTTTGCTGTAAAGATCCCAAACAGCTCCTTCTAATGCTGCTTTTGCCATATTATTTCTTCTGATTGGTGCGAATATATTAGAAACGTCGTCTGGATGGTTAATGGTGCTATTAAACAAAAGAGGAATTAAAAATTCTTCTATTATATGCACAGAAGTGCCTGTAGTTTCTTCACTGTAGCCTGGATTTGGCATAGCAACGGACTCTCCGTAGCCTACATGCCCGCCGCTGAACATTTTAATAATCAGGAAGTCCTTTTCCATTAAACTCCCGATACTTGTTACAAATGGATGCAGCAACGGCATCTTTAGATGAAGAAGCTCGATTCTTTCAATCTTCAAAACTAACTACACGTCCCTTAATCGTTAAATTCGGTAAAGCTTTATTGTTTTTTCTCGTTTTCTGTCCGGAATCCTGCCAGCCGTTCGTAAATAGCCTTAAGCTTTTTCTCTTCTCCCGCCTCAGTTGGCTGATAGTATTGCGTTCCTTTAAGCTTTTCTGGCAAATATTCTTGATTGACCCAGCCGCCGAATGTGCCGATTGGATAATCATGAGGATACACATAGCCAACATGGCCGAGCGCTTTGCTTCCAGCATAATGGCCGTCGCGGAGATGCATCGGAATATCCCCAACATGGCCACTCCTAACATCAGCGATTGCTGCATCGAGGGCCTTATAGGCTGCATTTGATTTAGAAGATAAACACATTTCTACAACAGCAACAGATAAAGGAATTCTTGCTTCAGGCAATCCAAGCCGCTCACTTGCTGTAACGGCTGCAAGTACATTATTGCCTACAGATGTTTTCGCAAGACCGACATCTTCATAGGCAATTACAAGCAGTCTTCTGTTAACAGCAACAAGATCACCTGTTTCGAGCAAATGAGCAAGATAATAAAGAGCTGCGTCAACATCGCTTCCGCGAATGCTCTTTTGCAGGCTGGAAAGAAGGTTATAGAAATGAGACCCCTTCTTATCTCCATAAACTCCGACTCTTTCAATCATTTGTGCGACTGTTTCATCTGTTACAACAAATGTATCTTCTTCTTTATCAGAGGAATAGACAATAGACTCTAAAAGGGTTAAGGATTTCCGAGCATCTCCATTCGTTCCTTGGGCAATTTTTTTTATTTGTTCATCGCTTATCTTTATCGACAGGGTGCCTAGACCCCGTTCTTCTTTAATAGCCCTAGTAAGTAGCTCCTCAATATCAACATCTGTCAATCTTTTAAGCTGCTTAATCTGCCCGCAGCGGCTTCTGATGGCAGGATTCACATCATGATACGGGTTTTCAGTAGTTGCACCGATTAAAACGATATCCCCTCTTTCCACATGGGGAAGCAAATAATCTTGCTGTGCTTTGTTGAAGCGGTGAATTTCGTCGAGAAACAGCAGCACTTTCCCTGTTAATCTCGCTTCATCCACGACTGCCTCCACATCCTTTTTGCCTGCTGTTGTCGCATTTAAGGCAATAAACGGCAAATTCGTCGTACCGGCAATCGCAAAGGCAATGGAGGTCTTTCCTATGCCTGGCTCCCCATATAAAAGCATGGACGGAACATGACCATTTTTAATCATTTTATATAAGCCTGTTTGTTTGCCGATTATATCCTTTTGCCCGACTACTTCATCAATGGTAGTCGGCCGCATTCGATAGGCTAGTGGTTCTCCATTCACTATATGTACACCTCTTTACTCGCACTTCTTTAAAAACTATTATATCGCAACTTACCCCATAAACGAAAAAGTTTAGATGAAACACCAAAAAGCGGATGGTTATATTCCATCCGCAAAAACCTAACTTATGCCGCAACATCTCTTTTCTTGAATACGAAAAAGGCAAGCAAGTGAAAAATCAGGAAATAAACACACAGCATTACAATTGAAAATGTTAATGTCATGCCTTCCATTAATGGAGTACCTTCAAAATACTGAGTCAAATCTGTATTAGCAAATAAAATATATTTTGCCCATTCAAACTTTGTCGACAGCATGTAGGTCACTGTGCCGCCCATAAACATTAAGAATATCGAGATTCCAACAGCAAGTGAACTGTTGCGGAATACACTCGAAATCATAAACGCCATTGTCGTAATCATCAGCAGATCGATTGAATTCAGTCCATATGTTATTAACAGATGGAGAATCATACTTTGTTCTGTCACTTTTCCGTCATGATAATTTAAATAGGGAGTGCTGCTCTCTGGGAATCCGAACAATATGGCGCCCAGCAATAAAGCAAAACCAAATAGAACCAAAATTAAACATACCCCAAACAATATTACGGACAAATACTTAGAAAACAGTATTTTGGCTCTTCCAATCGGGCGTATTAGCAACAGCTTTACCGTACCCCATGCAAACTCGTTTGCAACTATGCCAGCTGCAATGATAATAGTAAACAAGCCGGCAAAGGAGATGAGTTCTGAACTATCTGATATAAAATCCCACACAGAGTAATCCACATTTGTAGTAATATCATGCTCTAATCGATATTCATTAATGGCAATCTGTGACCTTGTATATTCTATTAAATCAGGGGAGACTGTTCCTTCATCGAGCTGTTTTTGATATTCCTTGTTTTCCATCTCTAAACCTTGGCGCCAATTTTCATTGTCAGGAACAGATAATCCATTTTCCTGATACTTCGTAATGGCTCCAATAGCGATTACACTTAGAAGCAAAAGGACAACCATTACGTGTGTGGCTGCACGCTTCCATATCTTCATCCATTCATTTTGCAACAGCTGCAGCATTACAATTCCCCCTTCTCATTTGTTACTTCTAAGAATCTGTCTTCGAGTGTCTTAGAAACTTCTTTAATTCCATAAATGGAGAAATCCTGACCCGAAAGAAGTTTTACCAATGCTGGAATCTGCTCTTTCGTTACTGGGATTTCTATGCCTGCAGCACTTTTGGACACCTCTATGCCAGGCATATACTCACGTACAACACTTAAAGCTTCGTCGCTACGGTCTATTTCCACTTCATAGAGCTTTTCTGTGTTGTTGACAAAGTCCTTCACCAATTGGACATCCACCAGTTTGCCTTGCTGGATAATACCAATCCGGTCACACATCATTTCCATTTCCGACAACAGATGGCTGGAAACTATTACGGCCATCCCTCTATCTCTGGCGAGCATTCTTAAATGGTCGCGAATTTCTCTTATTCCTGCTGGATCTAAGCCGTTTGTCGGCTCATCCAATATTAGAACTTTTGGATCATGCAATAAGCTTTGAGCAAGTCCAAGTCTCTGTCTCATCCCAAGAGAATAGGTTTTAACCTTGTCACGTATTCTATCTGTCAGGCCGACAAGCTCAACCACCTCATTAATCTTCTCCTTGCTTACTCCTCTTGTCATCCGAGCATAATGGACTAGATTATCGTAACCTGACAGGAATTTATACATTTCTGGGTTTTCTACGATTGCACCGACATGCTGCACAGCCTTTTCAAATTCCTTGGTAATGCTTTTTCCGCTTATTAAAATATCACCGGCTGAAATGTTTATTAGGCCAACAATCATTCGAATGGTCGTTGTTTTTCCGGCACCATTTGGGCCAAGAAATCCAAACACTTCACCTGCTTCTACATTAAAGCTTAAATTATCAATGATTTTCCTGCCTTTAATCACCTTTGAAACATTTTTCAGTTCAACAATGCTTCCCATTTTATCTCCCCTTTTTTATGAATGTTTGATATTGTTCTTCATCCACTCCACAATAGACAACCCTTGCTCTTCTTTCAGCTGGTCAACATGAAAATGCGCCGCTAAATGTCCCTTATTGATAACAACAACATCATCCAAAATTGGCTCTATTTCAGCAATCTCATGTGTAGCAATAATAACTGTCTGCTTTTCAAAATCAATATAATGGAGCAACCCCTTAACGATCGAATCTCTTACCATCGGGTCTAGTCCGGAAAACGGCTCATCCAGCAACAGAACTGGAACCTGCCTGCTTAAAGAGAGAACCAGCTTCAATCTTCCTCTGTTGCCCTTTGACAACTCTTTAATTTTCTTGGCCTTATCAAGCTCCATGAAATGAAGTAGCTCCGTTGCCGTCTCAAGGTTTAAATCCTGAAACTGCGAGGCAGAAAAGCTGATCATGTCAGCAACAGTAAAACCATCGTAGAACATATCTAATTCCGTCAAATACGATACATCTGCTGCTATTTTTCGATTAACCTGTTTGCCATTTACAGTGACAGTTCCAGAGGAAGGCTGAACGAGTCCTGCAATAAGTTTTAAGGTTGTTGATTTTCCGCTGCCATTAGCACCGACTAAGCCGTAGATTTTCCCTGGCAGAAAAGAGAAATCAACATCTTCTAAAGCTGTTTCTTTGCCATACTTTTTTGTAACTTTCTCTAATTTAATCAATCTTTTCAGCCTCCTCCCCCTGCTTAAATGCAGCTTTTAGTTCTGCAATCATTTCCTCTTCTGATATTCCGAGTTCCTTCATACTCTCGACAAACCTGCCAACAAGTTCAAGCTGCAATTTTTTCTTCACTTCCTCTAGCACTTCCTTCTTTTCGGTAATGAATGTCCCTTGCCCTCTTCTCGTTTCCACGATATTCATCCTCTCCAATTCACTATAGGTTCTTTGAATTGTGTTTGGGTTCACTCCTGAATCAATGGCCATTTCCCGTACAGAAGGCAGCTTTTGGCCAACCTTTAATTCCTGTCTTGCAATCTGCCGCATAATCCGATCAACAATTTGCATATAAATCGGCCGTGATTGCTTGTAGTCATCTGCCATGCAGCTTACACCTCTACTTTCTTATCTAACAGCCAAGACGAAACCCAAAAAATAACAAGAGCTGTCAGACAATAGCCTGCTAGGACAAACACGGAAATGTCTGTTGCTTCAAAGGTAGCTTGAAAGGAATTCATACCTGTTTCCATCTGAAAAGCTCTACCTAAATTAAACATCCCTATTTCTTTTAAATCTTTAATAAAGCTGATTTTCCCAAACTGTTCTTTTAACAGTTCCCATCCATAGAAAAAGGCAATGAGGATAATCCAGCGAAATTTCTTCAACCATAGGATGGCTCCTAAACTGTGGTAGACAGTCCAATAAAAGATGACCCAGATGCTCAAGTAAAAAGAGATTAACCATATTGCCGCAGCCATAAATACAATATCAAATGCAGTAAACATTTCTTGAAATTCTGCTATCGGCAAAAGACTTAAAATGGTAATAATGGTTATAAGGACAGCGGAGCATAACGATAATATAGAACAGGCCGTAAGCTTTGACAGCAATAATTGCACACTGCTTGCTGGATTATGGAGCCACAATTGCGTTTTGCCTTCCAAATTAAGTGATGTCAGCAAAGACCCTGGTAAATAAATAACATGGGCAATAATTAAAGCAATCGAAATGGTTCCTGCGAGCATGCTAGTGCTGTAATAACCAGAAAGGAACCAGCCAGCCGCATAGGCGATTGCCATAAAAATTAATATCGTATAAAAATAGCCGATGGTTATTTTTAAGTCCTTCCTCAACAAGCCTTTAAATGCTTTCATATTCTTCCTCCAAAACTGTGTATTAGTGTACTATCTAGATAGTACACTAATACACCAATGCCTGCAATAGGTTATTTGTAAATTTAAACCAGTATTTTTACTCTAAAAAAAGATCCTAGGCCGATAGCCTAGGATCTTTCGTTTATATTAGTCATTTACACGCTTAATTTTAATGTCCCCCAGTAATTCCTTCACCACATGGCTTGCCATAATTAAACCGGCAACAGATGGAACAAAGGCATTGGAAGAAGGCGGCATTTTTGCCTTGCGAATCGGTGCATCTTCTTTCCCAACCACTTTGCGGACATCTTCTCTGATAACGATCGGGCTTTCATCTGAAAAGACTACTTTAATTCCTTTACGGATTCCCTCTTTTCGCAGACGAAGACGAATAACTTTAGCAATTGGATCTGTATGTGTTTTGCTGATATCTGCAATTTGGAAACGAGTCGGATCCATCTTATTCGCTGCACCCATACTTGAAATAATAGGAATATTTCTTTGTAAACATTCCTTCATTAAGTGAATTTTATAGGAAATAGTATCAGATGCATCCACAACATAGTCCAAGCCGTATGCAAAGATTTCCTCATAAGTTTCTTCTGTATAAAACATTTTCAGTGCGATTACTTCACAATCTGGATTGATATCTGCAATGCGCTCTTTCATGATATCAACTTTCGGACGACCGACAGTTGACAATAATGCAATCACTTGGCGATTGACGTTGGTAATATCAACATCATCCTTGTCAATCAATATTAATTTTCCGACTCCTGAACGAGCCAGAGCTTCAGCAGAAAAGGAGCCGACCCCGCCAATTCCTAGCACTGCCACCGTGCTGTTTTTTAACTTTTCTAATCCATCTGTACCGATCGCTAATTCATTTCTTGAAAACTGGTGCAACATCTATTTCTTCAACTCCATTATTAGATTTACGTTAATAGGAATTATACATATGTTTTCTAGTATTATACTCTTAAACCCTTTTGTACTATAACATAAATTATTGACAGGTTCTAGCCCTTGTCCTCAGGACTGTTGACAGGAAAAAAAGGCTGTCACTTTTAGACAGCCCTCTTTTATCAGTCATTTTTTTTCGGTGATTTAAGTGCTAGATGCAAATCATCAAGCTGGCTTTGAGAAACCTCGCCTGGTGCATCTGTCAACAGACAGCTTGCACTTGCTGTTTTCGGGAATGCGATTGTATCACGCAGGTTTGTTCTGCCAGACAGAAGCATAATCAGTCTGTCTAAGCCGATTGCAATTCCGCCATGCGGAGGTGTTCCATATTCGAATGCTTCCAGCAGGAAACCAAATTGCTCATAAGCTTCTTCTTTAGAGAAACCAAGCAGTCCGAACATTTTTTCCTGAATATCTTTTTCGAAAATACGAAGTGATCCTCCGCCAAGCTCATAACCATTCAATACAATATCATACGCTTGTGCTTTAACTGCCTTAGGATTGGAATCGAGCAGTTCAATATCTTCTCGTTTTGGCATTGTGAACGGATGGTGAGCTGCATAGAAACGGTTCTCTTCTTCATCAAATTCAAACAACGGCCAGTCTGTCACCCATAGGAAGTTGAATTTCTCTGGGTCTATTAAGTTCAACTCTTTTGCTAATTTAAGGCGAAGTGCACCTAATGAGTCTGCAACAACGCTTGCTTTATCTGCAACAAACAGCAGCAGATCACCTGGTTCAATAGCAAGTGCTGCTTCAAACGCTTTTTGCTCTTCCTCTGAGATGAATTTTGCTATCGGACCTTTTAATCCATCCTCTTCTGCCTTCAACCATGCTAAGCCTTTCGCGCCATAAACTTTCACGAATTCTGTCAAAGCATCAATATCTTTACGAGAATATTTATCATTTGCTTGCTTCACATTAATTGCTTTTACTTGGCCGCCTGATTCAACAGCAGCTGCAAACACTTTAAAGCTGGAGTCTTTAACAATTTCAGACAGATCTGTAAGCTCCATTTCAAATCTTGTGTCTGGCTTATCCGATCCGTAGCGTGCCATTGCTTCATCATAAGGCATTCTTGGGAATGGTGAAGGAACATCGATTCCTTTCACTTCACGCATAATTGTCACCATCATGTTTTCCATCATTTTCATGATGTCTTCCTGACTTAAGAAGCTTGTTTCAATATCAAGCTGTGTAAATTCAGGCTGACGGTCTGCACGCAAGTCTTCATCACGGAAGCAGCGGGCAATTTGGTAATAGCGCTCAATTCCGCCTACCATCAGCAGCTGTTTGAAAAGCTGCGGAGACTGCGGCAATGCATAAAATTCATTTGGATGAACACGGCTTGGCACAAGATAATCCCTTGCTCCTTCAGGCGTGCTTTTTGTAAGGATTGGTGTTTCGATATCCAAGAAGCCTTCGCTGTCTAAATAATCTCTCATAATCTTTGTTACTTGATGACGCATTTTTAATGTTTCAAACATAACTGGTCTTCTGAAATCTAAATAGCGATATTTTAAGCGAACATCTTCTGCTACGTCTGTTTTATCAGAGATAGCAAACGGCGGTGTTTTTGCTTCGTTCAGAATGATAATTTCGTCTACAACAATCTCAATTTTACCTGTTTGCAGGTTTTCATTGATTGTTCCTTCCTGCCTTGCCACAACCGTTCCTTTAATATCTAGAACAAATTCATTTCTTACTTTTTCTGCAATTTCAATTGCTTCTTTATTTATTTCTGGATTAAACACGACTTGAACAATGCCAGTACGGTCACGCAAATCAATGAAAATAAGTCCTCCCAAATCACGGCGTTTTTGAACCCAGCCCTTTAAGCTGACTTTTTCGCCAATAGCCTTTTCTGTTACTTCACCACAAAAATACGTTCTTCCAAACATATTTCATCCTCCTTTTAGTTCCCTACTATTTATTTTTAATAGCTTTGAAAATCTTGCAGCGCTGCCGCTAATTCTTCCAGCTTCACTTGTTTTTGTTCACCAGTTTCCTGACTCTTCACATTAATCTTGTTTTCCTTCAGCTCATCCTCGCCTAAAATAGCGACAAATTTAGCTTGAAGGCGATCGGCAGCTTTAAATTGAGCTTTTACTTTTCTGTCCATATAATCTCTTTCAGCAGATAAGCCTGCTCTGCGCAAATCATTTAAAAGTCCGACCGTATAATCCTTTGCTTCTTCTCCCAATGCAACAAGATAACAATCGATTTTCTTCTCAACAGGCAATTCGATTCCTTCTGCTGTTAAGGCTGCAAGCAATCTTTCCAAGCTCATCGCAAACCCGATACCAGGTGCTTCCGGTCCGCCAAGCTCTTCTGTAAGCCCATTATAACGACCGCCTCCGCAAAGTGTCGTAATGGCTCCAAATCCTTCTGCCTCACTCATGATTTCAAATGCAGTGTGATTATAGTAATCCAAGCCTCTTACTAGATTTGAATCGACTACGAAAGGAATATTTAAGGCAGTTAAATATGCTTTCACTTTCTCAAAGTATTGTTTAGACTCTTCATTCAAGTAGTCTAGGATTGACGGTGCCGACTTCATTAACGGGTGATCATGATCTTTCTTACAATCCAAAATTCTCATTGGATTTTTTTCGAGACGGCTTTGGCAGTCACTGCAGAATTCGCCGATGCTTGGCTTAAAGTGGCCGATTAGTGCATCTCTGTGTGCAAGTCTGCTTTCTTTATCACCAAGACTGTTTACAACGAGCTTCAGCTTTGAAAGCCCAAGTGATTCATATACACTATAGGCAAGGGCCATTACTTCCGCATCAATCGCAGGATCCTTGCTGCCGATTGCCTCTACACCAAACTGGACGAATTGGCGAAAACGGCCTGCTTGTGGACGCTCATAACGGAACATTTGTCCTAAATAGAAAAGCTTAACTGGCTGTGATGGCAACCCGAACATTTTATTTTCTACAAAAGAACGAACGACAGAAGCAGTACCCTCTGGTCTGAGTGTCAGGCTTCTTTCTCCTCTGTCTTCAAATGTGTACATTTCCTTTGTGACAATATCTGTTGTATCTCCAACACTGCGCAAAAACAGCTCTGTATGCTCAAAGATAGGTGTTCTTATTTCGTTATATTGGAATCTGTCGCAAAGCTCTTTAATACGTGTTTCAATATATTGCCATTTTTCCACTGTGCCTGGCAGAATATCTTGCGTTCCTCTTGGAATATTTATTTGCATATTATTATCCTCCTGTATTGGCTTATGTATCGGAATTAGAGATGGGCAATTTTAAAAAAGCAAACAAAAAAATCCCGCCCCTTGTATATCAAGAAATATACAAGGGACGAGATTTTGGAATCCCGTGGTGCCACCCTAATTGAAGAAATGCATCTTTAAAGAAATGCATCTTCCACTTTGCAGTTAACGCCTGCTAACGTTTCATACCTAGTAATGTTAAAAAACATGTTCAGAAGAAAACCTACGGAGTGTTCGTTCATTAAGTCATCATGCAGAAATGCTTCCAGCCTTTGGCATTTCCTCTCTTTTCATGTGTATCCTAACTACTTTTCTCCCTCATTGGCTTTTTTAATTTATCCCTTATTATTTTATTAATAATAATAATAAGAGATGAATTGATTGTCAATAGCCCTTTAATATCTCCCAACCTGCTTTTTCAGTTTTCTTGCTTCGCCTACAGATAACCCAAACTCTGAAGCAAGCTCAACAGCTGTCGAGTTAGCTTCCTTTTCGATAAAATCATGAAAGTCCACACCGAGTAATTTCGAGCTTACATCATGGGTTTTTATGCTTTTTTCACCAAATCTCATTGTTTTCACCCTTTTTTCTTGTTAATTTCTATTATTATCCCCATGAGTTAAAAAATTTTTCATCATATGTTATATTTATTGTCTAAAATTGAAAAGAAAAAGAGAAAAGTTATCAAAGGAGATTGTATCTTGAAAGAGAAATGTATTAAAATGCAACTAACTATGCTCTTTCAAGGAAGGGAGGAGAAGCTATCAAATGATAAAGAAACAGCATATATGGATAATTCCCATTATGATGCTAATGCTGATTCCTGCAATCCAAGCTAAAGCGGAAAGCAGTCTATCTGTGCAATCGACGACAGTCCTTAATATAAGAGAAGGTCCTAGCCTTGATGATTCAATTATTGGGAAAATGGAAATAGGCACAAGCTATAAAGTGCTGACTGACAATGGGGACTGGCTGGAAATCGATTTAGGAAATGGTCAAGCCGGCTGGGTGGCAGCCTACTTAGTAACAAAGTCTGAAGGTTCGAGTAATGATGCTCCCAATACGCAAACAGACAGCGTCACAGCTTCAGAAGGAACCATTTCTGAAAATGGATTAAGACTGCGCAAAGGACCTGGAACCGAGTATCAGGTTATCACAACACTCAGCAAAGATACTCCTGTCACCATTCTTTCAAATGAAGGAGACTGGGCTGAAATCCAAACAGCGCTCGGAACAGGCTGGGTTAACAGCCAATATATTATCGGCGGCGCGCAAAACACTTCAGACACAACGGACGTCTCACAAACAGACGGCCAAACTGCGATTGTAGCTGACGATGATATAAACGTTCGTGACACAGCTTCTTTGAATGGAGTAGTCATTGGCAAGCTGGCAAAAGGAACGGTAATACATATAGTAGCAGAGGATGGAGATTGGGCTAAAATCCAATTTTCAGGCAATACTGGCTGGGTGTCTAAAACCTTGCTGACTGAGGACAGCGAGGTAGAAAACATTTCTGCAAAACCAATTGATGCATCTGTTACTATTCTTCATGATGGGACAAACATTCGGAGTGAAGCATCCGTACAAGCCTCAGTCTTAAGTATTGCAAGTGAAGGGGATTCCTTTAAAGCAACAGAAGAGATTGGCGACTGGTATAAAATTGAGCTGACAGACGGTCAAGCCGGCTATGTAGCCAGCTGGATAGTGTCAGAATCTGCTGAAAAGCAAACAGCACCTTCCTCACAAGACAGTAACAAAACAGGCGACTTAAAAGGAAAAACAATTGTCATCGATCCTGGTCATGGCGGTAAAGACAGCGGAACGATCGGAGCTGTCGGCACATTGGAAAAAACGCTGACAATCCGAACAGCTAACCTTCTTGCTGAAAAACTGCAGGCTGCTGGCAGCAATGTGGTGATGACAAGACAGAATGACTTTTTTATCTCGTTGCAGGACCGTGTCAATATGAGCAGCTTCTATAAAGCTGACGCCTTTATCAGCATCCATTATGACAGCATAAAGGACAGCAGCGTCCGAGGGATGACAAGCTATTATTACAGCTCTTCCCAAAAGGAGCTTGCCAACAGTCTGCATGAAAACATTATTGAAGCAACCCAATTAAAGGACAGAGGTGTAAGGAAGAACGATTATTTTGTTCTTAGAGAAAACACACAACCAGCAACGCTTTTAGAGCTTGGTTATTTAAGCAACCAGCAAGAAGAGGCGCTTGTTTCGTCCCAAAAATACCAGGAGACAGTTTCCGCAGCCATTTATGAAGGGCTCGAAAGCTATTTCCAATAATAAAAAGAACCGTTCCAATCGGAACGGTTCTTTTATTTGCTTTCGAGTATAAGAGTAACAGGGCCATCATTCACCAATGAGACATCCATCATGGCACCGAAAACACCTGTCTCCACATGCAAGCCCTTTTCCCTCAGCATAAGATTAAATTGATCGTATAGATTTACTGCATAATCCGGTTTGGCGGCATTCATAAAGTTCGGCCGTCTCCCTTTTCGCGTATCTCCATACAGAGTAAACTGGGAAACAGACAAAATAGCGCCTTCAACCTCCATTATGCTGTGATTCATTTTCCCATCCTCATCATCAAAAATTCGCAGATGGGCAATTTTATCTACAAGCTTGGCTGCATCCTCTGCTGTGTCATCATGTGTGACGCCAACGAGGAGCATATAGCCCTTATCAATTTGTCCAACGGTTTTCCCGTCGACTTCCACTTTTGCTTCTTTCACTCTTTGCAACACAATACGCATACCGTTTCTCCTTAGTTCATGATTCTACGTACAGAATAGACATCAGGTATCTGCTTAATCCGCTCCACCACTTTATGGAGGTGATTGACATTCAGAATGAGAATAGACATCGTGATGGTTGCCATTTTATTGCGGTCAGATTTGCCTGAAACAGCAGAAATATTCGTTTGCGATTCGTTAACTGCCTGAAGAACCTCATTTAAAAGGCCTCTTCTGTCATATCCGCTTATCTCAATTTCCACATTATATTCTTTCCGATCATTCAGCGCTGTTTCCCATTCAACAGGAATCAGTCTTGCTTTTGCATCCTCGGTATCGATATTAGTACAATCTGAGCGGTGAACAGAAACGCCTCGTCCTTTTGTAATGAAGCCGACAATCTCATCGCCTGGCACTGGGTTACAGCAGCGTGACAGCCTGATTAGCAGGTTGTCAATCCCGGTTACCCGCACTCCAGAAGCACGTTTTTTCGCACTAGGAAATGACTTTAATTCAGCAACAGCATTAGATATTGTTGCAGACTGCTCCGCATCACGCTTCTTGCGCCATTTCTCTGTAAGGCGGTTGGCGACTTGAAGGGCTGTTATGCCATTGTAACCGACAGCAGCATACATATCCTCTTCACCAACAAAATTGAACTTCTCAAGCACTGTCTTAATATTATCAGGGGTAAGAATTTCCTTCAGATCAAACTCCATATTGCGGATTTCTTTCTCGACAAGCTCCTTGCCCTTTTCCACGTTCTCCTCTTTGCGCTGCTTTTTGAAGAACTGCCTGATTTTATTTTTTGCTTGTGAGGTTTGTGCAATCTTGATCCAGTCTTGGCTAGGACCATATGAATGCTTGCTTGTATGAATTTCGACGATATCGCCAGTCTTTAACTTATAATCAAGTGTAACCATCTTGCCGTTAACCTTGGCACCAATTGTTTTATTACCGATTTCCGAGTGAATTCGATAAGCAAAGTCAATCGGAACGGAGCCTGAAGGCAACTCAAATACATCGCCTTTTGGGGTAAACACAAATACCATATCGGAAAACAAATCGATTTTCAGACTTTCCATAAACTCCTCGGCATTAATACTGTCTTCCTGGAAGTCGAGAATTTCTCTAAACCATGACAGCTTCTCTTCAAAGGAGGAGCCTTCATCAACTGTTTTTCCTTCTTTATATGCCCAGTGTGCGGCAATCCCGAACTCTGCAATTCGATGCATTTCTGTTGTGCGTATTTGCACTTCCAGCGGGTCACCCTTCGGCCCAATCACTGTTGTATGCAAGGATTGGTACATATTAGCTTTAGGCATCGCGATATAGTCTTTGAAGCGTCCTGGCATCGGCTTCCAGCGTGTATGAATAATTCCAAGCACGGCATAGCAGTCTTTGATGCTGTTTACCACAATGCGCACTGCCAAAAGATCATAAATCTCGTTGAACTGCTTGTTTTGTAGCACCATCTTGCGGTAAATGCTGTATATATGCTTTGGACGTCCCGAAATGTCAGATTGAATTTTTACTTCATCCGTGCCTTCCCGTATTTCGGAAACAACTTCTTCTAAATATTGTTCACGCTCAGCGCGCTTTTTCTTCATTAAGTTAACAATTCGATAATATTGCTGTGGATTCATATAACGTAGAGCTGTATCTTCAAGCTCCCATTTAATTGTAGATATCCCTAGTCTGTGGGCTAATGGAGCGAAAATCTCAAGCGTTTCATTTGAAATGCGGCGCTGCTTCTCTGCAGGAAGATGCTTTAGCGTTCGCATGTTATGAAGTCTGTCGGCAAGCTTAATCAGTATGACTCGTATATCCTGCGCCATTGCGACAAACATTTTGCGATGGTTCTCTGCTTGTTGTTCTTCATGGGATTTGTATTTGATTTTCCCTAGTTTCGTAACGCCGTCAACGAGCATGGCCACTTCATTGCTAAAGCTGTCACTAATATCCTCTAATGTGATATCGGTATCTTCAACAACATCATGGAGAAAACCTGCAGCAACAGTAGCCGGATCCATCTGCAAATCAGCAAGAATCCCTGCCACTTGAATAGGGTGGATTATATATGGCTCCCCAGATTTTCTATATTGTTCACGATGAGCATTTTGGGCAAAATCATAGGCTTTTTGTATGAATTTTGTATGCTCTTCGTTTAAATATCCTTTAGTCTTATCGATGACTTGTTCGGCGGTTAACACTTGATCATTCGCCATGTAATCACCTTTCATATTCCGAGTGTATTATTAGAATTTATCATAAGTTCGACTATTTATCTATCCCGCTATATGTTTTTCCTTATATTGCATCATGCAATTTTTAATAGAATTAAAACAATTTTAGAATGATTATTTCTATTATTAAAAAAAAGAGAGAGAATGTAAAGAGAATCCATGTAATTTTTTTGCAAAACATTAGAATTTTTGTCGAAAACAGTCGAAAGTTCCCGATGCTTTTTTATTGCAAAAAAAAAGAGCGCTATCACAGCGCTCTTCTTCGTTATTAATATTCCATCAATGTCAAAATATCATAGCCATCAAGGTTTTTGCGTCCTTCTAGGTAAGACAATTCAATCAAGAAGGCAATCCCAGCTACTACACCGCCCAATTCTTCTACAAGCTTGATTGTAGCCTCAATTGTGCCGCCTGTTGCAAGCAAGTCATCAGTAATTAGGACTCTTTGGCCAGGCTTAATTGCATCCTTATGGATTGTCAGCACATCCTTGCCGTACTCCAAGCCGTAAGAAACCTTGATTGTTTCTCTTGGCAGCTTTCCTTCTTTACGAACTGGCGCAAAGCCTACTCCTAATGAATAAGCAACAGGACAGCCGATGATAAAGCCGCGGGCTTCTGGTCCGACAACAATATCGATTTCCTTTTCTTTAGCGTACTCAACAATTTTATCTGTTGCGTATTTATATGCATCACCATTATCCATAAGTGTGGTAATATCTTTGAAACGAATGCCCGGTTTTGGCCAATCTTCCACAATTGTTACATACTGTTTTAAATCCATTCTTGCACTTCCTCCTCATTCTTAACGGATTTCTGAAGAATAAGATCAAACCAATTCTTTAACTGCTCATAAGACGAGTATATTAATTCATTTTCGAGCGAAAATTGTGCTTGTTTCTGTTGAAAAGAAGGAGACTCTGTTAAATCTCTTCTATTGCTATTCTTATTCAGCGTAATAAACCCATCCTTCATTGTAACAAAATTCAGCTCAAAAAACACCTTTGACATAAAAACAATTGTTTCTTTGCTCCAGCCTTGGCGTTTCGCAAGCTCTCCGCCGTACTTTTTAAGGTCAAAGCCATTTTGCTTTGCAAGAAAAGCGTAGTACCATTTAAAGTGATCCCTTGTCGGCATCGTGCTGAAAAAGTCGCTGTCCTGCTTAAAAAAGCTTGCATATATTCGTTCAGGGGCAGTGCTAGCTAACAATTGTTGAACGATATCTTTGCTATGCGGAAAGTCTGCCAGTACTAGTATGCGATTTTCGGTTTGGAAGGATGCTGCATCATCAAGATTTTCAATAATTTTATAATCAGAAATAGAATTAAGAGCCTCAGGTGTTGCCGAATCCTTGTGAAAGAAAATCCATGTTGCACTGTTGCCTGGTATGGCAGATGCGAGCTTCTCCAAATTTCTAATACCTCGGTAATCGAAAAGCTGCCAATGCTTTACAGCAATATCCTGAATAAATATTTGCGGCTTTTTTATATTATTCCATTCATTGATAGAAAGCTGTCCTAGTACAGACACCTTTGCACTTGGCGATATATGGTCATAAAGCTCGCCAATCCCAAACCCAATTCCATCAAGGCTTGTGTCTTCCTGCTGAAATTGCACCTTCAAATGATTCTGGTTAGCTCCAATCTTCCTTATAGTGCTTATCTCAACAGAATCCATCACAATCCGCGGCTTAGCATTATCGACACCAAATGGCGCAAGCAGCTGCATTTCCTCAATGGCTTGTAAATGCGCATCTTTAAGGTCAATCTCCATATCAACGGCTGTTAATGGAACTAAATCTTCAGGAACAAGCTTGTCAAAAGCGAGTTGGTTCAAGCGCTGACGAAGCTGATCCACATCCTCCAATGCAAGTGTCATCCCTGCTGCCATCGGATGTCCGCCGAAATGGGGAAGTATCTCTCTGCATGTAGACAGATTCTGGTATAAATCAAATCCGGCAATACTGCGTGCCGACCCCTTTGCAATAGCTTTTTCCTGATCAAAGCCTAGAACAATGGTAGGTCTGTAAAATTTCTCGACTAGCCTTGAAGCCACAATACCGACTACTCCCGGATTCCATCCCTCTTTACCGACGATAATCACCCGGTTTTCGGCCAACGGATACAGCGTCTCAACTTGTTCAATCGCTTCCTCCGTAATTTGGTTAACGATTGCCTGCCGTTCTTTATTTATCGCTTCCATCTCTTCTGCAAGAGATGCAGCAAGGTCTGGGTCAGCTGTTAAGAGCAGTTCAACGGCAGGGTCAGCACTGTCGAGCCGGCCAACAGCATTTATCCTAGGGGCAATCATAAATCCGATTGTTTCCTCATCTATCCCGCTTGCTTCTGTCTTCATCTGCTTCAGTAATGCCTGTAAGCCGATGTTAGCAGTCTGCTTCAACTTCTTGATTCCAAGTTTGGCGATAATCCGGTTTTCCCCTGTCAGTGATACAAGGTCGGCAATTGTCCCAATTGCAGCAAATTGCAGAAGATGCTCTGGGAGTTCGCCGTATAGCGCATGCGCAACTTTTAAAGCAACACCGACTCCGGCAAGCTCATGGAAAGGATACTCGCTCCCATCCAATCTTGGATGAATGATTGCTAGCGCATCTGGAAGAACTAATCCAGGCTCATGGTGGTCTGTCACGATATAGTCTATCCCTAGCTCTTTCGCCACATCTGCTTCCTTGACAGCAGCTATTCCCGTATCCACTGTAACAATCAGCTTAATGCCGATGCTTGCTGCATATCGAAATGCCCCTTCATTCGGTCCATAGCCTTCTGTAAAACGATTGGGTATATAAAATTGAACATCGGCGCCTAGATCCTCCAATGTTTTCATCATAACAGTGGTGCTTGTTACACCATCTGCGTCATAGTCGCCAAATATAAGGATTGGCTCTTGTTTATCGATGGCATCCTTTATGCGGTTTACTGCTATATCCATGCCCTTCATTAAAAATGGGTCATGAAACTCATCTATGCTGTATAAAAATGCTTTTGCCTTTTCAAGGCTATCATACCCTCTGTTTACGAGTAAACTTGCTACAAGAGGTGTGATTTTTAACTGGTCTGCAAGTATTGCAGCATTATCATTATTTTTCTTTTCTGTAATCCATCTAGATTTAGGATGAAGCATCTTATCACCTCAATCTATCATTATACAAGTATGAGTTAATCCTTTCAATGTTTGATAGTGGAAGAAACAGACTTTGATTACACACAAAAAAGCTTATGCCATTGCTGAGCATAAGCTTTTTTGTGTGTGAAATTATTTTGTTGGAGCAGTTATTGTCTCTACTCGTTCTGCCTCACCAGCTTGTACTGGTTCAAGCTCTTGCAGCCGCAATTGAAGTGACTCGTTTTCCTTAACTGCAGCCTTCCATTTTCTCTGCAACGAATAAATTTTTATCAAGCCAGCAGAGCCTATCATAAGTCCTCCCAGCAATACGGAGATTAGAATTACGAGAATGAGCGGCCATTCTCCTGTTCCAAATAAATAGTTCACTGTAACAGAATCAACATTTATCACAGCAAAAACAGCTACTATAAGTGCAAAAACAATGCCAAATAAAAAGTTCCATTGGATTTTCATAAGCTACCTCCAATACTAAGTCCTTCCCTATAACTTTCCCATAATATGCAGGTATTAAACTAAAAAGACAGGTCCTTCAATCAAGGACCTGTCTTAAATCAAACTTATACTTGCGGCTCATCTGAACTTACACGTTTTTCTTTAACCGTAATTAGAACGCCTTTTTTCTTAAGCTCTTTTTTCTTCCATACAAACCATAACTGGGATGCGATAAAGATAGAAGAGTATGCACCGCCAATTAAACCAATCAATAAAGCTAATGAGAAGTTTCGGATTGACTCGCTTCCAAAAATCAACAAAGCAATTACACAGATAACAACTGTGAGAACTGTATTGAGGGAGCGTGTAAATGTTTGGCGGATACTTGTATTGATAATATCTTTGATTTCCTTCGCAGTCGTAATTCTTTTCTTTTTCACAAGGTTTTCGCGGATACGGTCGAACGTAACAATCGTGTCGTTAATAGAATACCCGACAATCGTAAGTACTGCCGCGATAAATGTAATATCAACTTCAAGCCTTGTAAAGCTGAAGATGACAATGATAAAGAATGCATCATGAAGCAGGGCGATAATAGCTGCTAATGCCATATATATTTCAAAACGGATTGTTACATAAAGTATTATCCCTAGTGATGCTAAAATGATGGCATAGAACGCATTTTTGGCCAGCTCTTTTCCGACTGTAGGTGATACGGTGCTGACATTCGGATCGGAGCCGTATTTATCATGCAGAGTCGTTTTCAGTTCTGCGACTTTGCTTTGACTCATATCCCCTTTTATGCGGATTGCAGCTCTGTCATTATTTTCACCAGAAATAGTGATATCATCTGCTGTAATGCCGAGAGCATCCATATCTGCTTGAACCGCTTCTGTTGTCAATGGTTTCTCAGAGCTTATTTCCACCCGTGAACCGGCTGCAAAGTCGATGCCAAGGTTAAGTCTAAACACAGCAATAACAATGATACCTACAACAACAAGAACGCTTGATATTCCAAAGAATACGTTTTTGTATTTTACAAAGTCAATACGGTCAAATTTCGTCGGCAATGTAAGTGTATCGTAGTTTTCGCCAATATGCTTAATATCCTTCTTATTGACACCAAACCATGACGGTCTCTTGTTGAATGCTTTGCTGTTAACAATAAGCCCAAGCAACAATCTTGTCCCATATACTGCCGTGATAAAGCTCACTAGAATACTGACAATCAGCAATGTCGCAAATCCTCTAACAGAGCTTGTACCATATGCAAATAAGATAACGGACGCAAGAATCGTTGTAAGGTTAGCATCAATAATGGTGGATATTGAGTTTTTGTTACCAGCTTGGTAAGCCGATTTCAGTGTTTTCCCTACTTTAAGTTCATCCTTAATCCGTTCATATGTGATGATATTGGCGTCAACCGCCATACCGACACCAAGTATTAGGGCGGCAATTCCCGGCAGTGTCAGTACCCCGTTAATTAAATCAATAACAAGCAGATTTAAGTATACGAATATAGACAGGGTGATGACTGCAATTAAGCCTGGCAAACGGTAGTAGAACAGCATAAATAAGAACACAAGTCCAACACCAACAATGCCGGCAAATACTGTTTCTTTAAGAGCCTGGTCACCAAACTGGGCTCCAACGCTTGTTGAATAAACCTCAGTCAGCTTAACAGGAAGAGCTCCCGCATCCAGAAGCTCAGCCAATGTCTTCGCTTCTTCAATCGTAAAGTTCCCTGTAATCGAAACGGTATCTGTGTTCAATACACTGCTTACCATTGGGTTAGACAGGAATTTAGGATCAGCTTTTGTTGCTTCTTCCGCATAGGAATCGCCTTCTTCATAATCGAGCCAGATGACAAGCGGATTTCCAAGCACTTCTGTCGTTACGTCCTTAAATTTCTCAGCATTCTTCAGCTTTAAGGAAACACTAGGTTTACCATATTCATCAAATACCTGTTCAGCTCCGCCTTGCACTAGGTCAGAACCATCCATCAGCTTTTTATCGTTAACATCACGGAACGACAGGTTCGCTTCTGTCGACAGCAATTCCCGTGCCTTATTCTGATCAGTTATGCCTGCTAGCTGTACACGGATGCGGTCCTTTCCTTCGATTTGAATGCTTGGCTCGCTGACACCGAGCACGTTGATTCGCTTATCTAAGGCTTGAGCCGTACTGTTAAGAATATCCGCATTAATCTTTTTCCCATCTATTGGTTCAACTTTATAAAGAACCTCAAAACCACCTTGGAGATCAAGACCAAGTTTAATATCCTTTAAAATATTATTTGTTGTTCCTCCCATCAATCCTGCAAAGACAACTACAATTAATAGGAAGGCAACTATTCTGCTCCGCTTTACCATTATGTATTTTTCCTCCTCGTTCTAAAAAGGCGTACATATGATTACACCTATTGACAAGCTTAAGCCATCCTGACAGCTTGACAGGACGGCAAGCACTATTCATTACAGAATTTGTTCATGAATTCTTCGTTAATTAAACATTTTCTTTCTATAATAAAACATTATGAAACAGTTTATGAGTGCTGTCAATTTGTACTAAAAATTATCGAACTTCTTCACAAAAAATTCACAAATGCTCTGTATGTAAAGGTTATTTTAGCAGCTCCTTTTTTTCCTCCTCTGAAAGCACAGAGAAATAGTCGTCTGCCTTGTAGGCTTCCACTGTGGCAAAATTCATGAAGTCTAATACTTTAACATTCATTACATCTTGAACAATTTCTGCAATCCTGTAGTCCGTTGAGGTTTTCTTCCACTTTTTCTTCGTTAAGAAGAACCATAGTTCGTTCTCATCTATAGTGTCATAGCCCAGTAGATGAAATTCCTCCAGCTTGCTCTTCAGCGCTGGCTTCACTTGATGGCGAAAATGATCATACAAATGCTCAGATGGCATCTTTCAAACAGCTCCTTTAACATGATGGTCCTTTTCCTCTTATCATAAACCTCTTACGTTTTTCATGATGAAAGGCAATAGTTCCTTTTCGATCCAATCTCTGCTTCTTTTCAAATTCCTTTATATACTTGTCATGCTTTGTCCACATGAATGCATATAGTTAATTGTATAGCATTATTCGTTATTTGAGAAGGCAGGGAAATAGAATGTCTAAGTTTTTGAAAGGCACCATTATACTGCTAGCAGCAGGACTGATCACTAGAGTTTTAGGTTTTATCAATCGCATCGTTATTGCCCGATTTATAGGGGAAGATGGAGTCGGGCTGTACATGATGGTATATCCCACACTCATTTTAGTCGTGACCATCACTCAACTTGGACTGCCTGTCGCCATTTCAAAAAACGTGGCAGAAGCATATGCGGAAGGGAATCAGCGCAAAGTCAAATCCATACTTGTCGTTTCTTTATCAACGACACTTGGACTTGCATTGGTTTTTACACCGCTTTTATATTTGCTTGCTCCATATTTGGCTGAAACATTATTTAATGACAGAAGAACACTAGTGCCAATGATGGCCATCGCACCGATTATTCCTGTCATCGCTGTCTCTTCTGTTCTAAGAGGATATTTCCAAGGGAAACAAACGATGAAGCCGGCAGCTGTTTCACAGGTAATTGAACAAGTTATCCGCATCACGTTAATAGCTGTTCTTACGAAAGCATTCTTGCCTATGGGAATTGAATATGCTGCTGCAGGAGCGATGCTCGCTGGGGTTATTGGAGAATTGGCTTCTCTTCTTTACTTGCTCGCCTCTTTCAAATGGAAAAAGAGCTTTTCCCTTCGAAACAAATTCTTGCAGTATATAGTGAAAGGGAAAACCACCTTTAACGAGCTTATGCAAATTGCCCTTCCTACTACAGGAAGCAGAATGATTGGGAGTATTGCATGGTTTTTAGAGCCTATTGTGGTGGCGCAAAGCTTGGCTATCGCTGGGCTTACTGCCGTCAATGCTACGAAGCAATACGGAGTGTTAACAGGATTTGCACTGCCTCTTTTGATGCTTCCTTCGTTTTTCACACAATCACTGTCCACATCGCTTGTTCCTGCCATAAGTGAAGCCAATGCCAGCAATCAAAAGCAAACGATAGATTATTTGCTGCAGCAAGCGTTAAGGTTTACGTTCATGACAGGCGGACTTGCTGTGATTGTGCTGTATGCATTGGCAGAGCCTTTAATGACCGTCATGTATGGCAGCACAAAGGGGACAACCTTTATTTTGCTGATGGCACCATTTTTTATCTTGAACTACTATCAAGGACCGCTTCAAGCAGCACTGCAGGCGCTTAACTTGGCAAGGGCTGCGATGATAAACAGTTTTATCGGAGCAGCTGTGAAAACAGCCGTTATTCTCCTTCTTGCCAGCAGGCCGGAGTTCGGTATTTACGGGGTAGCCATTGCTTTAATAGTCGGCTTTGTTCTCACAACATTGCTTCATTTCGCTACTATAACTAAATCTATAGGATTTTCTATTTATGTAAAAGATTACGCCAAAATGCTTGCTGTCATCTTTATTTCCGGCTATGCTGGAGCATTTCTGGCTAACTTAAGCTGGATAGACAGCCTTGTGTTAATGGTGGCAGCAGATACAATTATCATTAGCTTGTTGTACCTGATTTTGCTTTTTGTTTTTAAGCTCATTAAAAAAGAAGATATTAGACGGATTCCGTGGATCGGTCCCATATTGACAGGAAAATGAGGATAGAGTCTTGACTCTGCCTCATTTTTCGTCAAAATAATCAATATAAAATTTATCATCCTGGAAACTGCAGAAGGATATCTTATCTATCTTTAGATGCCCCTGTTTCTTCAGCTCCTGCTGTAACCAGCCATGACTTTTTCCAATTTCTTTAAGACTTGCCTCTTGAATGACCCCATCGATTATTAAAGGAATGGTAACGCCTGATTTGTTCGGCTCCTTTTCGAAAACAGACAGCTTTCCAGACGTTTCTAATATCGCAAATTCAACATCAGCAACATTACGAACATCCTTCTCGCGAAGCTGCAGGAGTAAATCGTCCATATTGTAGCGCTGGGAACGCATTGCTTTTTCATCAATTTTCCCTTTATTGATAATGATGGTTGGTTTCCCGTCAATCAAATCTCTAATTTTTTTACTTTTAAGGGAAAGAGCTGCCAGACCAATCTGAATCAGAAGCAGAATAAATATTGGCAAAATAGTAGGAACTAGCTCTGTTTTAATATCTTCAATCGCAGCAACAGCAATTTCTGCAATCATAATATATACAACTAAGTCAAGAATGCTTAACTCCCCTATTTCCCGTTTACCCATCATGCGGAAAACGAGAACGATGATGGCATAAAGCAATAGAGTCCTCAGCAGAATGACAATATACTCCTCCATTATATTCCCTCCCAAAAGTATTTCTTTTCGAATAAACAACCTTTTTAGTTTCTTCTCGCCGATGATTTTTATGCGAAGTAATCAAATTCATGATTCTATTTAGGACAGTTGGCGAATATGCTTGTACTAGTATGAAACTCCAAGATTTCTCATTAAAAAAGAAAATGGTTGAAAGGAGAGGTTTAAGATCGAAGAAAGCAAAAATGTCGGCAGTGCTGTATTATATGGCCTGATAGCGATCTTTACCCTATTTATTACAAGCAGCATTGTCTTTTCCTTGCTGCTGAGATTCACTTCCCTTCAGGAAGCATCCTTGCAATACATAATCACTGCTGTGTCGTTTATTACTTTGTTTGCAGGAGGGTTTATATCTGGTGGGAAAGGTAAGCAAAAGGGCTGGTTTCTCGGGGGGATAACAGGCTTGATTTATTTCCTGATAGTGTTCTTGTTCAGCTTTTTAGGCTTGGATCAGCTCTTTACTTTCGAGCAGTTCATTTACCATGTTTGCTATACGCTGATCGCGATGATGGGCGGCATATTAGGAGTTAATCTTTCGAAATCTTAATGGAGAATAACTTTACATTAAAAAAAGCTGGCAGCAAAACTTGCTTCCAGCTTTTTGTATTATGCTTTGTCCAGGACAGTGCTGGAAGATTCCAGAACTTCACGAACTGCATTGCGGTCAAAAGTCAGACGGCTTCCGTCTGGAGACTTAAGAACAACAGTGCCTTCATCGATTGCATCGACTGTGCCATGAAGTCCGCCAATCGTGACAATCTTGTCCCCTTTTTTCAAATCACTCTGCATTTGCCTTACCGCTTTTTGACGCTTTTGCTGCGGACGGATAAGCAAAAAGTAGAATAGAACAAACATTAAAATAAATGGTAGTAGCCCCATAATGTTTTGCATTCATTTCCCCTCCTTTCAAATTCTCTATTTAAAAGTTTCTAGCATTTGGCTTATTGAAGCCGTAGCGCTCGAAAAACTCTTCTTTGAAGTCCCCCAATCGATCTTCACGAATCGCTTGTCTGACATTCTCCATTAAGTTTAACAGAAAATAGAGATTATGGTAAGATGTAAGTCTTATTCCGAAAGTTTCATCACATCTGATTAAATGACGGATGTAAGCTCGGCTGTAGTTTTTGCATGTATAGCAGTCGCATTCCGGGTCAAGCGGCCCGAAATCTCTAGCATATTTTGCGTTTTTCACTACAAGTCTGCCCTCGCTTGTCATGCATGTGCCGTTGCGGGCAATGCGTGTCGGAAGAACACAGTCAAACATATCAATCCCTCTGATTGCCCCATCTATTAAGGAATCAGGTGAACCAACACCCATTAAGTAACGCGGCTTATTATCCGGCATTAATGGTGTTGTGAACTCAAGCACTCGGTTCATAACATCCTTCGGCTCGCCGACAGAAAGGCCGCCGACTGCATAGCCTGGGAAGTCTAAAGATACAAGATCTCTTGCACTCTGTTTGCGCAGCTCTTCATATTCTCCACCTTGGATGATTCCGAACAAGCCTTGGTCCTCTGGTCTGCCATGTGCTTTCAAACAACGCTCAGCCCATCTTGATGTACGCTCTACCGATGCTTTCATATAGTCATACTCTGCAGGATATGGCGGACATTCATCAAATGCCATCATAATGTCTGAACCTAACGCATTTTGGATTTCCATCGCTTTTTCAGGTGAAAGGAACAGCTTATCTCCATTTAGGTGATTTCTAAAATGAACTCCCTCTTCCTCAATTTTGCGGAAATCACTTAATGAGAACACTTGGAAACCGCCTGAATCAGTCAAAATCGCTTTGTCCCAATTCATGAATTTGTGCAGGCCTCCCGCCTCTTTCACAATTTCATGACCAGGGCGGAGCCATAAATGATACGTATTGCTCAAGATAATATTTGCACCCATAGTCTTCAAGTCTTCTGGCGCCATCGTTTTTACTGTCGCCAATGTACCGACAGGCATAAATGTAGGAGTTTCAAAGGAACCGTGCGGAGTGTGCACGATACCAAGCCTTGCTCCTGTTTGTTTACACGTCTTAATTAATTCATAACGTATTGCAGTCAATGTAAAATCTCCTTTATTTAAAAATCCACCAATAAGAATTTGCAGCTGCTGCTTTTTAGCGGATGAACATAGCATCTCCAAAGCTGAAGAAGCGGTAGTGTTCTTTAACAGCAGTCTCATATGCATGAAGAATATGTTCCCTGCCGGCAAGTGCGCTTACTAGCATGATAAGCGTCGATTTTGGCAAATGGAAATTAGTGATCATGCCGTCAATCCCTTTGAACTCATATCCTGGGTATATAAAAATGCTTGTCCAGCCGCTGCTTTCCACAAATTGACCGTCATTTGCTGTGGCAATTGTCTCTAATGTGCGTGTGGAAGTTGTGCCGACAGACAAAATACGCCCGCCACTTTCCCGCACCTTATTTAGCAGCTTAGCGGTGCCTGCAGTAATCTGATAGAACTCTGCATGCATTTCATGTTTATCAATATCTTCCACATTCACTGGACGGAATGTGCCAAGACCAACATGCAATGTGATAAATGCAATATGAACTCCTTTTTGCTTAAGCTCCTCTAGCAGCTCCTCTGTGAAATGAAGGCCGGCAGTTGGTGCAGCAGCCGATCCTCTTTCCTTAGCATATACCGTTTGATATCTGTCTTGATCGTCCAGCGTTTCTTTTATGTATGGAGGCAGCGGCATTTCGCCAAGCTCATCGAGAATTTCGTAAAAGATTCCATCATAGACAAACTCAAGAATTCTGCCACCATGTTCAAGCTCTTCTTTACAAACAGCCCTCAGCTTACCGTCGCCAAAGGAGATAACTGTCCCCTTCTTAACACGCTTTGCAGGCTTCACTAATGTTTCCCATTGCTCTCCTTCTTGCTGTTTAAGAAGAAGGACCTCAATATGCGCACCTGTATCTTCCTTTTCTCCGTGCAGTCTTGCAGGCAAGACTCTCGTGTCATTAAGAACAAGGCAATCTCCTGGGTTTATGTATTCAATAATATCCTTGAATGTACGGTGTTCTAAGCTTCCTGTTTCCTTATCTACCACCATTAGCCTGCTGCTAGTCCTATCCTTTAAAGGCACTTGTGCAATCAATTCTTCTGGCAGATGAAAATCAAATAAATCTACTTTCACTATACTTCACCTTTTCTCTTTTAAAAACTATTGTATTCAAACTGGAATCATGGCTATAATGAGCGTGCCATGATTCGTTATACTTCTTTGGTTATATTTAAATGCTCATAGGCTAAATCGGTAACGACACGGCCTCGAGGTGTCCGCTGCAGAAAACCAATCTGCAGTAAATACGGTTCATACACATCCTCAATCGTGTGCGCCTCTTCCCCGATCGTCGCTGCAATTGTCTCTAAACCGACAGGACCGCCTCTAAATTTATGAATCATACCTATTAATAATTTATGGTCAATATGGTCTAAACCTAAACGGTCGACTTGCAAAAGTTCTAAAGAATCATGGGCAAGTTTTTCCGTAATACTTCCATCACCTTTTACTTGAGCAAAGTCTCTGACCCTTCTCAGCAATCGGTTTGCAATCCTCGGTGTTCCTCTCGACCTTCGCGCGATTTCCCATGCAGCCCCGTCATGTATATCTACTTGGAGCACTTGTGCCGTACGAACGACAATACTTTTCAGCTGTTCCTCTTGATAATACTCAAGCCTGCTCAAGACGCCGAAACGGTCTCGCAGCGGCGCAGATACGGAGCCAGCTCTTGTCGTTGCACCAACTAGTGTAAACGGCGGCAGATCAAGGCGCACAGATCTTGCACTAGGCCCTTTTCCAATCACAATATCGAGGCAGTAATCTTCCATGGCTGGATAAAGTACCTCTTCGATAGCTCGGGGAAGCCGATGTATTTCATCAATAAAAAGAACATCTCCAGGCTCAAGGGCGGTGAGGATGGCGGCCAAATCACCCGGCCTTTCAATTGCCGGTCCGGCAGTCGTCCTGATATTAACGCCCATTTCATTAGCGATAATTGTTGCCAATGTTGTTTTTCCTAAGCCTGGCGGTCCATATAAAAGGACATGGTCAAGGGCTTCTTCCCTAAATTTAGCAGCTTTAATAAACACTTCCAAATTATCTTTGACTTTATCCTGACCGATATACTCTTTTAATTGAAGGGGACGCAAACTTTGTTCAAAGGAAACTTCTAATGAATCGGCTTCTCCAGATACGATGCGATCATCCAACATATTCCACTCCTCTCCTTAAAAGATATCTCCGATTACTTAAGCAGCAGCTTTAACGCCAGTTTGATATATTCGTCTGTTGTAAGCTGTTCTTTTTTCAATTGTGGTATAACTCTTTTAACCTCTCTGTCCGTGTATCCGAGCGCAGACAATGCAAGCAGTGCTTCATCAAGAAGAGACTCGCCAGCTTTTTTCTGTTCCACTTCTTCCACATTGAACAAGTCTGGAAAGAAATCCGGCATGATATCTGACAGCTTCCCTTTTAAGTCAAGAATCATTTGTCTTGCTGTCTTTTTGCCGACACCAGGAAATTTCACAAGAAATGCCTCATCCTCATTTTCAATAGCAGAAATTACTTGATCCGGCTGTCCTGAAGCCAGAATAGCAAGAGCGCCCTTTGGTCCGATACCAGAAACATTAAGCAGCTTTATAAATAATGTCTTTTCATCCTTTGACCGGAAACCATATAAGCTTATAATATCTTCTCTTACATAATGATACGTATAAACAGTGATTTTCTGGTTTGATAAGGAAGAAAAAGAGAATGGGTTCGGAGTCTTAATTTGATAACCGATTTCATTATTTTCAACCACTATGTATTCAGGTCCAATATACTCTATTTTCCCTTTAATATATTCGTACAAATCCTTTTCGCTCCCTTATTAAAGCTATAAAGACTATTTTAGCATACAATAAAGAAAAACTACCATATAAGATATTTTCGTAAAATTCCAAAAATATAGCTTTTATAAAACACAAAAAAACCACTTTTAAAAATAATGGTTTTAAAGGCTCCTAATAAGACTTTTTAGGCAATCGAAAGTTTCCCCATTCTTTCGATTAGCCTGTTTGACTATCCATTGTTAATTTGCTTGATTGTTTGTATCAAGATTTTTAAATGTCTCAAGCACTTCCACATAGCGGTTTTTATTCTTAATCGGAATCCCATTTTGCAGATTTTTTTGCTGCTTTGATTCCAGCTTCTCCAAATCTATTTGGAAGAAGGATTGAATAATATTCGACTTATTCGGCTTACCATTATAAACGCCTAAAACGCCTTCTGCTGATACTCCGAAATAGCCATTCGCTTTAAGCAATGGAGAAATATCGTCCATTTCCTGTCTAAAGACAAATTGGTGACTATCCATATTCACCAGCTGCCAATTCTCATATTTAGACCAGAAATCTTCCATCGACCATATTGTTTCCTCTACACACTCTTCACTAACTTCCCCGTCCAAATATACTCTCTGCAACATAACAGAAAACTTCTTCGGAGACTGTGCATGAGCTCCATTTCCCCACCCGGGAGATGCAGATAATAGAATGATAAGAAGAATAGAGAACAATAAAAGGAATCTGGTTTTCATTATGAACCACCTCTTTAACTTACTAGAACAAACTTAAATTCCCTATTAGTCTCACCATATTATCTAAAAACATGCGAATAAATTTCTTTACAAAATAACAAACTTTAAAAATGCTTTCTTACCTCGGTTTTCTCTAAGGTTTTTTGCAGCCCTTCCCACAGCGGGATTTTTGCTTCCCAGCCTAATAGTTCTTTTGCTTTATGAGTCGATACAGGGCAAGTGGAAACTAATGTCTCCTCTTCTCTATCATAAACCGGCTCTAACTTTCCAACCGTCTCACTTACACAAACCGCCGCTTCTTCCAAACTGTGCATAGAGTCTGCTGCAATATTTATGACCTGATTATCTCCACTAGTTAAAGCAGCTAAAATAGCATCGACAGCATCATCGATATAAAGAAAGTTTCGCAGTTCTTGTCCTGTTCCATTGATAAGGGGTGCATGTCCATCTATTGCTCTCTCGATATTTTCTGCTATATATCCGCCATTATCTATTCCATATATATCAGCGAACCTTAAAATAGAAAAGTCCAAGCCGTAAAGCTTGTGATAATGCATGACATATTTCTCTTCCACTTTTTTCGAAAGGCCTTCAAAAAGAATAGGGTCTAAAAATGAATCTTCCACAGCCACATCTGATTGATTGCCATAAACAGAGATCGTACTAGGAAAAATCACCTTTTTCACTTTAGCTTCCGCACAAGCTTCGAGTACATGCATCGTTGTGTGAATATTCTCTTCCGACTGGTCGAAGGAGTCTTTTATTTTATTTGATGTGATAGGTTCACTTTTGAAATGTAGTGCAACTTCTACCTTTTCCTTTTGTAAAATAGGTGTTAAAAGCTCCTTATCAAGCGCTGTATGATAATAAGTAATATTACTGTGGAACGGAGATGTGAACTTCCATTCACAGTTATCGGCAATTACTACATCTATCCCCTTTTTTATAAGCTTCATGATCACTTCAAATGCCATGCTATTGCTGGCTCCCCCAGTCACAAGTACCTTCACGATTTGTCCCTCCACCTTACGTTCTTCAATTGTTCTCTATAACGAATGTTTCTTTCATTATAAAGCAAACATTTCATTATGGAAAGGAAAATCTTTGTATTTTTTCATTATATCGAACAATTATAAGATTCAATTGCCTCTTTTGGCTGTAAAATGTTATTAATTAAGAACATTTATTAATAAATCTCACTTTCACAAAAAAAGCTGACTTTAAAAGAAACTTCTTTTAAAATCAGCTTTTTATTTATAAATTGCTTGTTGGATCTGCTTTTTTAATAATATTACGTTTATTCCTGTCTATCGTTTTTTCAGGAAGACGTTTGCGAATTCCTTTATTAATACTATCTATATTAAGAAAAATCCCTTTATCTGTTACAATGGATGTTTCTTTTCCCTTTATATAACTGCCTATATTTTTTCTGACATCTGCTTTAGTAGTAGTGATTGTTTTTCTGTTATTTACTTCTAATGCCACTAACACATTATCATTATAAACAACAGTTCGAACATCTTTTACATTTTTTACTTTTAAGGCAGCATTGTTAATCTTGTCTGCAAGTTCTGTATTGTAGCTTTCCTCGTTATTGCCAAGCGATGTTTGATCATTTATATTGCTCGCATTAGCACGGTTTTGCTGCCCTTCTAATCCAAAGGTGTGGTCCATTGCCTCTGTCAAAGGTCCGTCATTATCTTGATTGCCTAACACCCTTGCATTCCCTGTACTCTCCTGTTCATGTCTTTCGTTTGAGTAATAGCCTAGGGGTATATCATTTTCACTATTATTTAAATCCTGGTCCGTATTGGCGCACCCTGTCAACAGCATGAGAGACAGCGTAAATGGAGCTGCCGCTTTCATCCACTTCATCCTTCGCATACTCCCTTTCACAATTCATTTTGAGCAAATAAAGCTCAAAATTATTTTCTGCGAATCAGGAACCTTTCATGCTGTTAAGTATAGGCATTTTCGTTTAATCAAGATAGGGAAAGCTATTGAAAGCGGTCTGCTAACTTCATCATTTTTTGCACAAATTTTCTTCTTTTGGAGAATTGCTGCTCTGTAAGCTCTACTACATGGTTTCTGGCCAGCTCATTATTAAGCTTGTTTTGTCTAATAATCCTGTTCCATTCCCGCAGTACATCTGTAGGAAAAGCAAGCCCAATTAAAAAGGATCTTTCATTTAAAAATGGCTGAAGCAAGCTTATTTTTTGAAGCTGATGATGTGACCACCCAATTAGCGGCAAAATCCGATTGGCATATTGTAAATAATCCATGCTTTTAGGTCCAATACTAATAAGGTCAAAGTCAATTAAATACAGCTCTCCATTAAGGCCGCGGTGAAAGTTATGATGTGCAACATCTCCATGCAAAATCACTTTTTTTTGGTTTTTAATATTGTCTCTTTCTCTTTCCAAATGATATAGAGACCAATCTATCCAACCATTTAATTCTTGGAGAATATCTCCTTTTAAAAATTGGGCGGCAACAGGCAAGTTTAGCTTAAACTGGTTACCTCTTTCTGACCACTTTTCAAAAATATCAAAGTCAGGCAAAATATATCGATAAGTATCGACTAGCCTTTCTGTGCAATTATAATAATGGCCCATTAACGATAAAGCCTCGTTTCTGCTGTCTTTATCCATATAGGAGAAAGGCTTAAGGCTTCCAGGTATGTATTCAATGCAGCCATATATTCGGTTATCAATAATAATAGGATCTTGTTCAAAAGAGAAGAAGCGATAGGTTGCATGAAATCCTTCATAGTGAAGAGAGTTTGTGAATGCCTCTTGGATTTTTAATTTTTTATAGCTTGGGAACTCTTTAAGGATTAGCCAAGCATAATCTGTCACTACCAAATATACTTGTTTGCGGATGCGTTTCAAATCCTTTACTGGATAAGGCAGCTTATTTTGTAATAAAGCGAGGAGACGATAGACTGAATCATCGTCTCCTCTACTATTAATTTTCATAATCGCTGCTTTCGTCTAAATAACGAGGCATGCCAAATGGAGTTACCTCATTAATTCCATACGGATGAACTAATGGGGGCTGACCATTTCCTTGAAATGGAGGTGCAAAGATTGGCGCATTGCCGCCTGGTCCAAATATAGGAGATCCCATTACATCACGAGCTCCTGCAGTTCCGCTTGGCATTCCTTGCATCCCAGGCATTCCAGTGCCCATCTCACCCATAGTGTTTTGCATTGGCACGTTTCCTAGCGCACCTTGGGGGTATGGTGGTTCTTGCATAAAGCCACCAGGCATTGTACCTCCAAATGGATAACCTGGACCTCCTGTCATTGGTAAGCCGCCCATTTCTGGGTTGAAGCCTTGCTGCATTCCTCCGAATTGGTCTCCACCCGGCATTCCCGAAAATGGCGGCTGGCCTCCCATCATTCCTGGGTTAAAGCCTTGCTGCCCTCCTGGCATTCCTCCGAATTGGTCTCCGCCCGGCATTCCCGAAAATGGCGGCTGGCCTCCCATCATTCCTGGGTTGAAGCCTTGCTGCGTTCCTGGCATTCCTCCGAATTGGTCTCCGCCCGGCATTCCCGAAAATGGCGGCTGGCCTCCCATCATTCCTGGGTTAAAGCCTTGCTGCGTTCCTGGCATTCCTCCGAATTGGTCTCCGCCCGGCATTCCTCCAAATGGCGGCTGGCCTCCCATCATTCCTGGGTTAAAGCCTTGCTGCGTTCCTGGCATTCCTCCGAATTGGTCTCCGCCCGGCATTCCTCCAAATGGCGGCTGGCCTCCCATCATTCCTGAGTTAAAGCCTTGCTGCATTCCTGGCATTTCAGCGAATTGATCTCCTCCCGGCATTCCTCCAAATGGTGGCTGGCCTCCCATCATTCCTGGATCGAAGCCTTGTTGCGTTCCTGGCATTCCTCCGAATGCCATTTCGCCACCCATTCCCATTCCTGGATTAAAGCCTTGCTGCATTCCTGCTGTACCAGGAGCGAATTGGTCACTGCCATAAACTTGACCTGGGTATGGCACAGCAGGCCCGCCACAGCCGCAATCCTCCTGATATGGAAGCTGAACCGGTGCTTGGTATGATGCTGGAGCAACATTTGCATAATCAGAAGACGATTCATGCATATCATAAGAAGAGTGCATGTGATTATGGTGCATTGGCTGAAGTCCATGTTGAAACGGCTGCTGGACTGGCATCTCTTTATGACCAGCTACTGGATTTGTGCCAATATTTGCATGTTGAAACGGTTGTGCTGCTGGTGTGAATGGCGACGCATAAGAAGATGAAGATTCTTCCCATTTATGTTTGATTCCCTGCATCGGCATCGCCCCTGGCATGCTAGCATGTTGGACAGGATAATAATCCATCGGAACTCCTTCTGGAATGCATACACCTGGCGGGAAGCCTGAACCTGGCATCATTGGCGATATTTCATAACAATATGGCTGATATGGAATAATCGGCGGACAGACCTCTGCCTTTGGTTCTTCCTTTACAGGTACAATATTTACAGGCTTTGGCGGGACAGGTTTTTCTTCAATATCCACTTCTACATCAATATTTGTCATATTCATGGAATAATAATTGTGAATATCAATTTCTGGAATAATTGGTGTAGGCATTTTTGGAGTATACGGCTTTTCCTTCGGTTTTTCTTTTTTCGGCATTTCTTTTTTAGGCTGTTCTTTTATGATTGGCTGTTCTTTTATGATTGGCTGCTCTTTCACTATCGGTTGTTCCTTTATGATTGGCTGTTCCTTTATGATTGGCTGCTCCTTCTTCATACCTGCTATTGGCGCTTCTTTTTTTATACTGCCGCCAGCAGTCGGAACTTTAACTTTCATACCGGGCATAATCATATCTGGATTACTTAGCTGGGAATTTAACATTTTCAACTCTTCAAAGTTAACGCCATACTTCTTGGCGATTTCCCAAAGAGTATCCCCCTTTTGTACGATATGGATCTTCACTATAGATTCCCTCCTATGCATATGTCCATATAGTCTATGTTGTCGCGGAAAAAGTGTTATTGTTCTTCAGAAAAATTTATGCGCTTTTCTCAGTAATTATGTGCTGTCTTTAGAAATGTTCTTTGACAGTATATTGCCGCATTATCAGTGTTTATAAGGAAAAATTGATATTGATGGCGGTCACAGCAAATAGTTTGGTAAAATAGGACAAGATACCTGAAAATATCATTTAAAATGCCTTAAAACGATATATAGCAAGCTTATATCCATTTAAGAAAGATTATGAAGGAGGAATTACATGGAAAAAATGCTTGGAGAGGAAAGAAGAAGCTTTATACTATCCTTGCTTAAAGAAAATAACCGTCCTTTTACAGGCAGCGAGCTGTCACGGCTGACAAGTGTCAGCAGACAGATTATTGTCGGAGATATTACCTTGCTGAAGGCAAAAAATGAACCGATTATCGCCACTAGTCAAGGATATTTGTATTTGCAGCAATCTAAACCAGAGCTGCATGAAAAAATCATTGCCTGCAACCACCCTCCCGAAAAAACAGAGGAAGAGTTAAATATCATAGTGGATTTTGGAGTAACAGTAAAAGATGTTAAAATCGAACATCCTGTTTACGGTGATTTAACTGCCTCCATCCTTGTGTCAAACCGGAAGGAAGTACAGCAATTTATGAAAAAGATTAAAAGCACAAATGCTGTCTATCTATCACAGCTGACGTCCGGCATTCATTTACACACATTAACAGCTCCTTCTAAAGAGGCGCTTATTGATGCCGAAACTGCATTGCGAAATGCCGGGTTCTTAATTGGACTAGAAGACTAATTTATTTAAAAAGGGAGCCCAACAATTTTGGGCTCCTTAACTTTTTGCTCCTGCATAAAACGGGTATGATCCGAGCAGCTTTACATCACAGCCAATCGCTTCTAGTTCGGACATTGCACCAGGGATGAGGACATCATCAAGCTCCCGATCAATGTCAATAATAAAGAAGTAATTGCCAAGACCAGTCTTAGTAGGTCTTGATTCAATCTTAACTAAGTTCAGCTTGCGCCATGCGAATGCAGACAAGACTTGATGCAGAGCACCAGACTCATCGGCAGGAAGGGAGACCATTAAGCTAGTTTTATAGCCAAGATGAATGCAGTCAACCGGTTGAAAGGCAGTATCCTTTTTGGAAATAATGATAAAGCGTGTATGGTTATTATCAAAATCATGGATATTCCGTTTGACTATTTCAAGTCCATATTCAGCTGCAGTCAATTCATTGCCGATTGATGCAGCAGCGAGGTTGGGATTTTCCTTTATGTATTGAGCTGCGGCTGCTGTTGATGTTGTATTTTCACATCTGATTCCATTCCATTCAGCATGCAAAAACCGGTGACATTGGGCAATCGCATGGGAGTGACTGAATACAACCTCTGCATCTTTCCAACGGTCTTTAAAGTTTGGATGCACCATTAAATGCTGTTTAATTGGAACAGTAATTTCTCCTTTAATCGGAATGTCCACCTCATGAATTAAATAATCCAGCGTGATATTAACAGAGCCTTCTAATGTGTTCTCAACAGGCACAAGAGCAGCCTCTACTTCGCCTTTCATTACAGCATCCATACAATTCGGGATTGTCATATACGGAAGCTTCTCTGCATTTGGAAACATTTTATTTACTGCTATATTCGTAAATGTTGCTTTCGGTCCTAGATACCCTACTTTCAATTTCCTTCTCCTCCAACTTAAAAGCACTATTTATGTATAATTCTGAATTCTCATTGTATAAATGCATCTTTTTTCAAAAAAGAAAAAGGGAGCAGATTATGCTCCTGAGCTTAAAACTTCCACTTTCTCGACAAACTCAAGCATTCGCAGTCTTTCGAGTAATGTATCAATGGATATTTCCATTTCAGCTGTATTTAAGGAAAGGGTCACATTTGCCCGTCCCTGCAGCGGTATTGTCTGATGGATTGTCAATACATTGCATCCTCCTGATGCAACAACATTCAACAGTTTAGAAAGCGTACCTGAACGATCCTCAATATAAAAGAATAACGTAATCAGACGTTCCTTCACGACTGTATGAAAGGGGAAAATTGTATCTCTGTACTTATAAAAGGCACTTCTGCTTAAATCGACTTTTTGAACTGCATCAAAAACAGATTCTGCCTTGCCCCGTTCCAGCAATTCCTTTGCTTCCAATGTTTTCTTCATCGCCTCTGAAAGAACATCCTCACGGACAAGAAAAAAACGCTGGTCCAACTTATTCTGTTTCATTCGCTCAACCTCTCTTAAGCTAAAGGGAAACCTCCATGGGAAGATTCCCATGGAGTCAGCAAATTTAGTTTATTACATAACTTAAAGGAAAAATTAATCAATGAACTCGAATTCATAATCCATTAATTTAACGATGTCTCCATCCTTAGCACCGCGCTGTCTTAGCTCTTCATCCACACCCATACCTCTCAACTGGCGAGCAAATCTGTTCACAGATTCATCTCTAGAGAAGTCAGTCATCTTGAACAGCTTTTCAATTCCTTCCCCAGTAAGGACAAAGCTTCCGTCAGAGTCTCTAGAAATAAAGAACTGACGCTCATCTGCTTCATGCTTATACAATACGCGGTGAACTCCAGCCTCTTCCTCGACTTCCTCAAGCGGAAATTCTGGTGTGTGCTCTAACTTATCAGCTACTGCAAACAGCAAATCACGTAAACCTGTTCTCGTCAAGGCAGATACTGGGAAGATTGGATAATCCTCTTCGAGTTTTTCCTTGAAGACCTTCAAGTTCTCTTCTGCATCCGGCATGTCCATTTTATTAGCTACAATAATTTGCGGTCTTTCTAAAAGACGCATATTGTATTCCTGGAGCTCCTTATTGATCGTAATATAATCTTCGAAAGGATCTCTGCCTTCAATTGCCGCCATGTCGACAACATGGACAATAACTCTTGTGCGCTCAATATGGCGCAAGAACTGGTGACCTAGGCCGACACCAGAGTGTGCACCTTCAATCAGTCCTGGCAAATCAGCCATAACAAAGCTTCTGCTATCTTCTGTTTCTACCATCCCTAAATTTGGGACGATTGTCGTGAAATGATAATCAGCGATTTTCGGCTTTGCTGCAGACACAACAGAAAGCAATGTTGATTTTCCGACACTTGGAAAGCCAACAAGCCCTACGTCTGCCAATACTTTAAGCTCTAATGTAACTTCACGCTCTTGTCCCGGCTCGCCGTTTTCAGAAAGCTCTGGAGCTGGATTTGACGGGCTTGCAAAGCGTGAGTTACCTCGTCCGCCGCGTCCGCCGCGGGCAATTACAGCCTGCTGGCCGTGCTTCGTCAAATCAGCAATTGTTTCTCCTGTTTCCGCATCAGCAACGACTGTGCCCGGTGGAACCTTAACAATCATATCCTTAGAGTTTTTGCCGTGCTGGTTTTTGCTCATTCCATGCTCTCCGCGGGGTGCCTTAAAGTGGCGCTTATAACGGAAATCCATCAATGTACGCAAGCCTTCTTCCACTTCAAAAATTACATCTGCGCCGTTACCGCCGTCTCCGCCAGCTGGTCCGCCTTTAGGAACATATTTCTCTCTGCGAAAGGCAACCATTCCATTTCCGCCGTCTCCGCCTTTCACGTATATCTTGACCTGATCAACAAACATTTTACAACTTCCTCCTAGTTAGGCAGTATGCCTATGAATCGAAATACAAGTAATGTAGGGAATTTTATGGATGCTGCTTTATTAGCAGCTCTATCGTTAATTCCTCATCTGAAATTTCACTGTTTTGCACGTAAAAACCATCTTGCAGCTCTTCCTGTAAAAAATGGATAAGCTGCTGTTTCTCTTCTATTATTCCGCTAAAATCAAAAAACAATCGGGTTTCCGCCAATTGGGGCTCAATTGACACAGAAAGGTGATTATCGTGATATTTTTTAATGCTGCCATCCAAAATGGAAAAAAATCGGCTTGTCCAGCCAGTCAATGCCAAGTCTTCTATGTATCGACACTTTTCATCATTCAGCACTTCGTATTCCAGACGGAATGAATAGTTTTCCCAATTGGAAGTCAGTATTTTTGTCGCAAAAGCAGGGATATCCAAATTGGACAATTTTGCTTCCTGCTGCGCTTCCAAAATAATATCATCAATAATCTCTTCCACGCGGTCTTTTTTGTTTAATGCCATATTTCCTTTAATCAATTGGATTTTATTCAGCCAATCATGGCGTACATGTCTCAAAAATTCGATTCTTTCCCAGTCTTTGTTCATTATCGTACTCCTACACGGTTATTTAGTGTCAGAAGACTTTCTCGTATGTAAGTATAACAAAAAATGAAACGACACGTAAAAATATAGCAAAAAAATGCAAATCTTTTCTTTCAGCACTTAGACAGAGAGCATAAATGCTGTCTGTCTAAGTGCTGAAATAGAATGAAAAAATAAAAGACTGACTCCAAAAGAGCCAGCCTTTTCATAAGAAACTTATGCTTCTTGTGCTACTGGGTATACGCTAACTTGTTTGCGATCACGACCAAGACGCTCAAATTTAACGATTCCGTCAACTTTTGCGAATAGTGTATCATCGCCACCACGACCAACGTTTACTCCTGGATAGATTTTTGTACCGCGTTGACGGTAAAGAATGCTTCCACCAGTTACTAATTGACCGTCTGCACGTTTAGCACCTAAACGTTTAGAAATGGAGTCACGACCGTTCTTTGTAGAACCTACCCCTTTTTTCGATGCAAAAAACTGAAGATCTAATCTTAACATTCGTTCCACCTCCTATTTAATTATATTTGATAGCAACATGCTTGCCATAATCACGTTCAATCGTTTCTAAGGAAACAACCATACCCTCTAAAAGAAGCTGAATTCTTTCTCGGGTATCTTCCGCGATATGTGCAGGTATGCTGCAGCTCAAAAATCCGCCATCTTTGCCTTGCTCAATATCAGGTGTAATGCCTGTAATGGAGATTACAGCATTAATCGCTCCAATGGAGACAGCTGAGACTCCAGCGCAGACAATATCATTCCCGTGATTAGCAAACAAGGCATGACCGCTTATCGTAAATGATTCAATCAAGCCTGAATCTGTTTTGTTAATCGTAATATCGATCATACAAACACCTTACGCGTTGATTTTTTCGATAACAACTTTAGTGTACGGTTGACGATGACCTTGCTTTTTATGATAGTTTTTCTTCGCTTTGTATTTGAAAACGATGATTTTCTTTTGACGGCCTTGTTTTTCAACTTTAGCTGTAACAGTAGCTCCTTCAACAACTGGGCTTCCTACTTTTACATTTTCTCCGCCAACGAAAAGAACACGGTCGAAAGTAACTGTCTCACCAGCTTCACTGTTTAATTTCTCAATGTAGATAGCTTGACCTTCTTCAACTTTGATTTGCTTTCCGCCTGTTTCAATAATTGCGTACATTAAACTGCACCTCCTTGTTAGACTAAGACTCGCCAATCACAGGCGCTTTGTATGAACAAAGTCTTATGTATACCTGTTCCGAGCGGTTGTAGCGTAGCGGGTGCTACAAACAACATTAAAATACTATCATGATTTTTGGATACTGTCAATCAATCGTTTTTGTTTCTAGCTCTCTATTTTTTGGGACCGATATACTTAATATGATAATGAGGAAGAGCGAAGGCTTCTTCGACCAAGTGTATATGAAGGCCGATTGCTTCTTCCAAACGCTTTAAATGGACATTGTTCTCTCCTGCAAACACGTTGATAACCTCGGCTCCTGCTTGAATCTCAACCATTTCATGGTCACTTCTTTGATATTCCCATAATTCACGCTCAAGCTTAAATGCCACACTTTCTGCACTCATGACAGAGCCTGTACCATCACAGACTGGACATTTAGTCTTAACTGCTTCCGCTAATGGAATGATTGTTTTTTTGCGGGTGATTTGTAGTATGCCAAGCTCTGTAAAGCCGACCACACGCGTTTGTCTGCTATCCTTCTGCAGCTCATTTTTGATGATTTCTTCAATTTTCTTTTGGTTTTCCTTTGGCATATCAATAAAATCTATTAAGATAATCCCTGAAAGATCCCTGATTTTCAGCTGTCTCGCCGCTTCTATTGCAGCAAAACGGTTTGCCTCAAAAGCCGTCTGCTCTAAATCATGCTTACCTTCAAATTTACCTGTATTGACATCTATAACTGTCGCTGCCTCTGTTTCATCAATAATAAGATAGGCACCTTTATCTAGCCATACAACTCTCTTCAGGGCATCTTGAATATCTTTGTCCACGTGAAAGGCAGAAAATAAACTTTCTTTATCAGCATGATAGTGGAACTTTAAGTGGGGAAATGCAGTGCTCCATGCTTTTGCTTCTTCTGGAACATCTACAAACACCTCTCCAGTTTCCATCTGCTCAAAAATCCGAAACAGCTCTTTTGTAAAATCATCCTTTTCTAACAGCAATGCCGGCCTTTTTGTGCTGGCAGCTTTCTGCATTAAGCGGAGATGCTCCTGTCGTAGACTATCAACTTCTGCTGCAAGCTGGTCTTCTAGCATATCAGCAGCACTTGTTCGGAAAATGAGACCTTCTGGTGCTGATGTCAGTTTTTTGCCAATTGCCCGCATTTGCTTTTGCTTTTTGGGGTCAGCGATTTTTTTTGAAACAGCTATGTAACGTCCTTGCGGCATATAAACAAGATTTTCCTTCTGCAGTTCAATGATGCCTGTCAGCTTCGGCCCCTTCGTACCAGTCGCATCTTTGACAACTTGAACGAGCAGCTTTTCACCCTGTTTCACATATGCGGAGATGCTCCTGCCTTTTTTATCTTCTAATGCCCTATCGTCCGCAGAATAGGAGCTGAGCTTATCCTTTTGCAAATAGCAATTTTTTTCTTCTCCAATATCGACAAATGCAGCATTCATGCCAGGTATAACCTTTGTTACGAAGCCCGCATAAATATTGCCAACAGCTGACTTTTGCTGGGGCTGCTGAATATACAATCTTTCTAGTCTAGAATCAAGGAGATAAGCAAATCGCTTTTCCCTCGTTTTCATATTCACTAACACCTTTTTCAATACATTCATCCTTTTTTCCCATGATTCTTCTATTGTACCTGAAATAGCTAGATGAAAGGAAGCAGCATAAAGAGATGTCTGGATTGTACCAGACATCTCTTTATTTACCGGTAGAGCAAATCCCCGATTTTTGCCGTAACTAGCTTTTCTGCAAAATAAGCATGAAGCACTTCATTCTCATCTAAGGAGTGACTCACCTTGCCTTTTTTCAGAATAATCGGATGCTTGCAGCCGCGATGGAACCGTTCTAGCACATGAAATACTAGCTCCTCTTCCTTCACCTCTATCGGCATTAGCTTTCTAAGTTCATTTGTCTTGCCATAATATCTCTCCAGCAGAAACCGCAAGAATATATAGCGTCTTTGCTTCCATTCATAAAAAATAGAAAACCACAGAAACAAAAGGATGATCCAGGCATTAAGATTGACGGGCATAAATAAAAGGACGCAAACTAAAAACAGCATAGTGCCTGCAAGAGATAAAAGCAGCGTCCATTTATGAGCAGCAGGAAATGACTTCTTTAAAGATAAGAACAAAAACAGGATTTTCCCTCCGTCCAAAGGCCAGATCGGCAGCAAATTAAAACAGAAAATCATCAAGTTAAATTCTAGAAAGCTGTCAAAAAGATATTCAGACATTAAGCCTTGTTCATGAAGCAAATAACCTAAACCTACCATCCATATATGCTGGATTGGACCTGCTGCTGTAACGATTGCTTCCTCCTTCAACGGTCTGTTTCCATGCTCATCCATTTCTGCCACACCGCCAAAGGGGAGCAGGGCAATCCGTTTAATTCTCCAAGAGAAGGATGCAGCCGCCATTGCGTGTCCTAGTTCATGAACTAAAATGATGAACAGCAGCAAACATAATTCATAAAAATGGGCAGTTATGACGCCTATGCCAATAACAGCCCATAAGAATGGATGTATATAAATGGATTGAAATACTCGGAGGTACTTATTCAAACTCAATCACCTGTATAGGATCGATAAAATCATTGTCTTTTTTAATCGCAAAGTAGAACAAGCCTAATGTCTCATTTGTTCCATACCCGGAAGCTAACCCAACCTTGCTCCCCTTTTTGACAGATTGATAAATATTCACATCAACTTCTTCTAAGTTTCCATACCATGACTCACTTTTGTCACTATGCTGTATAACCACGGTGTTTCCGAACCCCTCTTTCTCGCCGATAAAAGTAACTGTTCCTTCATTCAAAGCCTGAACGCTTGTGTCAATGCCTGTTTCAATTGCCACTCTCTGCCCTGTGTCAGCAAAGTCCTCTAGGATTTTCCCAGACGCCGACAAGGCATACTGCTGTAATTGTTCTTCTCCGGTTGAGTCATCCTCTGCAGTTGACGGTAAAAAAGCAAGCGGCTTTCCAAACTGATCCTCATACCAATTAGAAACAAACGCAAAATTAAACTCCTGATTCATTGCCTGCCTTATTGATGTTTCAGCTTTTTGAAAGGCAGGAGATTGATTCCTCACGACAATTGCCACTATTAAAAACAGGACAGCAGCACCGAGGATTTTTAATAAAAATAAGTCCTTCCGAAACAGCGGATGAAAATCATCCTCTTTTTTATCGTTTTCAAAATAGAAAGTATTGTGGTCGCCAGATTCCTCCTCATCATTCCAAAGAACCCTTCTCTCCACATTTTTCTGCATTCTCTCTCGTTCTTTCTTTCTCTTTTCGATTCTTCTTCGGATTTCATCTGCCCGTGAACTCACAAATCTCTCCTCCCTAACACTTGTCCTAATACTCCCATTCTATGAAAAGGCTGAACAGAGTATGACAGGACAATCATAATTTTCTATAGCTAAAATCATGAAGTTATCTGTTAATGTTGGCATTATCACAAGCAATTTTGTTATTATTAATGTAACTGTTTATGGAATTCAATGGCTAAGGCAAGCGATTCGTAAATGTCTTACGTCAATTTACATAATCGTTAATTAGAAGGAGGTCTTTCATGGACAATTGGATTACACACACAATGGAGGAATTTGGTTACATCGGGATACTATTACTAATAACTTTGGAAAATATCTTTCCTCCAATTCCGTCCGAAATTATTCTGACATTCGGTGGTTTCATGACAACCTATACAGATATGACAGTATTAGGAGTTGTTGCAGTCTCCACAATCGGTTCCGTGCTTGGTGCTGTTATTCTTTATTGGGTTGGAACACTATTAAACATGGAAAAGATAGAGAGTATAGTAGATAAATGGGGACATATTATAAGACTGACAAAAGAAGACGTACATAAAGCAAACGGCTGGTTTGAAAAATACGGGTATTGGACTGTCTTTTTCTGCCGTTTTATCCCGCTGATTAGAAGCTTGATTTCTTTGCCGGCAGGAATGGCAAAAATGAACTTCGCCATCTTCCTTGTATTGACTTCCCTCGGTACACTGATATGGAACTTTGTGCTGATTAGAATCGGAGCTGCTGTAGGTGATTCATGGGAAACAATTGTCGGCTATATGGACATTTACTCGAACATCATTTATGCCATTATTGCGATTGCCATCATTGCTTTCCTATTCTTGTATATTCGCAAACGCCTTGTAAAATCATAAGAAAGCAACAGCCCCCTGAGTAATAATAGGGGGCAAGATTCATCCATTTAATTACATACTTTAGAGGAGGAATAGCATGGAGGTTTTCGCCGAATATTTAGCAAATATTGATAACCCGCAGCATCGGGAGCGCACAGAAGAAGTATTAAATTGGGTAGGAGAAAAATATCCAAATTTAGTGCCCAAAGTAGCATGGAAGCAGCCGATGTTTACGGATCATGAAACATTTATAATCGGCTTCAGCATTGCAAAGCATCATATGGCGGTAGCTCCTGAAAAGGTTGTTATCGAGCGGTTTACAAACGACATTAAAGAGTCTGGCTATGATCACACAAACCAATTAATACGCATGAAGTGGGATAGTCCAGTTGATTACTCATTGCTTGAAAAACTAATTGAATTTAATATTGCTGATAAAGCGGACTGCACAACTTTTTGGCGGAAATAATGAAACAGCTTTGAGTAAAGCTGTTTTTATTTTGCTCTTATTCGGATTCATAAAACGATAGCTTGAAGGTCATAATAATAGAATGTTTTGGAGGTGGGTTAATGGATAATAAAGACTTTCAACAAATTTATAAAGAATATAAACACCAAGGAGAAGAACAAGCCCAATTAGAAGTTGTTGAAGAGATTAATGCGGGAGTAGAACAAATAGTAGCTGTTCGGAAGAATGACGATGATGATATTATCGCTTTTAAAACAAGCAGCGGAAGAGAATTAGATTACCTTACTGCTCTGGATGAAGCAAAAGCAGGAAAGTTAGCTCATGTCGACGTGTTTCATAAGTATGGCAGGGATATTATACGCAGTGAACCTGATGGTATTAAGGAAAATAATTTAGATCAGTTACCTTCCTTTTAACAGCTGATGATTGTAAGTTGCTATTGTCTATATAAAAAAACTGCCGACAAACTAAGTTTGTCGGCAAGCTTATTATTTTGCGCCAAAGAACATTTTAATGCGGGCAAATACACCTTTTGATTCTTCTTCTAAGTGCTGAAGCGGTACAGTTTCCCCTAAAATTCTTCTTGCGATACTGCGGTATGCAAGGGATGATTTGCTGTTCGGATTAAGTGCGATTGGCTCGCCGCTGTTTGAAGCTTTAATGACTTCATCATCATCTGCTACTATTCCAAGCAAATCAATGGAAAGATGTGAAGTTACTTCATCGATGTCAAGCATGTCACCGCTTTTCATCATATGATTTCTAATACGGTTAATAACAAGCATCGGTCTTTCAATATGATCTTCTTTTTCTAAAAGGCCAATAACCCTGTCAGCGTCACGGACAGACGATACTTCCGGTGTTGTAACAACGATCGCTTTATCCGCACCTGCAACGGCATTTTTATAGCCTTGTTCAATCCCTGCCGGACAATCGATGATTATATAATCATAATCCTGCTTTAATTTAAGGACAAGCTCCTTCATTTGCTTTGGCTGAACTGCTGTTTTATCACTTGTTTGCGCAGCAGGAAGCAAATAAAGCAAATCATCAAATCTTTTATCTTTAACCAGCGCTTGATGAATTTTGCATCTTTCCTCCACAACATCCACCAAGTCATAAATAATTCTATTTTCCAATCCCATTACAACATCAAGATTGCGAAGACCTATATCTGTATCTATTAAACACACTCTTTTTCCTTGCAATGCAAGAGCAGTTCCTATATTAGCTGATGTGGTGGTTTTTCCGACTCCACCCTTTCCAGACGTTACAACGATAGCTTCACCCATTATTTTGTCCCCCTTCCAATTTTGTCAAATTCGGCCTTAGGTGTGTCAACACTTGTAATCTATCAATCATTATTTCACTGTTATCGACATAAGCGCATTCCATATCCCGCTTTTCACCAGCAGGATACTCATCAGGAGCACGGGTAATTAAGTTATGAATTCGCAGCTGTGTGGGCCTCATGACAGATGCTGCGACAATCGCTTTCTCATTACCATTGACACCTGCATGTGCCACACCTTTCAAGCTTCCCATAATATAAATATTGCCTCCTGCTACTACTTTCCCGCCAGGATTGACATCACCTATCAGCAGTAAATCACCTGGAACCTCCAAAACTTGCCCCGACCGGACAATGCTGGCAACGGATACAATGTCCGACTCTTCAACCATTTTTTCCGCTTCCGATTTTGTGATAATATTGCTGTTTATATCTTGGACAGAGAGATTTTTCTTCGATTGAATCGCCTCAATCAGCTCTTCTTTCTGATCCTCTGTTATGTATCTATTGCCAAGCTCTACATTAACCGTAATGTTCTGCTTTTCCCCGTGCATGTTTGAGCTTTCACGAAGCTTGCCATCAAGCTCCCTCATCATGTCTTCATAGGAACAGTTATCATGGAGATGAAGGCTTAAGCCATTTTTTGTCCCCTTAATGGTTACTAACTGCTTTCTTTTCATTTCAAGATGTTCACCTCTGCTAGAAAAAGGAATGATCCTTATTAAGTCTATCTAAAAAAATTAGTCTTGTTCCTGCTATATATTCGACAAAACATTATAAAAATCCTCTTTTATGGTGAGGAAGAATTGAAAAATAGGCATTAAATGATGGCAATACTAGAAAAATCCCTTCCCATAAAGCAAAAAAACGCTTTATGAAAAAGGGTTATTTCCGTACCATTAACATGCAATATTAATCATTGCTTTCCCCAGCATACTTTTCAAAAATACGCTTATATGGGTATGCTGCAATCACAAGAAAAATCGCGTTTAATAATAACGTTGGGACAAGGCGTAATTTAAGAAAGTCAGCAAATTCCATGCTTGTCAAATGAATAAGAAAGTTCATTTCATATACAATCAGTTCTAATATGCTGATACCCAATAAAGATATCACGGAAACCACTAGCAAATTGGCATGCAGCACCTTCATTATTTTGCTGAGCAAATAGATGGTGAATGGAAATACAAAAAAATAGATTCCAAGTACTTCCGTATACACAACATCTACTAGCAACCCAAAAACAAATGCATAGATGATGGCCAAGTTGCGGTTTGCATAAATGGAGAAAAAGAAAATAGTAATAATTAAAAAGTGCGGCACTAAAATTTTATTTGATAAAATTTCCCCAGGCAGCAGCTCGACAAAGATGCTCTCGAGGATGAACATTAACGCAATTAGACATCCGATCCGAAACTTCCTCATTTGTCTTCCTCGCCGCTCTCCCGTTTTACGACAAGAACATGTTCAATATCATAAAAATCTGCTGACGGCTCAATATAAGCCTTTTTCGCTAACCCGTATTCGTCCGATTCAACCTTGACTACTTTCCCGATTGCTAAATCAGGTGGGAATACTCCGCCAAGACCTGATGTGGAGACGATTTGTCCCTTTTTCACTTTCAGACCGTCGGGAACTTCCTCCCATGTCATAATAAGGTTTTTCGATTCTTTATCATAATCTTCGATTAATCCAAATACAGATGTTTTTTTATTTTTATCTTTTGTGTTCTCATCCTTTTGTATATAGGCAGAGATTCTGTTTGAAGGGTCTTCCGAACTTAACAGCTGGACAGTGGCTGTATTAGCACTGACAGATTTCACCTTTCCGATTAAACCTGCAGATGTGATGACAGCCATATCGGCTTCCACGCCATCGTTTTTACCTCTGTTAATCGTAATCAGTTCATTCCATTGGTAAGGGTCTCTGCTGACGATTGTTGCCTTTAGGTAACCACTGTCATTTAAAGAAGGATATTCGTCGACAATCTTCTGCAATTCTTCATTATCCTTTTGCAAACCCTGCACCTGTGCTTTTAAAACTCCATACTCTTCTATCTTTGCTTTTAATTCTTTGTTTTCTTGATATGTATCTTGCAAGTCTTTTACATTATCAATGACACCTGCCACATAGTGGACAGGCCTTGAAACTAGGGTTTGCACCCAGCCGGTCGTGTCTTTAATAAACTGTTCCGGCCAGGTAAGCTTTGAACGGCTCAAAGAAAACCCTATCAATGCCACGAGAATAATAATGCTAACAAGCAAAATAATCAATCGTTTATTCATAAAAAACTGTGGCATGACAAAACACCTCTAAAGGAATTATCGTGAATCTTTTGCTTTGTTTTTGAACAGATGGATGTGATCAAGGGCTTTTCCAGTTCCGGTTGCCACACAATCTAGTGGATCCTCTGCAATAACGACAGGCATTTTTGTCTCTTCACTGATAATCTTATCCAAGTTGCGAAGAAGCGCACCGCCTCCAGTAAGGACGATACCTCTGTCCATAATATCAGCTGCAAGTTCTGGAGGAGTTTTCTCCAATGTTACCTTCACTGCGTCCACAATTGCTGCAACTGTGTCTTTTAAGGCAATCGCAATCTCTTCTGCCGTGATTTTGATTGTTTTTGGAAGACCTGTCAGCAAGTCTCGGCCGCGGATATCCATGTTTTCCATTTCTCCCGGGCTGCCTGCACTGCCAATTTCCACTTTGATGCTTTCTGATGTTCTTTCACCGATCATCAAGTTATATGTTTTGCGGATATAATTTACAATAGCATCGTCCATTTCATCACCGGCGATACGGATTGATTGGCTTGTTACGATACCACCCAATGAAATGATTGCCACTTCGGTTGTACCTCCACCAATGTCAACAACCATGCTACCTGTCGGCTCCCATACAGGAAGGTTAGCTCCAATCGCTGCTGCAAACGGCTCTTCGATTGTATATGCATCTCGGGCTCCCGCTTGGCGTGTCGCGTCGATAACAGCCCTTTCTTCTACTGCTGTGATGCCTGAAGGCACACAAACCATCACATAAGGTTTTCCAGAGAAATACCCTTTGTTTTTTGTAGCTTGTTTAATATAGTACTTCATCATTGTAGCTGTTGTTTCGTAATCAGCAATAACTCCATCTTTCATTGGTCGAAGTGCAACCACATTTCCAGGTGTTCTTCCGATCATGTTCTTTGCATCATTTCCGACTGCAACGATGCTTTTCGTATCTGTTTGCAGTGCGACAACAGATGGCTCTCTTACAACAATCCCCTTCCCTTTTACATAAACTAATGTGTTCGCTGTTCCTAAATCAATTCCAAGGTCTCTTGTTCCAATTCCAAACATATTGTATCTCCCTTTCTGAAACTAAATGCTATTTTTTAAGCAGGTAGATTTTCTCCTTGTTATCATAATCATATATTTTTTGTCATATTCAGACATATTTAGGCAAAAAAATCATAAACAATATTATATCTTAAATATGGATAAAAGAACAGTCTCATATATATCCTTTTTCCTTTAGACTAACAAATTTATTTTCCCCAATAATGATATGATCGAGCAAATCTATCCCGATGATTTTTCCGCTTTCCGCCAGTCTCCTTGTTACCTCCACATCCTCCCTGCTTGGAGAAGGATCACCGGATGGGTGGTTATGCAGGCAAATGACCGAAGCTGCTGAACGCTTAATTGCCTCCTTATATACCTCTCTAGGATGAACGATGCTCGCATTCAAGCTGCCAATAAAAATTGTCTGCTTATGCATGACAATGTTTTTCGTATTGAGGTACAAGCAGATAAAATGCTCCTGTGACAGGAATCTCATTTCATCCATCATGTATTTGGCGGCATCCTCAGGAGAGCGTATTGTATATCTCCCATTAAAGGCAAGCTTTGAAACACGCCCGCCCAGCTCCAAAGCCGCCAAAAGCTGCAATCCTTTGGCCGTTCCGATGCCCTTAATCGCCTTTAGCTCGTCCAATGTCGCATCCTTCAAGGTTCTTAAACCATTGAAGTGATGGAGCAGTCTGTTGGCAACATCCAAAGCTGATTCTTCCTTTGAACCAGTCTGAATAAGGATGGCAATCAGTTCATTATTGGACAGGCTTTCAGCCCCTTTAAGCATAAAACGTTCCCTGGGCCGCTCCTCTTCCGGATAGTCTTTCATTAATATAGAGTCCATGCTTATATTATCCTCCTATCACCTATTCTATGAAGAGAACAGAGATGGGGGTGTTAACCTTTTTAATGAGGCATGTCAAATCCAAGGGCCCGCAGCTCGCGGATGGTCCTGGATATCGGCAGTCCAACTACCGTAAAATAATCTCCTTTGATTTCTTTCACTAAAAGTCTGCCTACTCCTTGAATGCCATAGGCACCAGCCTTATCAAACGGTTCCCCGGTGTCGAGATATGCGTTTATTTCTGCATCTGTCAATTCCCAAAACAGAACATTTGTTTTTTCAAAAAAAGCAGTATGCTTTCCATTCACCGCGATGGATACACCTGTATATACGGCGTGCTCCGCCCCGGACAATGCCTTTAAGGTCTGATACGCATCTTGTCTGGAAGCAGGTTTACCGAGAACATTCCCATTATGGTATACAATCGTATCCGCACCTAAACAATAGCTGTCTGGATTCGCCTTTGAGATAGCGTCCGCCTTTCTTCTGGCCAATTCCATCACTATTTCTCCAGGTGCAAGGGAGTTGTCAAAGCTTTCATCTGCGTCACTGCTGGAAACTTCAAAAGATATATGAAGATCTTCAAGGAGCGCTTTTCGTCGAGGAGAAGATGAGGCTAATATGAGGGTTTTCTTAATCATGATTCCACCAACCTAACATTTCATAATGGGAGATACAAACCTATCCTATCAAAGAATACATACAGATACAATTTTCAACGAGAATTTTTTAACAAATAGTAAATGAAATGTAACATGACGTAATATGTAGAAATATATCGAAAATTCCCTTTAGCTTCTCTTCCTAAATATGACGTAAACATCATGCAATTAGTTTCAGGAGAGTTGCAAATTTCGCCAAGAAAAATAAAGGAAGCATTTTGCTCCCTTTATTATTTCCCAGGTAATATAAAGTTTATGAACCAATTTCGACATAGTTTGCCAAAAAAGCTAAAAGTGACTTTTGAACAGCTTCTTGATTGGCTGCGCTGCTGTCCTGTCCGAGGGCAGCTGCACCTTTTACTCCTGATGCAAGACCTTCGGCTGCTTTCTTGATGGAAGCTTCCTTAAATTCACTTATTTTCATCTCATCAAGAATCTTTTGCTGATCACTTAGTTTTTCCGCTGTATCTTCCTGGATTGTGCCGCCAGCATATGCAGCTGTTAAAGCGTCGCTTGCAGCACCGTATATTTCTGGTGCAGCATCAAGGAACTGCTTTTCTGTTGAAGTCACCTTACCTGCTTCACCTCCCGGAAACACCATTTCCTTGGCAAATGCAGATGCTCCGTCTGCTTCTTTTTCTGTTTTCATGCTTTTCGCATTGTCTATATCAGCAGCTATGCCTAGGTAAATCGCAAACTTCCCATCTATCGGCACCTTTTGGGCAACAATGCCTTTCTCTGTAAGTCGGTCCACCTCTTTATCTGCTCCATCCTCTGCTGTGTAAATGCTATTCTGTACAACAAAGGTGCTGATTTCTGCTTTTGTTGCCGCAACTGTGCCTGCTGCAGCTTCACCGGTATTATCCGTGCCTGCTGATTGTGCAGGTGCACTTGCATTATTGCCTGCGATTGCTGCCTTATCTGTATCGACCATTTTCAGCAGCACGAAACCAAACCCCGTCCCTAGCACAATCGCAAAGAACACAGCAAAAAAAATCGATGCAACCATTCCTTTTGATAGATTTCTTTTGCTGCCTTTTTGCTTCATCTTTGCAAGCATATTGCCCTTGCTTTTCTGGTCAGTCTGCAATTGAAATTCCTTTATGTCGTCGGATTCCTCTTCATCAGCAGCATTAGGAAGAATCCAGTCAAAGCTCTCATCTTCCAGTGCCTCGCTGCCTGCCGCCACTTCCTCTGCAGAATTTTTCGGCAGAATAGAATCCTTGTTATTTACAAAAGCATCCTGCTGTTCATCTGATTTCATTTGATTTTCTTTGTTTTGGAACGGACGGTCTTTTCCGTTGATTTTGATAGTGATCGTTTTGCGGTTCTCCGGCTTTTCTGTCACTCGTCCTACCTCCATTTACTAGTTTTGTTCATCCTATCATACTAGCAAAAAAAAATAACAAGACTTTTGTCGTCTTGTTATAGAATGATTTCGTCAAATTCAGTTTTTATTAGACATAATCAGACTCACTTTTAAGTCCTTATATTGAATCGGCTGTTCCTCGCCTTCACTTGTGCAAAGATTTCGTTTTTCCCCTTTAATGCACACCGCAATCGTTTCATTATTATTTATCGTCACATAGCTGTCGGCAGAGAGCGGGAGGGGATCATCCGTATCTGGATCATTAAATGCACTCATATAACCGTTCTCAACAAGCTCTTCGTACGTAATCCGATCATTTGCACCATGACCGCTTGTGGTAGCTTCCTTGATATAGAAGTCTGCTGCTTCCTTCATATTCCATGCATTAGCAACAAATGACTTGTCTCTCATATCATGGATTACCTTTATGACAGATGGGACTGCAATTGCCGCAAGGATACCTATAATGACAATTACTGCAAGAAGCTCTACAAGGGTCAATCCTCGTTCATTGAGTCTAGTATATAGCAATCTATTCGTTTTACTCATCTTCCTCTGTAGACACCCCAGCAAATGGGTTCTTCCTGTCTGCTGAAGCAGGGCTTTCCATTGACGGCAAGTCATTGATCAAGTCTTCCAGCTCTGGATAGTAGTAAATGGATACAGTCATTTCAAATTCGATTTTCTGGTCATTGTCTTCCACTTCCATTACTTCCTTCGTTCCAGTAATTTTTAAGGAATCAATATCCATAATCCGTTTTGAGGACTGCAGCTCTTCCAGCAATTTCTCCAGGTCGAAATAGGTGTTAGCCTCTCCTAATATATTAATGGCTGTTTTCTTAATGCCATTTGGCAACGTTGTTTCAGAGGCTGCAGCATCATTTTCTGATTCGTCACCTGCTTGTTTATTGGCATCATCAATAGCTTTATCAGCTGTTGTTAAATCTTCCTCTGTCACCGTTTCGTCTGAATCTGTACCATTCAGCTTTATTTCAATAAGGTTCGTGTCGGAAATAATTTCTGCTTTTTCTATTTCCAGGAGTGCCTGTTCAAGCAGTCTTTTAACAGGAACCTGCTGCTGTAGCTGAACAGTGCTTGTTTTAGTGCTTTCTTTAGCTGCTTTAATTTTCGAATCAAGAATCGTGACCTGCTGCTCCACAAGCTGAAGCTCTGTCTCTTTTGTGTCCACCTGGTTAGATAGCGGCTGTAAGTATGCAAAATAAACATAAGCACCAGCACCTAAAATAAGCAAAGCAGAAAGCAGGAACAAAAACAGCGATCTGTTTTCACCTAATCTCATGGGGACTCCTCCCCTTCTTCATTCTTTGCTGCTGCCGTTAAACCAGCAGTTGTAAACAATATTTCATAGGAAGCATAATATCTTGGTTCAATATCGCCTTCCTTCAGTGTTTCAATAGCCTCGTCTATCTCTTCACTCACTTTGCCTTCTAATATATCCGTAGATTTGCTGTCTACCAATATCGCTTCATCGACCCAGCTGTATTGCAGGATCGAATTCAAATAATACGCAGCATCACTTTTTGTATCGAACTGTACTTTAAGCGTAACTTTTTGCTTTTCACTCACTTCCAGTTCTTGAATAAATCCTCTATTAGGCAGAATAGCTGTGAGCTGTTTCAAAAGGAAAACATTGTCCACTTTTTGTTCATTCGCCCAAGTGATGGCATTCTTCAAGTCCTTTGCAGAATCTGATTCTTGATAGTTTTTCAAGCTGGCCTCTGAAGACTTTACAATATTATTGGAAAGTACAAGGCTATCCTCAACCGAATTCAGCTTTTTCTTGTCATTGGTGTACTGCCAAAAGAACAAGCTTGCAAGCAGGGCAGCAAGAGCTGCTGCTGCAAGAACCCAAACAAGCATGGCTGTTTTCTTAGGCTCTTTTTTAGGAAGGAGGTTAATTTCTACAAGCATGACCTACACCTCTTTTAATCCTAAACCAATGTTGACATGTACGCTCGTTGGTATAGGCTCATCATTCAAACTCGGGCCAAAATCCTTCATCTGTTCTGCATTATCAAATCTTTCCTTAATTTGCTCAACAATTGCAGGCAGCCATGGATGGTCTCCGGTAATCACTATTTTTTTTACTTGTCTATCTCCCTTGTTGAGAGTATAACGGTAAAAGCTCATTACTTTTTCTATTTCTTTATAGATATCGTCAAGGCCGTTCCAAACTTCCGCTTTATCTCCCGTAAATGTAAGTCCTTCTGATGCATTTTTCTGCACCCACTGCTCATTGTCTACTTCAATAATCAAATGGCGCATAAAAAGCGGATGATAATTTTCAAAAATGCTCACATTTACTGTCTTTAAATCCACTTCATAATCATCACCCCGTCATTGGACGGCGAGTTGCTTGTATGGTGATAATAACGATAGAGGGCAAGTGCGGAAATATCAGCAGCTGCTGGTTTCAGCTTCACTTCATCAAGAATCTCGGACAGCTCTGCAATATTGTCTTCTGGTGCTGCAAACAGAATGATTTGTTGCTTATTTTTATCTTTTTCTGCTAACAGATGATAATCAAAAACAGGGTTTTCAAACGGCAAATGGATAGACGTCCCCAATTCCATGTATAAGTATCCTTTAATTTCATCAGAGGTTACATCTTCCGGAATGGAAATTTTCCGGATAACCACAGATGAATCAGGAACAAGGAAGCGGACTTGTTTTTTGGCAATTTTCCATTCTTGAATACACTCTTCCAATATCATGGAGAAGGTTTGCAAATCCTGGATTGCACCATCTTGAATCAAGCCTGCCGGCAAGAAACGCTCACCCCAGCTTTGGACAGATGTATCATGGCCGTGCTTTATTTCCACATAGCGGATACAATGGTCTTTCACTGTTAAGTTGACATATTTGCTTTTTCCTAAATTAAATCGTATAGCCATACCTCTGCTCCTTAAAGAAATACATTTAAATACCAATTGATTAAGTCATTGCCATAAAAATAACTCACAAGCGCACCAATCACGATAAACGGACCGAACGGAATCGGCTTGTTTTTTTTCACTTTACCTGCAGCCATGCCAATAAGGCCGCCTGCAGTTCCAAATATGGTGGAAAGGAAGAAGGTCAAAAGGACGAGCTTCATACCAAGCACCAATCCAATAACGGCAAACAGCTTTATATCTCCGCCTCCCATGCCGCCTTTTGAGACCACTGCAATCACATACAAAAGCACAAAACCGACAACTGCCCCAAGCAAGCTGTCCCACCAGGGATCCAACTGAATAAAAATTCGTTCTCCTAACAGCAAGATGCCAAAAAACAGCAGCACCTTATCTGGAATAATCATATATTCTATATCAGAAACAGTGATGATCATCAATAATGAGATGAACGTCCACGCTACAAACAGCTCTGCTTCCCAGCCAAGAATAACAGGGCATAAAACAAAAAGAACACCTGTCAAAAGCTCAAATATAGGATATAAGGGGGAAATCGATGCTTTGCAGCACCTGCATTTCCCCCTTACGAACATATAGCTTAAAACAGGTATTAATTCTAGCGGTGTTAAAGTATGCCCGCAATTCGTACAATGTGATCTTGGCCTAACAATCGATTTCTGCAATGGAACCCTGAGCCCGACAACGTTATAAAAGGAGCCTAGTGTTATTCCGTATAGGAAGATTAGTAGGTAGATCAATTATTCGCCCTCAATTCATTAAGGTGTAGTAGTAGTACCGATTGTATTACTCTTACCAGATTTTGTAGCACTGTTAATTGTAGATAAGTTTGCATTATTAAATTTTATTGTTACATTTCCTTTTTGACCAGTACCTGAAAAAGTAAGTCCACTGTCACCAACTGTTACAGTATATCCATCTTCAAATGTAGTTACGTTTTCAACAAAATCACCTAACTCATCTTCATCTAGTGTTCCTGTTGTATAGTCATTAGAAGAAACATAAGTCTGTGCGCCATTCAAAATCTGTACAGCATCTGCTTTAACAGCATCAAAACGAGATTTCTCAATAATATTCGCAATGCTAGGAATAGCAATCGCAGCAATAATACCTAAAATAACGATAACAGCCAAAAGCTCAATTAGCGTAAGACCCTTTTCGTTTTTAATATGTTTTTTTAATAATTGACCCATTTTTAGTTGCTCCTCTTTTTAAAAAAGTTATTTATTTTGGTTGTGTACAACCTATTACTATTATACTAGATAAATAGACTCATTCATACAGTTATTTTAAGGAAAATGTCCTATATTTTTTATTGAACGTGGTTGAATATTTCAAACATCGGCACCATGATGGATGTGACGATTGTGCCGACAATTCCGGCAAGGAGCACGATCATAATCGGTTCGATTAAGGACTTCAGTCTGTCTGTGGCACTTTCGACTTCTCTTTCGTAAAAGTCAGCAACTTTTGAAAGCATCGCATCGAGTGAGCCTGTCTCTTCACCGATGGCAATCATTTGGGTCACAAGGGGCGGGAACACCCAGTGTGCTTTCATCGGTGTTGTTAATGATTGACCTTGTTCTAGTGCGCTTCTTGATTTTATAAGCACCTTTGACATCACTTCATTTTCAATGACGCTTTCGACAATCGCGATCGCCTGCAGAATCGGCACGGAACTGGAAAACAGCGAGCTTAATGTTCTTGTCATTCTTGCTAATGCTGCTTTTTGCAAAATTTTACCGAAAACAGGCAGCCGAAGCAGAAAATAATCTAAATAGTATTTTGAAGCTTTATTATTTCGTATCACAAGAATGCTGACAACAAATGCAATCATCAACAGTACAATCAGCCACCAGTATACTTGCATGAATTCACTAGCATTCAGTACAAATTGGGTGATTGCAGGCAATTCACCGCCGAAATCCTTGAACATATCAACAAATGTCGGGACGATGCTTACGAGCAAAAAGATAACGACTATAATGGCAATAATAGCAATCGCGATTGGATAAGTAAGTGCCGAAATAATCTTTTGTTTCGTGAAATGCTGCTTCTCATAATGCACTGCCAGTCTTTCCAATGTCTCGTCCATGCTGCCGCTTGCTTCACCAGCACGTATCATGTTGACAAACATGCTGGAGAACACTTTGCGATGCTTGCTGGCTGCTTGCGAGAGCGGATTTCCGTCACGCAAATCTTGTTCGACAGACAGCAATGCTTTACGAAGGCCTTTGCTTTCTGTCTGCTGTGCAAGAATAGCTGTTGCTTCCACAACAGAAATACCTGCTTTCAGCAATGTGGCAAATTGACGTAAATAAATAACAAAATCCTGCAGCTTAACCGGACTGCCTAGTGTGATTTCCTTTGTAAGCAGTGTTTCGGGAATCTCATTGATTTCCATGACTCTGATTCCTTTTTCCTTCAGCTGCAGCATGGCATCTCTTTTTGACTGTGCTGTAACAATGCCTGTTTTTTTACCTCTGCGGTCTCTTCCTTCATATTTATAACGAGCCATTGCTTTGCTCCTTCTCTTGTAAATATGGAAGTGCAGCTTCTCTTAATACAGCTCCAGCCTGGACGAGCTCCTTCACATTGCTTTCTAATGTATGCATCCCAGCTGCTCTTGATGTCTGCATGATATTTTGAATTTGATGGATTTTTTCGTTGCGGATTAAATTCGCAACAGCTGCATTATTAATTAAGATTTCTGTTGCTGACACCCTGCCCGTCTTGTCTGGTGTTGGAAACAGCCTTTGGGACACGATGCTCACAAGCACAGATGCCAGCTGAATGCGGATTTGATCCTGCTGGGACGGCGGAAACACATCAATAATCCGGTTGATTGTCGCCGGCGCACTAGACGTATGAAGCGTTCCGAGCACAAGATGGCCTGTTTCTGCTGCTGTAATTGCGGTTTGAATTGTTTCTAAATCACGCATCTCGCCGACTAGAATAACATCCGGGTCCTGTCTTAACGAAGCCCGCAGCCCATTGGCGAAATTCTTCGTATCAAAGCCGACCTCTCGCTGATCAATAATGCATTTACCATGCTTATGCAAGTATTCAATCGGATCTTCCAATGTGATAATATGCTTTCTCATCGTCTCGTTCATATAGGAAATCATCGCTGCAAGTGTTGTTGATTTACCGCTTCCTGTCGGTCCTGTAACGAGTATTAATCCTTGCGGCTTTTCACTGATTTTTTTTAAGATTGGCGGCAGCTTCAAATCATCCAAATTGGGTATAGATGTTGGCACCACCCTGATTGCAAGAGCAACACACGCTCTTTGCTTATATGTGTTAACACGAAATCTGGAAACACCTTTTAGACTGTAGGAAAAGTCCAGCTCTCCTTTTTCCGTGAACACATCCCATAACTCCTTAGGAATCATCGCTTTTGCCATCGTTTCTGTATCTGCAGGGGTTAAGCTTTCCTTGCCGTATCGTCTCAGCTCTCCGTTTATACGCATGACAGGAGGCACTCCGACTGTCAAATGGATGTCAGAAGCTTTAAGCTCAAAGCCGACCCGCAGCAAATGGTCGATATTGTTGTACATATTAGCCCCTCCTAGTCAGGGATAGCTACACGAAGCACTTCTTCTGTTGTAGTAATTCCTTGTTTAACTTTCAAAAGACCGTCATCAATTAAGAAGATTGTTTTAGCTTTAATAGCAAGCTCCCGCAGCTTCGTGAAGGACTCGCCATTCATGATGACACTTTTCATCTCATCATTGATAACTAACACCTCATGGATAGCAACACGGCCTTTATAGCCTGTCATGTTGCAGGAAGCACAGCCCTTCCCTCTTGCCACCTTCTCGATGGACAACCCTCTTTTTGCGAAAATTTCTTTCTCTCGCGCCGAAGCAGGATGAACCTCTCCACAGTCTCTGCACACTTTTCTCACAAGCCGTTGTGCGACAATTCCGCTTAAGGAGGAAGCAACTAAAAATGGCTCCACTCCCATATCAAGCAATCGTGTAATAGAGCCCAAAGAATCATTCGTATGAAGAGTGCTAAGAACAAGATGTCCTGTCAACGACGCTCTGACAGCAACCTCGGCTGTTTCCTTATCTCGTATCTCCCCGACCATGATGACATTCGGGTCTTGTCTCAGGATAGCGCGCAATCCTGCTGCAAAGGTCATGCCGACATTTCCGTTTACTTGAATTTGGTTAATGCCCTCTAATTGATACTCAACAGGGTCCTCGACCGTAATGATATTAACCTCTTCACTGTTTAAGCGATTAAGTGCAGCATATAAAGTGGAAGATTTACCTGAACCAGTCGGGCCTGTTATTAAAATAATCCCTGTCGGTTTTTCAATCATGTCAACGAAGCGGCCAAGATTAACTTTATTAAAGCCAAGCTTATTAAGGTCATTTAAGGTACTCCCTAAATCAAGAAGACGCATTACAACCTTTTCACCATATACTGTCGGCAATGTTGATACACGCAAATCAATCGGATGGAAATCCAGATTAATCTTAATTCTCCCATCCTGGGGAATGCGATGCTCTGTTATATCTAAATTGGCCATGATTTTCAGCCTGGCAATCAATACACTTTGCATATGCTTTGGCAGGACCCGTTCGACACGAAGTACGCCATCAATACGGTAGCGGATAACCACCTTCGTTTCCTGCGGGTCAATATGAATATCACTTGCTTTTAATGTTGCTGCATTCGTCAATATTTGGTTAACAAGTCTTACGATTGGAGAATCTTGCTCAATCATCCCATCGCTCTGGCTTTCACCAATCTCATTCGGATCTGACAGCAATTCTTCAAAGCCTTCGTCCATATCATAATATTTATTGATTGCCCGCAGGATATCATCTTTAGAAGCAATAGCTGTTTCTATTTGAAAGCCAGTAGCCAAGCGCAAATCATCAATTGTATAGAAGTCCATTGGATCAGCCATTGCGACATACAGTTTTTCTCCATCTTTCTTGAGCGGAATAATCAACTGTCTTTTCGCTGTTTCCTTGGAAACAATCGTAAATAATTTAGGGTCAAAAGGATAGCGGTACAAGCTTACATGGGGAATGCCTAACTGCAATTCCAATACTTCAATAAGCTGCTGCTCTGTAATAAATCCCTTTTGAAGCAAACTGTCGCCAAGCCTTTGATCCGGATGCTTATCTTGCAGCGCCTGCTGCAGCTGTTCTTCTGTCAGCAAACCAGCTTCCACCAACAAATCACCAAGTCGTTTTCGAATTTGTTTCATCCTTGATCCCTCCCTTAAAATTATTTAGTGCTTCCCGTTGTTTCTTCCGTACTTGCAGCAGTCTTGTCCGCTTCTGTGCTGTCATTTGTTTTGCTATCCGTTTCCGTTGTTTCCGTATCTTTTGTATTGCTTGAGTCGTCTTCAGAAGCTTCTGTATCTGTCTTTGCTTCACTATTATCGCTATCTGTGTCTTCTGCAGCACTGTTATCAGCGTCGATTGTAACATCCTCTTCAACAAGCAGGCTGTGTGCAATGACTTTATTCACTGGTGGATAAAAGTCTTCACTGATTAGTTCTTTTTTTACAACTTCCCCGTTCTCATCCTTCGACTCTCTGTATACCTTGATCAACTGTCCGGCGGAGCCTTCTTCTACAATTCTCGTTTCATTTAAGCTCAGACTTGGATCAAACTGAAGAACTGTTTTTGGTGAAAATGTTTCTTTATCAGACAAAATCACTTTGTAGTCATATAGCAAACTAGCTCCATTTAAACTTACATACAGTTTGTTATTAACCATTTGGAAGGACATAGTAAAGGTTTGTTCATTAGGATTATTGAACCGGTAATCCATTTTTTGATTCTTATTTATTCTTGCTTCATAGCCGATATCAGCAAAGTCTGGCAACGTATTGCTTGTATACCTTTCTGAAACAGTGAAGTTCGTTGGCAGGATTGCTGAATGAACAGCAGTAGCCACAATGCTTAGCACCTTATCTGAGTAAGCTTCCCCATTATTTTCGTTCATCCATTCAAGCAAAGAAATGGTTGCTTGCGGTTTAATCGTTAAAGTCGGGAATTGCTTTACCCATTTTTTCACACTGTTTTTCTGGTCGTCCGTATCCACTGTCGCCTCTGCTAATTTAGCGTTCTCTTCTTTTTTGCTTATTTTGTATTCATTCAAGTCGATTAATTGATTGCCAGATTGTAAGCTTGCTGCCATTCCTACTAAACTATCATTCAACTTAGACAAATAAAAAGCATTATCTGTCGTCAGCTCGGCTGATACAGATGTCAGGAAGCTTTCCATTTCCTGCAAGTCAAGGGACACAAGAACATTATTGTTCTCCCCTTGTTTAATGGAAGCAACAGAGTCCTTCAATTGAAATGCAAACTGGCTTAGATCAAAACTCACTGTCTTTTCTTTGAATTTCAATTGAATATTTGTGTTCTTCTCCCATTCTGTATGCTTTTCGCTTACTGCGCTTAAGGCCTCCTGTTGATTCATCCCAGAAACATCGATGCCGGCAATTGTTGTATGCTCCTCATATCCGTCATTACTCTGAAAAAAATTACTGTATGCCTTCGCCCCAAATTGAGAAAAGCTAAAAATAAAGGAAGTCGCGAACAAAATTGCGGCAAATAGCTTTGCAGCTTGGATGTTTTTCATGCAGTGTTTGCTCCTTTGTTATTAAGCTTCCACATTCATTGAAAGGTCAATTACTACACTTGGTCCTGCTAGCTGGGCATTTTCAATATCCGCTAATGTCAGAACAGTTCCTTTTGTCAGCAGTAGTTGACCTTCATTTGTGTATATATCATTAACTACTTTTTTATTCAGCAATAATTCTACTTGCTTTTCTTTTAATGCTTGCAGGCGTTCTGCTTCCTCTGCGTGATTAATGGCAGGAGCAGACAGCTCTTTTAATAATTCTTCCGTCTCCTCAGCTGTATCTAGTGCTGAAGCTTCTTCTTTTGCACCAAGCTCTCTAAGGCTGGCAGCTGTTTCTTCTTTAACAACAATGATGTCTTTTCCGTAAGTCAACACAAATTCGGCATCAATCAGCACTTCTTTGTTTTTCACATTAGCTTGAAGTGCCGTGATTGCACCGCCATTTTCGTCATCAACGACAAATTCGGAAACTTTGCCGATAAGTTCCCCTTTTCTAGTAATAACATTTGCATCGATAAGACCGATTTTTTTATTTACTAATTCACTGGCAATCGGAATTTCGTTCAAATCCATGATGGCATGGGCATTTTCAATCGTTACTGCATACTCGCCGACACCGACCACTTTTTTAAACGGAATAGCAAAATTGTTGTCCTGCCATTCTTCTTGTTCGATCGTCAAGAAATCTACCGTACCCTTTTCTGGGTTAATAATAAGTGATTGAACCTTTCCTTCCTGCTGTCCGTTTGAAATGCTAATGATTGGCAATCCTTTAATTTGTGTACTGTTTTTCATAAAATATCCTCACCTTATTCACATATTTAATTATTTAAGTAATTCTTCTCCATGAAGCTAAGCTGTTCTAAGATGATTGGTTCATGTTGGTATTTAGTTTGCAATTGAACAAACAATGACCGCAGCTTGGAACTTTCGTTATGCTGAACATAATGCTCGATCAGTAAATTAGACAGAGCAAAGTATTCATGTAATGGCAATGTCTCTGTTAGGCATTTCAGCAGGATTGCTTCATATTCCTCTCTGCTGAGGCTGTTCTTCATCAGGTCAAGCTGCATTAACGTATTATTGATAACCTGATGCGCCACTCTATTGTCTTTAACTGTCACTTCGTCTTCTATGACGTCGACTTCTTCCATACTTTCTTCTTTAATATTTTCTTCTTCGCTGATTTTTTCTGTGCTTAGTTCTAATAACGGTTCTTTATGGGCTAGAATGTCTGGCAGCAAATCTTCTGCTACAGTGTCGACTTCTTCTCGTTCCAACAAGTCAGGGTTTATAACAAAATCATCCACTTCTTGTTCTATTAAGCTCTCATCATTAGCAGCCGGTGTTACGGCATCTTGGTCATCCTCTACACTTGCCGCTGCTTGATCTAAATCTTCTAGTAAAGACATATCAAAATCAGCAAACTCGGCTGCTGTTTTGCTCTGCTTATTTTCTTGCTGTGTTTCATTTTCATCAGAGTTCATCAGCATTTCCAGCTCCTCCATATAAGAAAAGCTTTCTGCTGAATGTTCTGCTACCGCATTTTCAGTTGGCGATGTGAGAACTTCCATTGCTGGAATTTCCTCTGCATCCTCTAATTCCCCTATGATTATTTCGTCCGCAACAGCTGAATTGTTAACATCTTCTTTCGCAGAAAAATCACTTTTCATAAATTCTTCCTCGACAGAAACTGCCGGAATAATAATATCTTCCTCATCATGTGCTTTTTCAGCTGTTAAAACTGGCTCGACTTCTTTTACTTCAGCTGCTGCAGGCAGCTTTTCGCTTTTGATATCCCATGTGCTATTTCGCTGTGTCACCTGCTGAGCTGTAGCCATTTCCCAGTCATAATCTTCTTCATCCATTTCTTCCTCTGCTTCAAACATCATTTCTGGGGATTTTTTAATGAAGATATAAGTAAATATAATTAAAAATAAAAGCATTAAAAGCACTGTTTGCCACCATGCAAACAATCGCTGTGTCAATAACCCGCATACAGATGTGAGCAGTGCAGCACCAATAATCCACCATTTGCCCTTTTTCGTAAACCCTAATGGGAGAAAATACACAATTGGCACAATCAAAATTAGGGAGAAAAGAGCTAGAACATACGATATCATGGCACACCTCCTTATAACTATATCTAATTTCCTAAAAAAACGACATTTTTTTCTATTTTTCCAATACTTTAGCACTCTTTTTCGACTTTTTTAGTCAATTTACGACTAATAAATATTGTATAATAAGATTAGTAATTTTGAAAGCAGGGGAATATATGAAATTTTTTAAAGTTCTATCTAGTAATAAAGGCTTAACTTTGATTGAGGTTCTCGTTTCCCTTACTATACTCAGTCTAATTTTATTAGGTATAATGAACTTTTTTAATCAAGCTTATTCTTTTACAAACTCGAACCAAAAAAAGACTGCTGCCATTAATGTTGCTAGAAACGCTTTAACGTATATGGAACAGTCTTCAGGCAATAACTCGTTTATTGCGCTAAGAGACAGGCTGGAAAAAAATCCGGCCACAGAAGGTACATTAAGAATTTGTGATAATTCCTATCAAGTATTTTGGAATGATGAGATACAGGGCTGTGAGCCAATCACCATAAATAATGTAGCCTACAATGTTACTATTGTTCCTTCGCTGGATGAAAACAATACAGCTTATTTCATTCCCTTAACTGTTGAAGTGGCTTGGACGGTGAAGCAGCATGACTACACAACTTCAATGGAAGGGGCAATTAAAAGTGAAGATCTTAGATGAAAAAGGACTGACCTTGGTTGAGGTTCTTGCAGTGCTTGCGATAACAGCTATCGTGCTGCCTGTTATATATGGTGTCTTTCATACAGGTATTAATCTGTACAATAAGATACAAGTAGAAGGGCAGCTCCGTGATGATGCTGATTATGCGGTGTCTGTGATGATGAATTCCTTTAACAGCATTCCGTTTGATTATGTCACACAAGATGGCGACAAAATCGTCCTTGTTAATTCAGAGCAGACAGCTATTAACGAAAATGAAAAAGAGAATTCAACCTTTTACTCCTACAGTAAAGAAGAAATTGATGAAGAGAACACAGAAACACGATCGATTGAATTTGTAGAAAAAACAGTAGGTGGCAAAGAAATTCAGTCTGTTTCCATTGATGGAAATACACTGGAAGGAAACGGCGATTACAGTGCATCCACTATTAATTTAATGTGCAGTGATACCGATAGAAATGATAACAACAAATGTTTACACGGCATTATTGCAGTGGATTTCACCATTCAAAATGCCAGAATAGAACGGCCACTAACATTAGAAAGTCGATTTGGCTTTTAAGGAGTATTATATGAAGAAACTGAATGAACAAGGAAATGCCCTCCTTACAGTCCTTTTAGTGTCGATTGTATTCACGACGATTGGTCTTGCCATTGTGGCATCTTCCATCAGTGGAGCAAAACGAGTGGAAACAAGGGAATCGGACATCACCGTAACGTTTGAGAGCAAAAAGATGCTCGAGGAAATTACATCTGAAATTGCGGCAAGGCTGAATACATTAAATTTAGATATGGTGAAAAGAACAGATGGCACTTACCGAGTAAATGCATCATTTGAAGGAAATCTGCAAAATAGAGTGCTCGTTCCCAGTCTTGACCATATCCTTGAAAATACCAATTACGATGACTCTATTAAATGTTTAAGCATACAAGACTTAAGCAATACCAACGACATTCTATCTATCCAGCCTACTTCGGCACAAAACCAATGTGAGGCTGCAACGTTGGAAAATACAAGCTCTTATTCCATTAACAGAGATGATGATTACACAAGAGTGCTGGAGATTGTGCTTGTAACGAACAACCCGAATGAAAATGAGGGAGATGTCACGCGTACGTTGAAGAAAAAGATCATTCTGTCCCCACTTCCAAGCTTCCTTAAGTATGCTGCAGGGTCAGCTTCAGAAGATGATAAAGGCGGACTTTTCTTGAATGGTTCTTCTAATATTAACGGAAATGCCTTTGCTAATTATCTGACGATATCAGATGATGCAAAATATCAAGACCGGCAAGGAGGCGCAAGAACAATACATTCTCTCCCGCCATCAGTTAATGGTGACTTCTACAGCACAGGAGCGCATATACTTCCGCTACTGAAGGAAAGCAATTTCTATCAGGAAGATGTACCTGATCTTAAGCATGATAGTCAATTTATCAATATTGAGTTTGATAAAACACTCAGAGACCGAATTAACACAATCCTTGGAAATAACAACTTAACAGCAACTGTTTCAACAACAGAGGATATAAAGTATCTTCCAAGTGTATTAAAGCAGGAAATAAGCTCTAAGGTGACTACAAATGTTACCGAAAGTGAGATTGCAAAGACTGAAACACAGCAAGTCCCTCAATCTGTGCTAGGAGACTCCCTTGAGGAGCTGGAGGGCGGTTTCACGATTGACAGTAAAACTGGTCCAATTCAATTTAATAATACAGTACAAGTTAATGGAGATGTTGTTATAAACAGCAGCAACTATCCAATTACATTTAACAAAGATCTTATCGTTAATGGTGATTTATATGTTGTCAGCAATAAGGATATATCCCTTCAAGCTGTCAAGACAGCGGGCAATCTTCATCTTATTAACTTTGACGGCAATGTCACAGTTGCGCAAGACATGGTGGCTGCCGGAAAAATCGTAATAGAGTCCAGCGCTGACAAAACGGTTAACACAGCAAACGGAGTGAAGCTGAATGGCGATATCTTCTCAGGAACAACACTCAGCATTCGCCCCCTTAATACAGAAATGGATTTAAACAGTAATATTATCAGTCTTGGTTCTTTTACAGTCAAGGGCGATGAAACAGGGGAATCTGAACAAGAAAATGACATTGTGCGCTTTAATTCTGTTGTTTATTCGAATGCAGACAGCTTTATCTCCAACGTTAATATTATTGGCCTGCCATACACAAATACTTTAGGTAACGCAACGGAAGGGCAGCTGATACTGCTTTCAAAAGACAGGCTTACGATTACAAGGATGAATGAATTTAACAATTATGCTGACATGAATGAGCCGAGCTATCCGTACTTGCCAATCGAGGAAATGAATATCAAGCCATTACAAGCATTTTTCTATACAGAAAGGGATGCAGAATTATATGGAGTAGGTTCGTTGTTTTATATTAAAGGAGGCATATTTGCCAGAGGTTCTCTTGAAATCAATGCGATCAGAGCGAACCGCTCATTTAAAGCAATCGAAAATGTTCCTGGGTCAACAGAAGGTTACATGTCCAGATTCATTGTTGATTATGACCAAGACGTATTATTGCAAGGAATAGATGCATTGCCGATAGTTGACCGCTTGCAGATTATTCCTGATGATTTTGTTATTCAATAACCATTCAAGGGTGCCCTATCTGGCACCCTTTTTAATTCTACAAAAAAAGGGATGCTTACATTTAGCATCCCTTCCTTATTACCATTTACCGTCCGTGCTGTTTCCAGAACCGCCGTTATCACCATCGTCTGTACTAGTATCCTCCACAACTTCAATCAAGGTGGATGCACTTGGACTTGTGCTATCTCTTTGTTCTTCTGCAGTTGCTGTCACATTTGAATAACCGACTTCTTTCCCTTTCAAGTAGTATTCGCCATCTTTATGAATGACTTCTACTTTATCTGGCTGATCTGCTACAACACTAATAATATCTTTGTCTGTTGCGTTGCTTGGGTTGAAGATTAAGTTATCTGTTACTGGCAGCTCTTCCCCAACCTCCACTTGGTAGGCTGGTTTCGTGAATTTAATTTCATCAAGGGCAATATACGGGTCCGTAACTGTCACCGGAATTCTTACCTCAAGATTAGAACCGTCTTTTGTCTTCACAATCAGCTCTGTTTCCCCTGCCTTATTTCCGTAAATGCTGTACTTTCCATCAAGGATACTAGCTATTGATGTGTCAGCAAGTTTAATATCCAAGTCTTTGTTTGTGGCATTTTCCGGGTTAAAGGTAACAGTGAAGTCAGTCGTGCTTCCTACGATAATATTTATAGGGTTAGGCGCAACCGAAATAGATTGTACTTTATCTTGTATTGTAATTGTCTTTGTGATTTCCTGGCTGTTAGCAAAACCACCTTCAGCCTTAACGTGAATCGTATTCTTGCCTGTCTTGTCTATTATGATTGCTTCAGTTGGATTAAATTTAATCCAACCTGTTGTCTCCTTGCCATTGTCCACTTTATAGGAGTAGACAACATCATCTCCTGCAACTTTCTGGACAAGCCTTGCCTCTACCGTTTCTGATGCTGTTTCGCCACTTCCATATTTATCGCCTGTAGACTTTCCGGTCAAATCATAATCTGGTGTGAAATACAGATAGGCTTTACTGTCATCATTATACGTGATTTCTATTGCCTGATTATTCGTCCCTTCTTTAAAAACCATATCTTTCACAGGCTTATTTTCAAGTCCATAATCTTCCTTGAAATCAGCAGTGCTTGCTATTTTCGTATTTGTTGCCTGATCTCTCTTTTCAATTGTTCCTGCAGCATCACCTGTGTATACATTCGCTGTGTTTTCTTTTAACTGTACCTTCATATTAATCATTTGCGATGATGCTGGAATCGTTGTTTGACTGCTGTATGAAAAACGAGAATCAGTAAAATATAAATTGGCGATTGGCATCGTCATATTAGTGACCGCCCAATCTACTTTCAGCGGCAAGGAAGCCGTAATTTCTGAGGGCGTAAAGCTGCCTTTTGCGTAGTTTGCCACATCACTTAATGACATCACTGCATAGTTTTTACCATTCCTTGACTCTACCTTCACATTATCCTTAGGAATAACCGTAATCCCAGCTGGCAATGGCTGTTCAATAACTAAATTCTGTAATTTGCCGCTGACAGTGCTGTTCACTAAATTAATAGGCTTTAAAGAATAATTGACATTAAAATAATTTGTTCTGTCATTCGAATTGCTAGTTTTGACTAAATTATTTAAGTCATTCACTACTTTTGACAATGTCATAGAGGACTGGAAGCCGGCAGGTGCATCATCTTTAACAACAATCGTTGCAGAGGTTGATTTCTCCTGAAGCTTTCCATCTAGATCGGTATATTCAAGCTTAATATTATCAAAATTATATGTCCCTTTTTGACTGAATGTCAAAGGCAGTGACACATCAATCGGAGTCGTAACATTTTGATTGATTGGGAACAATATGTCCTTTTTAATGATTATATTTCCTGAAGAATCCAATGTAGCATTGGCATTGTCTGCAAGTTTAACAGTATCCCCAAACTTAGCAATATTAATTTTAACAGTAGCCGTGATAGTTGGTGTGGATACCTTCTGTGATATATCTTCAAATATTTTCGCAATAGTATCTGTTGAAGCCTGCTGTGCTGTCACACCAGTCTTCTCTGATAACTTACTTAAATAGCTCATATCTACTTCACTATTTGTCCCAAAGCCGACGGAATACAGCTTAATGTTATTGGCAGCAAGTTCGTCGACCTCTTCATCAACATATGATTTAATGGCTGTTTGCACTGTTTTTAAGCTGTTGGAAACAACTGTCCCATTAGAACGGACAGCAGTCGCTGTATTATTTGTATAAACAGTGTATGTTACTGTATCCTGCACTTTTTTGTCATAGCAGAAGTACTTAGATTGACAAACTCTATCAGTAAATGTCTCTACGTTTTTAGAAGATGTCGGCTCTCCATCTGTCATAAAGATGATATACTTCTTCGCTTGGCTTGTTCCAGTTATTAACATGCTCCTTGCTTTTTGGAAGGATTGTGTATAGTTTGTTCCGCCAACGGCAGAAAGCTCCTTCACTCGGTTGTTAATAGTCTGCAGGTTTGTTCTCACATTATCTGTCGTTGGCGTGGACACAACCGGAAAACTTACAACCTTATCTGTTTCCACATCTGTAGAAAAAGGAATAAGAGAAAACCTGTCATTTTTATTAGGGTCTTGGCTAAAGAAAGCCGCCGCTTCAGCCATGGCATTTTTTGCACTCAAAAACTTATACGGGCTTTTGCCTAGCTCATCCATGGAGCCTGATTTATCAAAAACAAATGCAACATCTATTGGAGAACGATTTGCATTTGTTGCCTTCCCCTCAGGAGTTAAACGAATATCTAAACTTCCCTGTGCCGAACTGTTTGCCGGTTTAACGATAACACTTTGAGATGGTGTCACTGTAAAATTAACTGTCGGCGCTGATGCAGCCGCATTTGCTTGGAAGGGTATCAACAGCAATGACAGTATTGACAATATAATAAACTTACTGAAACGTAACGCTCTCCTCATTTCCCCACTCCGTTCTTACTACTGTTAAACTAGTATAATATCTTCATTATATCAAGGACTTTTGAACTAGGATAGTCTTTTCTGCTGGGAATATATTACGCTCTAGCCTCTTGTGTTATCGTCCTTTCCCCCTATTTTTTCAGCATGTTTCTCGTGTTACTAAATCTTTGCAAAAAAAAAAGAAACTGCTAAATCAATAGAAGTTCCTTTGCACTTTATGAGCTATTTCATATAACAAGCGACGCGATTCCTGCCTGCCCGCTTCGCCCCAACATACAGGGCTCTGTCAGCATGCCTTATCAGCGCCATTGCTTCATCAGCTTGTTCAGGAGCACATGCAAGTCCCAGTGATGCTGTGATGCTTACCTGCAATTCTTTTTGTTTTTCATCTATATTTTGTTTGATGAAAAACGGCCGGGTTTCAATCATTTTTCTTAAAAATTCTGCAAGCTCCTGTGCTTCCTCGATTTCCGTATTTTCAAGGAGAATCACAAACTCTTCTCCCCCGTATCTCGCTACCACTCCGTGTTTATCGATAAGCTTTGAGACTCTGTCTGCAAACTCTGTTAATATTTCATTTCCTGCTTGATGACCATACGTATCATTAATTGACTTAAAATGGTCAATATCAAGCATAATGACAGTTAAATTGTTAATAACATTATTGTTCATCTCTGTAAATTTTGCTGTTAAGTGCTTTTCGAAATAACGGTAATTGTATAGCTTTGTCAGCGCACAGCGCTCACTCTTTTCTTTCGTTTTTTCAAAGTATCGCGCATTATCAAGAGCAACTGCAAACTGGGTGCATAACAGATCCAATATCATCAGCTTTGTATGCGCGAATGCCTTTTTTTGCACGCTTCCTAGCAGCAAGATACCAATCACACCATTGTTTTTGATGATTGGCATGCACAGCACACTTTCAATATAATCGGGCATAAAGCCTTTGTTAAGCTCTTCCCAATCTTTGCGCCTATGATAGACAGCTGGTTTTTTTGCGGCAAGTACTCGGCCAATAATTCCCTCATTTTCCTTCAGTACATCGGAAAAAATCGGGAGCTTCTTCTGCTTCTCTACCCTGGCAATCGACTCTAGCTCATTTTTGCTGTTTACTTGATCCACATACACAACATCAACCTTCATCAATTCAAATATGCTGTCGATAAACAAATTGATTGTTTCCTTTACAAATAAGGCTTGTGACAGCTGATGTCCAATTTCGGCAATTTTTTTCAAATAGTCATTGATTGATTGGCTTGAATGATACAGTCTCAATACAACAGACAGACAGATGAAAGGAATTCCTATCAAAACGAGAGCCATTAACCCAATATCCAAGTACATAATATACAGCGCGAAGCCGACAGGATATGTAATAAGCGTAGTGAAAAACTCCCACAAAACATCCTTCGTGAGAAAATTTACTTTTCTTTTATATACTAGACGGTCAATGCAAAAAATGAAAAGCGCATTCAGAACAAAATAAATAAAAGGATAAAAAAGAATGAGCATAAAAGAGTCAAAGTGGAACAGAAGGTCCGCTCCATGGCTTCCGCCAAGACTGTAGTATATAATTCCGCTCAATACAGAAACGAGAAAGAACATTGCTGAATTCATCGGCAGCCGGAATAATGATTTTTTATCGAGACGCATCTGCAGCATTAAGGTGAACAATGCTATTTGCACAAGCACTGTCTCGATAAATAAACCAAATATCAAGAAAACAGAGATCGTTGCCCACTGCAGGAAGAAAACAGGAGTTCCATTAATCATCATTGGCATGCTTGCAACGATTGCCATAAATATTAAAAACGCAAGGACATCACCATATTCCCCCGTAATGTCTGGTGGATAGAAGTGATATGTCAGCAATAAGCCAATAGGGATAAGCACTATCCAAATTGCCCATATTATTTTTTTAGTAGATGATTTAACCAAATGCTCCACCTAATTTCTTTTCTAAAAAGATGCATTGCCTATTTGGCCTTTAACAGGCTATTATTTCATATTACGAAATTTCAAACTTTTTACCTATTAGTATTATACTATATTTTTTTATTGCAAAAATATATAAAAATTTGTAAAAAATTCTGTTACTTTCCTCCTAAATTTCGTTCTTTCCAAAAGGCAAGCACATTTGACAAGAAATACAAGGAGCCAGTGATGACCAGCAGCTCATCTTCATGAAGTCTTTCGAGTTTTTCTGTAATTAATTTTTTCCAATCATCAGTAAAGCGTTTATTTGAATGACTGCTTTCTCTAAACAGCGCTTCAGCTGCTGCTGCGCGGGGAAAGTCAAAGCTTGTGAAAGTGATGTCAGAAGCTGCTTGTCCTAACTTTTCAATCATTTTATCTGTTTTCTTATCAGATAATGCAGCAAACAAAACACTCTTCTTCTTATCTTTGTATCTTGTTTCTAAGACATCAACTAACGCCTCAACACCTTCCTGATTATGTGCACCGTCTACAAGCACATACGGGTGTTTAGAGAGAATCTCCAATCTGCCTGCCCACCGTGCTTGAAGCAATCCTGTTCTGATATCTGCTTCACTCAAGTGTAAGCTGTCTTTAAGAAGCAATGCAGCCATAACGGCAAGAGCAGCATTTTCTGCTTGATGCTCTCCTAGCATGCCAATCTGCAAATGTAGAAATTTTGTTGCTGCTGTTTTAAAGGTGAAAACCTCTCCATCTTCATTCGATTGATAATCTTCCACCACAAAATGTTTGCCTAATAAATAGTAAGAAGCGTTTTCCTCTTTAGCTCTGCGTACAATTACTTCCTCTGATTCCTGTTGCTTGACTGCAGCAATTACCGGTGTGTTCTCTTTAATAATCCCAGCTTTTTCAAACGCAATTTCGCTGTATGTTTCTCCTAAAATAGCAGTATGGTCAAGACCGATACTTGTGATGACAGATAAGAGAGGTGTAATGATATTAGTAGAATCAAAACGACCACCTAAGCCGACTTCATACAGAACAACATCTGGTTGATGGACAAATGCAAAATAATAAAGAGACATTGCTGTAATAATCTCAAATTCTGTCGGTCCGCCTAATTCGTCTTTATCCATTTCCATAACTATCGGATAAAGAATATTAGCAAGCTCCTTAATTTCCTCGTCGGCAATCGGCACGCCATTGATGCTGATTCTTTCATTAAATTGTTCAATATATGGGGAAGTAAAGGTTCCAACTGTTAACCCGGCACTTTCCATTATATTGCGCAAATAGGCAACCGTTGAGCCTTTGCCATTTGTGCCGCCCACATGAACAGCTTTAATCTTTTTCTCTGGAAAACCAAGCTTCTCCATCATGATGTTCATTCTAGTGAGCCCAGGCTTAATTCCGAGCCTAAGCCGTCCATGTATCCACTTTAATGCCTCTTCATATGTCTGGAACATAATTTCCACCTCTTCTTGGTTTATCTTTAAATAGGGAAGACGAACCCTATGTAGGATAGGGTTCGTCTTAGTTTAAAAGGGAGGTTTTAAGCATCGCCCTTAAGTTCTTTAATTCGAGCTTCTACTGTTGCTCTTTTTTGCAGATAGTCTTGCTCTTTTGCTTTTTCTTCATTGATGACTTTCTCTGGTGCTTTGCTTACAAACCCTTGATTGCTTAGCTTCTTCTGAACTCGGTCTACTTCTTTCGTCCATTTCTCAAGCTCTTTAGTAAGACGGGCAATTTCTTCCTCCATATTGATGAGGCCTTCAAGTGGCAGAATAATTTCCACACCTGTAATAACAGAAGTCATCGCTTTATCAGGAATAGCAATATCTGTTGCGATTTCCAACTCTTCTGGATTACAGAAACGCTCAATATATGCTTTGTTGTCTTCCAATGTAGCTTTGATTGTATCATCTTGTGCTTTCAAGAGGATTTTAATCTTCTTGCTCATTGGTGTATTTACTTCCGCACGGCTGTTTCTTACTGAACGGATAATTTCTACAAGCAGCTTCATATCGTTAGCAGCTTTATTATCTGTAAATGCTGGATTTACCTCCGGCCATGCTGCAGTTGTAATAGACTCACCTGCATGCGGCAAGTTCTGCCAGATTTCTTCTGTAATAAATGGCATGAAAGGATGCAACAATCTCATTGTATTATCCAATACATATGCAAGAATAGAACGTGTTGTCAGCTTAGCAGCTTCGTCTTCGCCATAAAGCGGCAGCTTCGCCATCTCGATATACCAGTCACAGAAATCATCCCAGATGAAGTTGTAAAGGATGCGTCCTACTTCACCGAATTCATAGCGGTCAGACAGACGTGTCACTGTTTCGATTGTTTCGTTAAGACGTGTTAAAATCCATTTGTCTGCAACAGATTTTTCTCCAGACAAGTCAATTTCTTCATATGATAAGCCGTTCATGTTCATTAAAGCAAAACGGGATGCATTCCAAATCTTGTTGGCGAAATTCCAAGTCGATTCTACCTTTTCCATGCTGAAGCGTAAGTCTTGGCCTGGCGAGCTGCCTGTTGACAAGAAGTAACGCAGGGAATCAGCACCATATTGTGCGATAACATCCATCGGATCAACACCGTTACCCAATGATTTACTCATTTTTCTGCCTTGCTCGTCACGAACAAGTCCATGGATTAATACATCATTAAACGGTCTTTCGCCAGTGAACTCAAGCCCTTGGAAAATCATGCGGGAAACCCAGAAGAAAATGATGTCATAGCCAGTAACAAGTGCAGCTGTCGGATAATAACGCTTAAAGTCAGGAGCATCTGTGTCAGGCCAATCCAATGTAGAGAACGGCCATAAGGCAGAGCTGAACCAAGTGTCTAAAACATCTGTATCTTGCTCCCAGTTTTCAATGTCACTTGGAGCCTCGTGGTTTACATACACTTCGCCTGTTTCTTTATGATACCAAGCTGGAATGCGATGACCCCACCACAGCTGACGAGAAATACACCAGTCGCGGATGTTTTCCATCCAGTGTAAATAAGTGTTTTCGAAGCGGTTCGGCACAAATTGTACTTTCTCTTCTTCGTTGTTTTGCAAAGCAACAGCTGCATCTGCTAATGGCTGCATCTTAACGAACCATTGTGTGGACAAGTATGGCTCAACAACTGCGCCGCTGCGCTCAGAATGTCCAACTGAATGCATATGCTCTTCAATTTTAAACAGAACACCTTGCTCCTCAAGATCTTTAACGATTTGCTTGCGGCATTCAAAACGATCCATGCCTTCATATTTACCGGCACGTTCATTCATCGTTCCATCCTCATTCATTACAAGGATGCGTTCTAGATTATGAAGGTTACCTACTTCAAAGTCATTCGGGTCATGTGCTGGTGTCATTTTAACAGCGCCAGAACCGAAGTCCATTTCTACATAATCATCTGCCACAATCGGAATTTCTCTTCCAACGATCGGCAGAATTACTGTTTTTCCGATTAAATGCTGGTATCTTTCATCCTTTGGATGTACAGCAACACCAGAATCACCAAGCATCGTTTCCGGACGAGTAGTAGCAACTTCAATATAGCCGGAGCCGTCAGCAAGCGGATATCTCATATGATAGAATGCACCTTGTACATCCTTGTAGATTACCTCAATATCTGACAGAGCCGTTTTTGTTGCCGGGTCCCAGTTAATGATATATTCACCACGGTAGATTAAACCTTTGTTATAAAGAGAAACGAATACTTCACGCACCGCTTTTGACAGCCCTTCATCAAGAGTGAAGCGTTCCCTTGAATAGTCTAATCCAAGTCCAAGCTTTGACCACTGTTCACGAATATGACTTGCATATTCTTCTTTCCACTTCCATGTCTCTTCAACAAACTTTTCTCTTCCTAGATCATATCTGCTGATATTGTTTGCACGCAGTTTTTCTTCCACCTTTGCTTGTGTGGCAATCCCTGCATGGTCCATTCCAGGCAGCCATAGAACATCATAGCCTTGCATTCTTTTCATTCTTGTTAAGATGTCTTGTAAAGTTGTATCCCAAGCATGACCTAAATGCAGCTTCCCTGTTACGTTTGGAGGCGGAATCACGATTGTATATGGCTGTTTTCCCTCATCTGACTTTGCCTCAAAAAATTTACCTTTCAGCCACCAGTCATAGCGTCCCTTTTCGATGGATTGGGGATCGTATTTAGTCGGCATTGATAACTCGTTTGTTTCCATACCCATTATCCTCCTTGTGAGAATTTTTTCAATACTTACATTTTGGCAAATAAAAAACTCCCTTCGTCATAAAAGGACGAAGGGAGTTTTTCGCGGTACCACCTTTTTTCCAATATAAAAATATTGGCTCTTTCAAAGATGATATCGGATGCTGTCCGTCTTTCACTAATAAGCTTTCCCGTTCGCAAAAGAAGCTCGAGGGCTACCTTCCAATGTGTTGAATGGAAATCTTTCAGCATGTGATTTCCTCTCTAAAAAACAACTGGCATTGTACTACTCCCTGTCATTGCCTTTTTATTTATTTATATAGATAATACCGAATAAAAGTTATTTTCGTCAATAAGGATAACCTTATTTTTTAAAATTTATACATACTGGCCTTAAAAGCACAGCATAGTTAATTTGCAGTACTTAACAGGTTAACCGCGCCATATATTGATAGTAAGGTTAAAAAAGGAGGTTTGTGTTCCTTGAAAAAGAAGTTTAATCCCTACACATATCCACCATGGCTTAAAGGCGTCCGCAATGCATGTGCCCGTTTTATTATACCTTTTTGCATCTTTCAGGCTGTCAGAACAATGCTTTTACCGACAACCTTTGATGTGCTGTTTTTATCTCTTTTAATCGTGCTGGCTTTGTCTATTTATCTGGAAATTATTTAAGACCCAAGATGTTAAGAATCTTGGGTCTCTTTTTGTGCTTCCTGCTGCGCTTTTTTTTCCCGCTCCATTTCGTCAATACGCATGACAATATATTCGGTATTTTTCAGCAGCCAGTATTGCTTCAATAAGCTTTGTGCATATTTGCGCTCATTCTTTTTCTTATCGCTTTTATGGTATTTTTCACATATGCGGATTACAGGTCCAGGATGTGCTAAATAGCTCAAAAAAAGCAGCATCTCATCCGACTTGAGCGGATAATAATTGAAATAAGTATAAATCCATTCTAAGCAATCATTATTCTGCTTCGGAGTGGTTTTCAGAGACCTAGCAATAAACGGAAGCAGGTCATGGCTTGGAGAGCCAAACTTGGCATTTTCAAAGTTAGTGAAATACCCATACCCTTTCTCGTCATATAAAAAATGTTCTGGCGAGATTTTCCCATGAATGATCGATACTCTTGCCTTCTCATCATCCTTTGTCTCTTCATACCATTCCTTCAGCTTCGTTTCCGAATATTTCAGCGCTTGCCTCACATCATGGTAATACATGCAGAACATCCATTGGAACGGTGACATATATTCTGTGTTTTCACACTCTTCAATATAGCCATCCAAAAATTCTTGTTCCTTTTCCAGCTCCAATAGCGTATTTTCATAATGCTCTTCCCGATCTTCCTTTTCAATTTTCACTTCCTTAGAGGATAGGACATGCAGTCTTGCGAGCTCCCTGAACATTTGCTGATGCTTCTTGAAATAATTCTCCCGCTCTTCGTTCGGAAGCCACGGCATTAAATAATAGAGCTTATGCTCATACAAGACTGCATACCTGCCATCGACTGTCGGATAAATCGGCACAATTCTGTTATATCCTTTTTGGTACAATGTCCGAACGTGCCGGATAAAATCAGAGCCTTTATGGGGATCAATCGTTTTTAGTGCAAATGTGCCTTTGCTGGAATAAATTTTCACGATTCTGCCGAACTCCTCCACAAAATGCGGCTCCACTCCGTATGGCTCTAAAATGGGTGTATATTTTTTAATCGTGTTTTTTTCACTCATATGCGCCCACACTTTCTTATTAGGAAAAAGAGATTGACTAACATCTCCTTACATGTTGATTCGGGGCCCGCTTTACCCTTTTAGGTGCACCTACAAAACTTACTTTTCAGCAATTTTACCTGGGATATATAAAACTTGCCCTTCTACAACATCCTGATTGACCTCAAGGTGGTTTTCCTTCAGCAGGTTATGAACATTAACATTATAACGTTCACTTAGCTTCTCAATCGTATCTCCCTGCTGAACAATAACTACCTTTACCTTTGTATGTGTTTCTTCTTCCTTACGGGCGAAGAACTCTGTAAAGGTCAATGATTTCTTTTTCGAGAAAATTCCTTTTTTCTTCTTCGGTCCATTATCATTCTCAGAAGAGGACTCTTCAGATTCATCCTTATCGTGTTCTGAGAATTCTGCTGTTGATTCATCAAGCTTTTGCTCAGAAGATTCTGGAACAGGCTTATCGAAAACATCCTCTGCAGGGAATGTCTCTTCTGATCTAAACAAGGAAACCTTTACTTCAGGTTTATGGTCTGCAACAGGTTCAACAACAGCTGCTGGAGGCTCTTCTAATACTTCAGCCTCAGCGAATAAAGGTACATCTGTCGTCGTGTCCTCTTCCCAATCATCGTCCTTTTGCGAAGGTGCTTTGCGGACTTCCAATTCAAACGGCTCATATTCCTCCAGACCAGACTCAGCGGAAATCCGTTCTTCCTCTTCCATCAATGGACTGATTCTTTGAAACGGCTGTACTTCAATTTTAACAGGTTCTAATTCCTCTTCACTGTCCCTAAACACAGGCTCATTCTCAATCTCTTCAGCCCCAAAGTTTACATCTTCTCTGCTAGAGCCTGCAGAAAGCTCGATTTCTTCAGGCTGCTGCCTTTGTTCGTAGCCCCTTGTTAATGCTTCTAGTTCATCCTCTTGATTGTTTTCCTGTTGAACAAATATCTGCTCTGCCTCTGTGCTCTCTTCTCTTGCCGGATAATGGGAAGTCCATTCATCCTCCTCAGTTTCCTCTTCTGAGGCTTGCTCTTCATTCGTTAAGCCTGCAATAGATAATTCTGCTGTAAGATTCAGACAGCTTCTTTCTGGGAAGACATAATCAAATGTTTCAATTTCAACTTCAATATCTTCGATGCTGCGAACGCGTGAGAATGGAATCGTAATGTCGACAGGGAAATGATGAAGAAACTCATTAACTCCTTCTTCCCTCTCCAAAACGGAATGAACTAACTTAGGAGCCTTAAATACCTCCTCTTCTTCTGGCTGATTTGTCTGTGTTCGATTGTATTCACCTGTCAATTCTAATGATCCTTGAATGGTAATATACTGATCGTTTTCTTGGATGGTTATATTCGGGTCTAGTGAAATAGACAGCAGATCCTCTACTTCCTGTCCTTTTTGAAACCAGACTGACTCTTCCAACGAAAACCGTAAGATAGACGAATTTTCTTGAGACAAAGCGACTCCTCCCTTCATTCCTTTCACGTATAATCACTATGTCAATTACAATTTATGAACAGAAATGCCCTTTTATGAATATTTCTTTGTATAGAAAGTCTATGAATTTAAAAACAAAAAAATCCAAAGCGCCTGCAATAGCACTTTGGATTTTTATGGATAAATTATTTCAACTTAGAAAAAGCAATTTCTGCTGCTTTTATTGTGTGGTCAATATCTTCCTCGCTTAAAGCAGTTGATAGGAACAAACCTTCAAACTGAGATGGCGGCAGGAATACACCTTGCTCGAGCATTTCATTATAAAATGCAGCAAAGTAATCTAGATTGGAAGTTTTCGCACTTTCATAATCAACTACCTCTTCGTTTGTGAAGAAGAAGCCAATCATAGAACCGGCACGATTAATTGTAAATGGAATCTCGTATTTTTCAGCCGCAGCCTTTAGGCCTGCTTCAAGCTTATCTGCTTTAAAAATGAAATCTTTATAGCTTTCAGGCGTCAATTGGGACAATGTCTCGTAGCCTGCTGTCATTGCCAGCGGATTACCTGATAATGTACCTGCTTGATAAATCGGTCCGCTTGGAGCAACTTGATTCATGATTTCTGCTTTTCCGCCGTACGCGCCAACTGGGAGTCCTCCGCCAATAACCTTGCCAAGGCAAGTAAGATCAGGCGTAATACCGAAATAGCCTTGGGCACAGCCATAGTCTACACGGAAGCCTGTCATAACCTCATCAAAAATCAGCAATGCACCGTATTGTTCTGTTATTTCACGCAGCCCTTGCAGGAAGCCATCCTTAGGAGGCACTACGCCCATATTACCAGCTACTGGCTCTACGATGATGCCGGCGATGTCATCTCCAAAGGTTTCGAAGGCATACTTAATGCTTTCTAGGTCATTGTAGGCTACTGTAATAGTGTTTGCTGCAACTCCTTCTGGAACGCCTGGGCTGTCTGGCAAGCCTAGTGTTGCAACTCCTGAACCTGCTTTAATTAAAAGAGAGTCGCCATGGCCGTGGTAGCAGCCCTCAAACTTGATGATTTTATTTCGGCCAGTATAGCCTCTAGCCAGCCTGATTGCACTCATTGTCGCCTCAGTTCCTGAGGATACCATGCGGATGATTTCAATGCTTGGCACTCTTTCCTTAACTAGCTTAGCAAGCTCAGTCTCGATTAAAGTTGGTGCTCCAAAGCTTGTCCCCTGCTCTGCAACTTTTTTTATTCCTTCGACTACCTGATCATTGGCATGCCCTAAGATAAGGGGACCCCATGACAGAACATAGTCAATGTATTCATTGCCATCAATATCGTAAATTTTTGAGCCTTTTCCTGAGTTCATAAACACAGGATTCCGCTTCACAGATTTAAAGGCACGAACAGGGCTGTTTACCCCGCCTGGCATTAATTCGACTGCTTCTTTGTATGCTTTCTCTGACTTTTCATATGAACGCATGCTATCCCTCTTTTCTTATTGTTCTTTCAACCAGCGAGCAACATCTTTCGCAAAATAAGTCATAATTAAATCTGCACCTGCACGCTTCATGCTTACCATCATTTCCATCACGATTCTTTCTTCATCTATCCAGCCATTTTGTGCTGCAGCTTTAACCATGCTGTATTCTCCACTTACATTATAAATCACGATTGGCATTTTCAACGTGTTTTTCATATCACGGACAATATCCAAATATGGCATACCAGGCTTAACAATCATGAAATCCGCGCCTTCTTCCACATCTGATTCAGCTTCTCTCAAAGCTTCCATACGGTTAGCAGGATCCATTTGATATGCTTTGCGGTCACCAAATTGCGGAGTGCTGTCAGCTGCTTCTCTGAATGGTCCGTAGAATGCAGATGAATATTTCACTCCGTATGACATGATTGGTGTATCTAAATAACCTGCTTCATCAAGACCTTTGCGAATCGCAGCGACAAAGCCGTCCATCATATTGGAAGGAGCGATAATGTCTGCACCTGCTTCAGCCTGGCTTACAGCTGTTTTCACAAGCAACTCTAATGATTCATCATTCAAGACACGGCCGCTCTCGACAATGCCGCAATGTCCATGACTTGTATATTCACAAAGACAAGTATCCGCGATGATAACAATCTCCGGATAGTTACTCTTAATAAACCGAATTCCTTCTTGCACGATACCGTGATCATGAAATGCCTGTGTTCCGCATTCATCCTTTTCTAACGGTATTCCAAACAAAAGCACTGATTTAATACCAAGGCTTTGCACCTCGTCCATTTCCTCTTTCAAGCGGTCAATCGACAGGTTATAGATACCTGGCATTGATGAGATTTCCCGCTTAATGTTTTCACCCTCAGCAATGAAAATTGGATAAATCAAATCATCTACATGAACATGCGTTTCCCTTACTAATGCTCTCATACTTGCAGATTGACGAAGTCTGCGGTGACGTTTAAATTGTAATGACATGTTTGTTCTCCCCTATTCTGTTAAATATTGAACTAATTGCTCCAGCATGCTGTCTACAGTAAAATTGTCGGGAAAAATGTGAACATTTATTCCATTATCAGCTAGTTTTTTCTTTGTTATCGGACCTATGCATCCGATGATGCAGTCCTTTATATAATCGTAAAGGTTGTATGTATGGACTACATCCATAAAATATTCCACTGTGGATGAACTTGTAAACAAAAGCACATCCAAACTTCGCTTCTTTAAAGCCTCTACTAATAGAGTCTCGCTCTCCTTTGGAAAGTAAGTTTCATAAATGATTGCTTCCTCTGCCGCAATCCCTGCCGCACAGAGGCTTTTGTAAAGAACGTTTCTTGCTAAGCTGCCCTTTATAATAAGAACCTGTTCATTTTTTGCTACTTCCTTTGCGAATTCCTGAGCAAATGTTTCAGCAACAAACGAGGACGGAATAAAAGCAGCCTTATGGCCATATTTGGCTAATGTTTCGGCTGTTTTATCCCCAATTACCGCAATCTTATATAAAGAGTCTTTAAGCTCCATTGTTGAAAAAAAAGCGTTCACTCCATTGCTGCTTGTAAATACTAGCCAATCATAAACGCCTTCTTTAAGCTTTGCTTGCATATTACTAGCTAATGGGAGGCTGCGAAAGGCAAGTAACGGTATCTCGACAGGCGCGCCTCCCAATTGCTTAATTGTTGCAGAAAGTTCAGTAGCTTGTTTTTTCGCGCGGGGAACCAGAATGCTTTTGCCGTGCAGCGGCTTAAGCATCAATAATATTCTCTTCTTTCAGACGATCAATTAATTTCTTTGCTCCGCGCTCTGTAAGAATTTCTGCAGCCTGTTCACCGAGTTCTACAGGGTTTGTACCTGTCAGTACCTCTTTAAACACCGTTTTGCCATCTGGAGAGGTAACAAGGGCTGTCAATGTCAGCTCCTCGTTATTAACCATTGTGGCAAATCCGGCAATCGGAACTTGGCAGCCGCCATCCATTTTGTTTAAGAAGGCTCTTTCAGCATAAACTGTTTTCGTCGTTTCCTCAGATGATAGCTTGCTTAATAATTCGAGCACTTCCTTATCATCTTCTCTGCATTCAATAGATAATGCACCTTGACCTACTGCCGGCAAGCATGTTTCTGGATCAAGAAACTCTGTAACAACATCGCTTGTCCAGCCCATTCTCGCTAACCCTGCAGCTGCAAGAATAATTGCATCATATTCCTCTGTTTCCAGCTTCTTTAATCGTGTATCAATATTTCCACGAATCCATTTGATTTCCAGATCCGGTCTTACAGCTAACAGCTGGGCACCGCGTCTTAAGCTGCTCGTCCCAATAATAGCGCCTTCCTTCAAGTCCTTTAATGGAATATGGCCTTTTGAGATAAGCGCGTCGCGATGGTCCTCTCTTTCTGGAATACAGCCGATTGTAAGTCCCGGTGGCAGTACTGCAGGCATATCTTTCATGCTGTGCACTGCGATGTCAATTTCCTTATCAAGCATCGCTTGCTCAATTTCTTTGACAAACAGTCCTTTTCCGCCAACCTTTGATAACGTAACATCAAGGACGACATCACCTTTTGTAACCATTTCCTTAATTTCAAATTCATATGACGGGTCTAATCTTTTCAGTTGATTAATAACCCATTTCGTTTGTGTTATCGCTAATTTGCTTCGTCTTGAACCGACAATAATTTTTCGCATAAGTATGCCTCCAGCTTCAACTTTTAGCCGCTTTTCGTCGGCTTATGTAGCTTTATCACTTATAGTGAAACGTTGAAAAATTTCCTATTAAAAAGAAGTTAATCAACAATACTAAAAAACATGCAATATTAAAGAAAGCAATTCCTTTTCCTACTAGTTTGTGCGTTACCCTTATATATAAACAGCATCCGTAAATAAATAGGACTAAAAAGGAACCAAGAATTTTCGGATCATACCAGATAAACCCTGGCGCTTGAACACTTGCCCATTGAATTCCCAGTATCAAGGAAATCAGCAAGGTAGGCACACTGAACACATTAAACAAATAGGAGAGGTTTTCTAACCTCGATAAGTCGGGAATGCGCCGCAGCCTTTTTCCCCATGCTTTCTTTTTTAAAAGATTATATTGAACACAATACAGTAAAGAAAAAATAAAAGATAATGAAAAGCCCCCGTACGCAAGCAACGCTGCTGTAATATGAATAAAAAGCAGCTCTGAAACAACTTGCTTGGCCATTTCTGTTCCCTCGCTCATCGGCGCAAACGTATGGATGGCCATAATAATAAACCCAAGTACATTTGTAAAAAAGACAATAAAGTCTATTTTCAGCAGCTTGTTAATTAAAAGCGAAAAGGAAACTAAGACCCATGTGTAGAAATACAGTCCTTCCATAATAGTCAGCACCGGAAACCGTTTTGTCTGCATCATGTAAATAAACAGAAACGAAGTCTGCAGGAGCCAAACAACGGAAAGTAACCAGAAAGCTGCTCTATTGGCTTTCTGGTTATTATGCATAAAATCAAAAAAGTATAAGAGCACAGATATTGCATAAAGAATAATCGTTAATTCATGAAGTCTTGTCAAATAAGCATCTGTCATATATGTGTTTCCCCTTTAACAATTAAGGCCTTGTGTAAAGATTGCTTCCATATACTATAATGCCAAAACTCTTATAAACAATCTAGCTTTCAGGTTGATTTTTTAACCTTGAAAGTTTGGCTGTAAAGAAGAAACTGTTTTCTTGTCTTCCTTCACAACTGTTGCTTGAGAATGGACATCCTGCTCTAAATTAAAAATTTTAACGAACAGCTCCATCGCCTTTTCTCGATCATCGGAAGAGGCAAGTTCTTTCGCATGAAGGATTGGATCCTTCAGCATTTGATTAATGATGCTTTTCGTATGTTTATTTAAGACTTTCTTATCACGGTCACTTAAATGAGGCAGCTTTCTTTCAATGCTCTTCATCGTTTCTCCCTGGATTGCCAAAGCTTTATCGCGAAGGGCAGAAATCACTGGAACGATTCCTAATAAATGAAGCCATTCATTAAACTCTACAATTTCTGTTTCAATCATAAGCATGATTTTTGCTGCTTCTTTTTGACGCTCTTGAAGGTTTGCTTCCACAATCCCTTCCAAGTCATCTATATCATATAAAAACACACTATCCAACTCTGCTAGTGCAGGGTCTAAATCACGAGGAACAGCAATATCAACCATAAATAACGGTTTACCTTTGCGAATCTTTTCCACTGTATTCATCATACTTTTCGTAATGACAAACGAGCTTGCACCAGTAGAGCTGATAAGAATGTCAGCATCAATCAATGCACATTGAAGCTCACTCAATGACTTCGCCTGACCTTCAAACCGGTCTGCAAGGCTTTGTGCCTTTTCAAAAGTGCGGTTAATGACCGTCACGTTTTTAGCTCCATTGCTGTACAGGTTCTGAATTGCCAGCTCGCCCATCTTCCCCGCACCTAATATGAGTACATTTTTGTTCTCTAAAGTTCCGAAAATCTTTTTCGCCAATTCTACAGCCGCATAGCTGACAGAAACTGCATTAGCACCGATATCTGTTTCTGTATGAGCCTTTTTCGCAAGCGTAATAGCCTGCTTGAACAACTGGTTAAAGACTGTGCCAGAAGACTGAATGGATTGGGCTTCTAGAAAACTTGCACGCACTTGCCCAAGAATTTGAGTTTCCCCTACCACCATAGAATTTAATCCGCACGCAACTTGAAAAAGATGGTTCATAGCTCCATCCTGTTCGTATACAAATATATATGGACTGAATTCTGACTGGTCAATCTCAAACCATTCAGACAAAAATTCTTTTATATAATAACGACCAGTATGCAATTGGTCGACAACAGCATAAATTTCTGTACGATTGCAAGTAGAAATGATGATATTCTCTAATATGCTTTTTTTCTTTTGCAACTGACTCATTGCTTCCCCTATTTTCGAAGAGTCAAATGTTAACCGTTCTCTAATTTCTACTGGGGCCGTTTTATAATTTAGTCCAACCACAACTATATGCATAAGTAAATGACACCCCCAAAGGATTTCAACCAAAAATCGATTCTTTATTTATAATAATTCTAAACATGTACTTATTATAACAAAAAAACACTAATTATGGGCAAGAAATATGCTTTTAATTGTGAACAAATTGTGAATTGATATGTTAACATATAGTATTATTGGCAAAGTCAGTTTTATACTATGTGTATTTACTAGTAATAGTGTATGCCAAAATCATCTATTAAAACAGCTTTTTTTGTTTTTTGCTGTTCAAAAAACAGCCTATCTAATACTATCTACTCAATGTACAGTAACAAAGATATCGGTTGTATTCAAGCTTGTATTACTGGAAACGGAGGAAATATGAAATCTTATAAATTATTTACTGGTGTTGTGCTAGTTGGATTCGGATTATACTTTTTACTAAATGAATTAAATATGTCTCCATTCCCTGACTTTTATTCTTGGCCTACATTGCTAATCATCGTTGGCCTTGCCTTTTTATGTCAAGGCTTTATAGGCAAGGATCATGGCTCTATCTTGCCTGGGGTGATTTTAACAGGGTTTGGCCTTCACTTTCACCTTGTTAATAAACTGGCGATTTGGCCGGATGATACGGGAACATTTTTATTGATTATCGCGTTAGGGTTTATTCTCTTCAATCAAAGAGCAGGTTCGGGCCTGGTAAATGGTGTGCTGTTTCTACTGTTGGCAGGCTTGCTGCTTTTTTACGAAGAAATAGTGGCTTCCATTACGTTCATCCATATCGGTGAAAGTACACTGAAATTCTTTACACCGCTTTTATTCCTGCTTATTGGCGGATATTTTCTGCTTTCGAAACGGAAATAAAGCAAAACAGATAGCTAAAGCTATCTGTTTTTTTATACTTCAATAATGATCGGCAGGATCATCGGTTTTCTTTTCGTTTGATGGAAGATATACTGGCCTGCAGCTTTGCGCACTTCCTGCTTAATGGCACCCCATTGATTTTTACCTCTTGCGTCAATGCTCATGACTGCTTCTTTAATAAGGCGGTTTACCTCCCGAAGGAGATCTTCGGCATCTCGTACGTATACAAAGCCTCTTGAAATAGTATCTGGCTCTGCAATCAGCTTTTTCTCATGCTTGCTCATTGTCAGCACGATTACAAGCATTCCATCCTCAGCAAGCTGCTTGCGGTCCCGAAGTACTACCTCGCCGACATCCCCTACACCAACACCATCAACATAGGTGTTGCCAGCATGGACATTTCTTGTAAATCTTGCTTTTTTATCTTGAATGTCGACAACGTCACCATTGCCGATAATAAAAGTGTTGCCTTCCTCTACACCGACTGATTCAGCAAGGCTACGGTGCTGGTTAAGCATTCTGTATTCACCGTGTATTGGGATGAAATAGTGCGGCCTCATCAATGTCAGCATAAGCTTTAAATCTTCTTGGTACCCATGTCCCGAAACATGCATGCCAGACATGCTGCCAGAACCGTAAATTACATTTGCTCCGATTGCAAAGAAGTTGTCCACAATTCGCGAAACATATCTTTCATTTCCTGGAATTGGACCGGCAGCAAAAATAACGGTATCACCGCGAAGCACTTCAACTCCCCGAAAATTTCCAGTCGATAATCTGGCAAGTGCAGCTAATGGTTCTCCCTGACTGCCTGTACAAAGTATCGCGACCTTTTCTGGAGGGAATAGTTCAATCTGGTCCTGGTCGATTAACAGACCTTCTGGAACTTGTAAGTAGCCACGAGTCATCGCAACCTCCACGACATTAAGCATGCTTCTGCCAAGAAGAGCAAGCTTGCGATTTGTATCGATTGCTGCATCCACAACTTGCTGTACCCTGTTAATATTGGAAGCAAATGTTGACAAAATTACTTTTCTTTCTGCTTTTCGGAAGGCTTCAAGAATATGGCTGCCTACTAATTGTTCAGATGGAGACAGGCCAGGCCGTTCAGCATTCGTGCTTTCAGATATAAGCAATAAAACTCCTTCTGAACCGATTTGAGCCATTTTATGTATATCTGAGTGTTCCTTATTCGCAGGGGTTAGATCGAACTTAAAGTCTCCCGTGTGCACAATATTTCCAAGTGGGGTACGAAATACAATGCCTACACAATCAGGAATACTGTGATTCACCTTGAAAAATTCGGCTTTAATTTCGTCAAATGTTAATTGTGAGCTATTAGTAATCTCAATTAATTCTGTATCCCCTGCAAGACCATGTTCCTTAAGCTTTAGTTCAATAAGGCCAAGAGTAAATTTTGTTCCATAAACAGGTACATTTAATTGTTTCAAAAAATAAGGGATGCCGCCAATATGATCCTCATGTCCATGTGTGACAATAAGTGCTTTCACTTTCTCCTTATTTTCTACTAAATAACTGATATCAGGGATTATTAAATCGATTCCAAGCAGACTTTCATCAGGAAATTTGTTTCCGCAGTCAATTGCTAAGATTGTGTCCCCATATTCCAATACGTACATGTTTTTTCCAATTTCATTTAAACCGCCTAAAGCAAATATGGATATTGGTTTCTCACTTGTCACAAGTTACTCCTCCTACTAAGCCATGATTTGCTAATAGCTTTTCCTGTTTCCGCCCTTTTTATTATCCTTCTGGTGATTTTCCCATAAATAAAAAAGCCAAATCGTTGTCCGATTTGGCTTTTTTGCATTTTAGTTTTTGGAAAGGTACTGCAGCAATGACCAGACTTTATCTTTCCCTTCTCCTGTTTCACTTGAGAAGAGGATAAGATGATCGTCTTTGCTAAGATCTAAAGTTTCCCGTGTGACTTTTAAATGCTTTTGCCATTGGGATTTAGAAATTTTGTCTGCTTTTGTTGCAATGATTACTGCCGGTATACCATAATGTTTGAGAAACTCATACATCGTGACATCATCTGCAGTTGGGGCATGTCTAATGTCTGTAATCAAGACAACTGCTTTAAGCTGCTCTCTTGTCGTAAAATATGTTTCGAGCATCTTGCCCCATGCTTCCCGCTCCTTCTTGGATACTTTTGCGTATCCGTAGCCAGGAACGTCTACAAAGTGAAGCATTTCGTTAATTAAGTAAAAATTTAATGTCTGCGTTTTCCCTGGCTTGGAGGAAATACGAGCAAGCGCCTTTCTGCCAAGCATTTTATTAATAAAGGAAGACTTTCCTACATTTGATCTGCCAGCTAACGCGAATTCAGGTAAATCTGTTTCCGGGTATTGATGTGGCTTTACTGCACTAATTACTATTTCTGCACTATTTACTTTCAAGAATTTACACTTCCGTTCAGAGCATGTTTTAACACTTCGTCCACATGAGAAACAAGAATAAAATTCAGTTCCTCTCGGACACTTTCTGGTATATCATCTAAGTCTTTCTCATTATCCTTCGGAGCAATGATGGTCGTCAAGCCTGCACGATGGGCGCTGAGTGACTTTTCCTTCAAACCGCCAATTGGCAGAACTCTGCCGCGCAACGTTACTTCCCCTGTCATACCTACTTCTCTTTTAATCGGTCTACCAGACAGTGCGGAAACAAGAGCTGTCACCATCGTAATACCTGCGGACGGTCCATCTTTTGGCACCGCTCCTTCTGGGACGTGGATATGAATGTCATACTTCTCATGGAATTTCGAGTCAATGCCCAGCTCTTCCGCTTTAGAGCGAATATAGCTGAATGCTGCCTGTGCTGATTCCTTCATAACATCACCCAGTTTCCCTGTAAGGACAAGCTTACCTTTACCAGGAGCTAATGATACTTCTATTTGCAGCGTATCTCCGCCGACTGTCGTGTATGCAAGTCCTGTCGCAACACCAACTTGATCCTCAAGTTCTGCCTGACCATATCTAAAGATAGGCTTACCTAGAAATTCTACCACATTTTTGCTTGTTAAAATTACTTTTTTCTTTTCTTCTGATACAATCATTCTCGCTGTTTTGCGGCAAATCGTCGCGATTTGACGCTCCAAGCTTCTTACGCCTGCTTCTCGGGTATAATGGCGGACAATATTTTGAATGGCATCTTCCCTGATTTGCAGCTGTCCTTTTGTAAGTCCATGGTCTTTAATCTGTTTAAGCAGCAAATGATCTTTGGCAATATGGATTTTTTCTAGCTCTGTGTATCCGGAAATATTTATTATTTCCATACGGTCACGAAGCGGTCCTGGGATAGTTGCCAAATTATTAGCTGTTGCAATGAACATTACATTGGAAAGATCATAAGTTTCTTCAATATAATGATCGCTGAAGTTATGGTTTTGTTCTGGGTCTAGCACTTCCAGCATCGCAGAAGAAGGGTCTCCTCTAAAGTCGTTCGACATTTTATCGATTTCATCCAATAGGAATACTGGATTAATGGTTCCTGCCTTTTTCATCCCTTGAATGATGCGGCCAGGCATCGCCCCGACATATGTCCTTCTATGACCTCTAATCTCAGACTCGTCTCTGACTCCTCCGAGGGAGATGCGTACAAAGTTTCGGTTAAGAGATTTAGCAATGGAGCGTGCTAAGCTCGTTTTTCCGACTCCCGGAGGTCCTGCCAAGCAAAGGATTGGTCCTTTAAGGGAATTGGTTAAGCTTTGAACGGCCAAATATTCCAAAACCCGTTCCTTCACCTTTTCAAGACCGTAGTGATCTTGATCAAGGATTTTTTCAGCTTTTATTATATTTAAATCATCTTCTGTCGCATTGCTCCACGGTAATGCTAAGAGCCAGTCAATATAATTTCGGATAACAGAGCTTTCTGCTGATGTAGACGGAATCTTTTCATAACGGTCTAATTCTTTCAGCGCTGCAGCCTTAACATGCTCAGGCATTCCGGCCTGCTCTATCTTTTCGCTTAGTGTGCTGACTTCTCCGCTTTTTCCATCTTTATCGCCAAGCTCTTTTTGGATCGCTTTCATTTGCTCACGCAAATAGTATTCCTTTTGCGTTCTTTCCATGGATTTCTTCACACGCTGTCCTATTTTCTTTTCTAAGTTAAGGACTTCTTTTTCATTATGAATGATATCAATCACATGATTCATGCGCTCTTTATTATCTAATGTTTCCAGAATCTGCTGTTTTTCCTTCAATTTAATCGGCAAGTGGGAGGCGATAATATCAGCCATTCTTCCCGGTTCCTCCATGTCAGAAACAGTTGCATACGTTTCACTGGAAATCTTTTTGGAGATTTTTATGTATTGCTCAAAGTACTGAAGCATTGTCCGCATTAATGCCTCGTCCTCTACATCCTTAGAAGTGTTCTCTTCCATCACTTTAAGAGATGCGGCATAATAGCCGTCCTCTTCCGACAACTCCACTAATTCGGCACGCTTCAGACCTTCCACTAAGACACGAATTGTACCGTTAGGAAGCTTCAGCATTTGCTTGACCTTAGTCAGTGTTCCAACCTTGTATAAATCCTCCTCAGCAGGATCATCAATATCAATATCCTTTTGCATTGTTAGAAAAATCAGGTGGTCTTCCACCATTGCTTTTTCAAGTGCCTGCACCGACTTTTCTCTACCAACATCCAAGTGTAATACCATTGTTGGATAAACAAGTAATCCTCGAAGCGGCAGGAGGGGTACTAATGTATTCTTTTTTTCCTCCATGACGTTGCACCTCCAGCATCGCATTTCATACTTTGTACAATTCTATCCTATTTAGGAAAAAGTGTCTATTAACTAGGGTTATTATAGGAAAAAAGGAAATAGAACTCACTTGCCCTCATTATTTTTACTTAAGAATTGTAAGCATGCTTGCCGATGTTCTTGTATTCGTATTGAAATATTGCATGATTGTATAAGTTGTAAGTTACCACTCTTACTTATGTCATAATGTTATTATTTTAACAAATGGGCTGTATTATGTCTCTTTTCTGTAAAAGAATTAGCAAACCTTCTGTCGCTTACATTATAAAGCATCTTTGCCTGCTGTTAAATTAATTGGCATTTACTCATATAAAAAAAGCTCTGCACTTTTATTTGTTAGAATCAACAATTTTTAGTGCAGGGCTATTTATCAGTTATACACTTTCCTTTTTAGATATATTAATCGAAGCAGGTATTGCTTCCTCGTTATCTGGAGCTTCTTTCAGCAAAGCAAGCTCCAGCACTTGATTAAACGATGCAACCGGGATAATCGTTATACCCGAAATCTCCTTGAGAACAGATTGCATATTCTCTTCAGGGATAATGACAGTGCTGACACCGGCTTTCTGTGCTGCTTTCACTTTTGCAAACACACCGCCGACAGGCTTCACATTTCCATGGATGCTTATTTCGCCCGTCATTGCTACCTTTCTGTCAATCGGTTGTTTATAGATGGCTGAATAAATGCCTGCAGCCATTGAAATCCCTGCCGATGGACCATCTATTGGGACACCACCTGGAAAGTTGACGTGGATGTCATATTGGTCTGCTGGAACACCCATTGACCTTAGTACGGTTATGACATTTTCAATCGATCCTTTAGCCATGCTTTTCCGTCTTATTGATTTGCCTTGGCCGCCAATGCTTTCTTCTTCTACAATTCCCGTAATATTGATAGAGCCTTTATCCTTTTCTGCAGGTATAGCAGTCACTTCTATTTCAAGGAGTGCCCCCATATTTGGACCATGTACTGCCAGGCCGTTGACTATACCGACGTGGGATACATCGTTTATCTTACGCTCCATTCTTGGAGAAAGCTGGCTTGAATGGATAACCCATTCTAATTCATCGTCTTTAATGTATGTACGATCACCGCTTATCGCAAGGCCTGCTGATATTTGAATAATATTGACTGCTTCGCGCCCATTGCGTGCATATTCAGCCAATGTTTCTAAGCTTTTCTCGCTAATATCCAATCGCACTTTATCAGCGGCTTTTTTGCCGATTTTTACGACCTCGTCTGCTGTTAATTCACGGAAAAATACTTCCATACATCTGGAACGAATAGCAGGAGGAATTTCATTCGGTGTTCTTGTTGTCGCTCCAATCAGTCTAAAGTCTGCTGGAAGACCATTTTGGAAAATATCATGTATATGTGTTGGGATTTGGGTGTTTTCTTCATTGTAATACGCACTTTCAAGAAACACCTTTCTATCCTCCAGGACTTTGAGGAGCTTGTTCATTTGCGTTGGATGAAGTTCACCTATCTCATCAATAAATAGTACTCCTCCATGGGCATTCGTTACTGCACCTTGCTTAGGTTGAGGAATCCCAGCTTGTCCCATCGCTCCAGCCCCTTGGTATATTGGGTCATGAACTGATCCAATCAGCGGATCGGCAATACCTCTTTCATCAAATCTGGCAGTAGTTGCATCAAGCTCTACAAAAACAGAACTCTTTTTAAAAGGAGATTTTGAATTTCTTTTCGATTCTTCGAGCACAAGCCTCGCTGCAGCTGTCTTCCCGACTCCAGGCGGTCCATATATGATGACATGCTGCGGATTAGGACCACAAAGAGCAGCCTTTAATGCCTTAATGCCATCCTCTTGACCAACAATGTCTTCAAAGCTTGTTGGTCTGACCTTTTCCGATAACGGAGCTGTCAATGAGATAGAACGCATTTTTCTCAGTTGATCCATTTCCTTTTTTGATTCCCGATCAATTGATACTTTTTGTGTTCTTTGACTTTTTAAAAGGTTCCAAAAATACAGACCGATTATGATGCCAAAGAATAGTTGTACAAATAAAGCAATCTCTGTCCAACTCATATTATTACCTCCTGAATTATATCTTGCTGATAGGAAGTAGTATCTCCTTCCCAGAGTTGGAATAAACAAATTTTAATGGAAAAAATCACAGAATTGGTTAGATTATCTTAAAACAAACAAATAAAGGGCTGGCATCCACGGAGGATTCCAGCCCTTAAGTTACAGCTAACTGTTGTTATGCAGATGTTTTCGTTTCTTTATCAACAACTGTTCCGTCTTCTAATACAAGTTTCGGAGCAGCGTTATCCGCGACTGTTTCTTTTGTGATAATGCATTTGACGATATCTTCACGTGAAGGAAGGTCAAACATCACATCAAGCATAATGCCTTCAATGATGGAACGAAGTCCGCGGGCACCTGTTTTTCTTTCAATTGCTTTTTTCGCAATTTCCCTTAGGGCATCCTCTTCGAAGTCCAATTCAACATTATCTAGTTCAAGCATCTTTTTGTACTGTTTCACTAAAGCGTTTTTCGGCTTTGTCAGTATTTCTACAAGCGCCTCTTCATCAAGCTGTCCTAAGCTTGAGATAACAGGAAGACGCCCGATGAATTCCGGAATAAGACCAAAACGAAGCAAGTCTTCTGGAAGTACTTTTGAAAGCAAGTCTTTGTCTTCCACTTCTTCCACTTTCGTTTCTCCGCCAAACCCAATTACCTTTTGACCAAGACGTCTTTTAATGATAGGCTCGATGCCATCAAATGCACCGCCGCAGATGAAAAGGATGTTTGTTGTATCAATTTGGATAAACTCCTGATGCGGATGTTTTCTCCCACCTTGAGGCGGAACACTTGCAACAGTTCCTTCAAGGATTTTCAACAATGCCTGCTGCACACCTTCACCAGAAACATCTCTTGTAATAGACGGGTTTTCTGATTTGCGGGCCACTTTATCAATCTCATCGATATAGATGATTCCTTTTTCTGCTTTTTCCACATCATAATCAGCAGACTGGATTAGCTTTAAAAGAATGTTCTCGACATCTTCCCCAACATAACCAGCTTCTGTTAATGATGTTGCGTCAGCAATTGCGAATGGAACATTCAGAATTCTTGCCAGTGTCTGTGCCAAAAGCGTTTTACCGCTTCCTGTCGGCCCGATCATAGCAATATTACTCTTAGACAGTTCAACATCATCAATTTTGCTGTTGGAATTGATACGTTTATAGTGGTTATATACGGCTACAGATAAGGATTTCTTTGCTTGCTCCTGTCCAATAACATACTCATCAAGTATATCGCGGATTTCTGCAGGCTTCGGAACATCCTTGAACTCCACTTCTTCTTCTGTTCCAAGCTCCTCTTCCACTATCTCTGTACATAATTCAATACATTCATCACATATGTACACACCTGGTCCTGCAACAAGCTTGCGGACTTGGTCCTGTGTCTTTCCACAGAAGGAGCATTTTAATTGACCTTTTTCATCATTAAATTTAAACATGTGTTCACCCCTTAAAACTCTTATATATATGTTTTACCGCACGGATTATAAAGTTAATCATCTATTTATCTTTTTTACAACAGTTATGTATTGCATTGTACCACATTAGCGATTGTACAGGAAATGATACAGCTTGGATAAATCTATCCATGTAATCCATTGCGGTAAAACGTATGTACTTCTTTTAAGCATAACCAGAATTGCCTGCTTTAAGTCTGGAAATATGCCACTCTTTTTATATGTATAAATTCCTGTACAAGAAAAGTGAGGGAATTAAAGTCTTGTGACTTTATTATATGTTGGTTATTACTAATATAAAACTAAGGCACGATACTTCGCGCCTTAGTTATTTTTATCTACTTCTATTATGCAACAGTTTTGCTGTTTTCTACAAGGAAATCGATTGCTTTTCTGATTTTTAGATCCATTTGCAGATTCTCAACGCCGCCTAGTGCTTGTTTAATAGCATCTGTGCTCATGTTGTACATTTCTGCCATTTTATCTAGTTCAGCTGTAACTTCTTCTTCAGAAACGGAAATGTTTTCTGCATTTACGATAGCTTCTAGAGTCAAGTTAACGCGAACACGTTGTCCTGCATCTTCTTTCATTTGTTCTTTAAGTGCAGCTTCGTCTTGACCTGAGAATTGGAAGTAAAGGTCAAGGTTCATTCCTTGCATTTGCAAACGTTGTTCGAATTCGTTCATCATGCGGTCGATTTCTGTATCAACCATTGCAGATGGGATATCGATTGTAGCATTTGCAGCAGCTTTTTCCACTACAGTGTCACGAACTGCATGTTCAGCTTGATGCTTTCTGTCAGCTTCAAGGCGAGTTTTGATTTTTTCTTTAAGCTCTGCTAATGTTTCTGCTTCAGCATCTACATCTTTAGCGAACTCATCATCTAATTCTGGAAGCTCTTTTCCTTTAATTTCATGAAGAGTTACTTTGAAAGTAGCAGGTTTTCCAGCTAGCTCAGCAGCATGATACTCTTCTGGGAATGATACTTCTACTTCTTTCTTTTCTCCAGCTGCAAGACCAACTAATTGCTCTTCGAAGCCTGGGATGAATTGGCCTGAACCAAGTTCTAATGAGAAGTTTTCAGCAGTGCCGCCTTCGAAAGCAACTCCGTCTTGGAAACCTTCAAAATCGATAACAACTGTATCGCCTAATTCAGCTTTCCCATCTTCTTTAACAACTAATTCAGCTTGTTTTTCTTGCAATGCTTTGATTTCAGCATCTACATCTTCATCTGTAACATTCGTGTCAACAGCTTCTACTTCTAGGCCTTTGTAATCACCTAAAGTAACTTCTGGTTTAACAGTTACAGTTGCTTTGAAGATAAGTGTTTTTCCTTTTTCGATTTGCTCTACATCGATTTCTGGACGATCAACTGGCTCAATGCCTGTTTCATCGATTGCGTTAGCATAAGCTTCAGGCAATAGAATATCGATTGCATCTTGGTATAATGATTCAATACCGAAACGTTGTTCGAACATTCCACGAGGAATTTTCCCTTTACGGAATCCAGGAATATTAACTGTTTTTACTACTTTTTTGAATGCAAGGTCTAAACCTTCGTTTAGCTTTTCAGCATCCAATTCAATTGTTAGAACACCACGGTTCCCTTCTAATGCTTCCCATTTTGCTGACATAACTATATTTCCCTCCAACAATCTATTCTACTTTTCAATACTTCTAACAGTTGTTTAGATAGTACTTTTATTTTAATAGAGAATTTTGATACGAACATCTCCGAATAACTCGGCAGATGTCAGCTCTATATAACTAAAAGCAGGTATCTACTAATGTTATACACGCTCGCATTTTAAGAATGCAACCATTACATTATATCATACGTTCATGTTGTTTCAACATCCAAGCTACATATTAGGATAAGAAATTTCCTCTAATCTATTAATTAGCGCTTTTGCATCTTCCACTTCATCAAAAGAAACATGATAAAGAGTAGGTAAATCCTCTCCCATTTCAGCACCCATTCCATAGTACTCTTGAACGATAGAATGGTAGGCAGCTGCCCATACAGCACTCGTTTTCCCTTCAAGTGTGAACGGAAAAAGCAGGAAGAAGTGACGTTCAAGCAATGCGTTAATATTCTCGAGCATTACTGGATTCTCATGCTCAAGCTGGTCTTTTAGAACACTCTTGATGTCAACAGCTTGCTTATGGAAACGGATATCGTCCAAACTTTCAGGGACAACAGTCATCTCTCTGCCCAATTTCCTTATACATATCGGTTTGTCATACTCCTGCTCTTTCAGGATATTTAAAAGCATAGACTGGAAAAATGGGTTTGCTTCAAGATTTTCCAAGTATTCATTTATTTCTTCTATGTATGGCCGTATATTTGCCTTCTCTAATTTGGCTGCAAGCAGCATCATCTCATTCTGATCATGAATGGCAGACAGTTCAAGCTTGTCTGTGCCTATGTCCTCAAATACATACTCCTCTTCAGCTGTGTCGCTTAATGCTGCCATCCTTCTGCTGAAATCGAGAAGTTTAGAGAAATGCTCCATTTTTCCGGCTGGGATATGTCCGTCCTCAAGCAGTATTTCAATAGTCGAGACAATCTCATCATATTCATGGAGCTGAACAAGAATCATCATATATAGATCCAATACTTGCAGGTAATCGCCCTGCCCTTCCTCTAGCATGCTTTTCGCCATTAGTTTGGATTCCCGCAGCATGCCCAGCTCATAATAGCTTAAAACAAGCCCTGTTTTTATCTCACTGTTATCAGGATTGATTTCCATTGCCTTCTCTAAGAAGGAAACAGCCTCCTGGAAATCTCTGTCTTGAACAGCTTCCAAACCTTTTTCTAAATAACGTTGGTCCAAATCAGGGAAAAGGATGATATTGCCTTTTTTGGTCAAATCCCGTTTCTTCATGTCATAACACCCTAATTATTCTATTTTTTGCTAGTTTAGCATGGTTGCGGTTTTTATTGCAACATTGCCTAAAGATTCCAAAAAAGAAAAAGGAGCTTCCTGCGGTGTAAATACCTTGATTCTGCATGCAGCTCCATCTCTGCAATATCAAGCATCCACCGTTCGAAAACTCTTTTTCTGTTATTTCGCTAATTCAAATGTATTAATGTTGTTTTCATATGTTGTAATACTATCCTCATACTGCAAAGTAATTTGGATTTCATCCCAGCCATTAATCAGCATTTTCTTCCAGTATGGATGAATGGAAAATTTAGCGGTAAAGCCGCTCTCATCCTCTACCTGTTCTGCTTCTAAATTTATATGAAGGGTATATGGCTGATGCGCTGCCGCCTTTAACAAGTATTCTACTTCACCTGCTTCGAGCACTATAGGCAGCATGCCGTTCTTCAAGCAATTCTGATAAAAAATATCGGCAAATGACGGTGCAATTACAGCTTGGAAGCCGTAGTCATTCAACGCCCATGGAGCATGCTCCCTAGAAGATCCGCAGCCGAAGTTCTTGTTTGCAACCAAAATAGTCGCCCCTTGATTTTCAGGGAAATTCAACTCAAATTCAGGATTCGGTTCACCATTTTCCTTATAACGCCAGTCAAAGAAAGCAAAGCGTCCAAATCCAGTTTTTTCAATTCTTTTTAAGAATTGTTTAGGGATGATTTGATCTGTGTCCACATTTACACGATCCATCGCCACGGCCTTTCCGGCCAATTTCTTAAAACCGCCCATGGGACGTCCCTCCTTTTTCCTTATACAAGTTCTGCTACATTGCCTTTTCTTATATCGACAAAACGTCCATTCAACGCTGCTGCCGCTGCCATTGCCGGACTGACCAGATGTGTTCTTGCTCCTGCTCCTTGTCGTCCTTCAAAATTACGGTTAGAGGTAGATGCGCAATGCTCTCCACTTGGGACAACATCATTATTCATACTTAAGCACATACTGCAGCCTGCATCTCGCCATTCGAAACCTGCTTCTGTAAAGATTTTATCCAGACCCTCTTCTTCTGCTTTCTTCTTTACTTGCTGTGAACCTGGTACGACTAATGCACGGACACCTGGATGCACCTTTTGACCGCTAATTACACTTGCTGCCTGACGTAGGTCTTCAATTCTAGAATTTGTGCAGGAACCGATGAAAACATGCTGGATTGCAATATCTTTAATGTTTTGTCCTTCTTTAAGTCCCATATAGTGAAGGGCACTCTTTAAAGCACGGCGGTCTGTTTCATCTGCAAAATCATTCTCTGTCGGAATTCTGTCATCAACTTTCGCTGTCATAGACGGGTTTGTTCCCCAGCTGACCATTGGTGCGATATCACTGCCGTCTATTTCAATGACATGATCATAAACAGCATCTTCATCTGACACAATTTCCTCCCACGCTTTTACTGCCTCTTCAAAGTTTTCAGGAGCATATTTTCTGCCTCGCAAATAGCTGAATGTTGTTTCGTCCGGACAAACCAACCCAGCTCTTGCTCCGCCTTCAATGGACATATTGCAAATAGTCATTCTTTCTTCCATGCTTAAATTTCTGATAACCTCACCAGTGTATTCAATAACATGACCTGTTCCAAAGTTTACTCCATGCTTGGAAAGAACATACAAAATGACATCCTTAGCGTTAACACCTTCAGCCAATTTACCGTTCACTTCTACTTTTAGAGTTTTCGGCTTTGTTTGCCATAAAGTTTGTGTCGCCAATACATGCTCTACCTCACTTGTGCCAATTCCGAATGCTAATGCACCGAATGCACCATGTGTTGATGTATGGCTGTCACCGCAAACAATCGTTTTTCCTGGCTGTGTAAGTCCTAACTCTGGACCAATGACATGGACAATACCTTGTTCGGGACTCTCCAAGTTTGCCAAGGGAACATTAAATTCAAGGCAGTTCTTTTCCAATGTTGTCATTTGATTCAATGCTACTTCATCATCCACTTTAAAGCGATTGATTGTTGGAACATTATGGTCCATTGTAGCAAAGGTGCGATCTGGTCTGCGGACTTTGCGGTTTTTCATCCTAAGCCCTGAAAATGCCTGTGGTGATGTCACTTCATGCACTAAATGAAGATCGATGTACAGCAGATCCGGTTTTCCCTCTTCCCGATGAACAATATGCTTTTCCCAGATTTTTTCAATAATGGACTTGCCCATTATGGTCCTCCCCTTTCTTTCGACTTTTTTCTTCTATATAATATTATCCTTTGTATCTCTCCAATTTTCTTACCATTCTCTCTATTTATCTTACTTCAACTGTTTGTAGGGTTTTGATAATTTCCGCTTTTACTTGCTCCACCATTTGTGAAGTAGTAAGCAATGTAGTATCTGCAGATAGAATATCCTTCGTCCGGTAGCCTTGTGTCAGCACTTGGTCTACTGCATCTTCGATAGCCTGCGCTTCCTGCTCCATATGAAAAGACAGACGGAGCATCATTGCTGCAGACAAGATGGTTGCCAAGGGATTAGCAATATTCTGTCCAGCGATATCCGGAGCCGAACCGTGAATTGGTTCATAAAGGGATGGACCAGCTTGTGAAATACTCGCAGATGCAAGCATTCCCAATGATCCTGTCAACACACTTGCCTCATCACTTAATATATCTCCAAACATATTTTCCGTGACTACTACATCGAACTGTCTTGGATTGCTGATAAGCTGCATCGCTGCATTATCTACGAGCATATGCTCAAGCTTAATTTCAGGATATTTCGCTGCCATCTCATTCGCACACTCTCTCCAAAGTCTGCTTGACTCTAGCACGTTTGCCTTATCAACAGAGGTAACCTTTTTAGATCTAGTTTTCGCTATTTCAAATGCCTTTTCTAAAACGCGGTCGATTTCTTCTTTTGTATAAAGGAGTGTATCAACAGCTCCTGGTTCTCCGTTAATTGAGCTTCTTTCACTAGGAGTACCAAAATAAATACCGCCAGTCAGTTCTCTAACCATGATTAAGTCAACATTTTCAATGACATCCTGGCGCAGCGGAGAAGCAGCTGCTAAACTCTCAAAATATTTAGTTGGTCTTAAATTAGCAAAAAGGTTCAGCTCTTTCCTGATGCGAAGCAGACCTTGTTCTGGTCTTTGGGAAACAGGGAGATTATCCCACTTCGGACCACCAACTGCTCCAAGCATAATGGCATCACTAGATTTGCAGAGGGAAATCGTTGCGTCTGACAACGGAGTTCCTTCTTGTTCAAAGGCACAGCCGCCAATATTAGCATATTCATACTCAAATGAGTGACCAAATTTTTCTTCTATTAGTTGCAAGACGTCAATTGCACCTTGGATGATCTCTGGTCCGATACCATCTCCCGGCAATACGGCAATTTTCTTCTTCATTTATTGCGACCTCCTAGCCCATGGATGAACAGCCAGTGTTTGTTTTTTTGTAGAGAACGGTCCAGGGAATGAACCCTGCACCGTCTTTGTTTATGCTCAACTTAGAGCAAAACCAGTATAAATTTAGGTTTTACTTTTGGCCGCTGCCAACCACTTCTTTTTTACGTGAGCTTTTTACAAACGGCATCATTGAACGAAGTTCTTTGCCGACTTTCTCAATCAAATGCTCGCTTTCTCTAGCATTAATTGCATTAAACTCCGGTCTGTTCGCTTGGTTTTCTAAGATCCAGCCTTTTGCAAACTTCCCTTCTTGGATGTCTGTCAATACAGCTTTCATTTCTTTCTTCACATCTTCTGTCACGATTCTTGGTCCTGTAACAAAATCGCCCCATTGTGCAGTATCTGAGATAGAGTATCTCATTCCAGCCATTCCATCTTCATACATCAAGTCAACAATCAATTTCAGCTCGTGTAAACACTCAAAGTATGCTAATTCAGGCTGGTAACCAGCTTCTACCAATGTTTCGAAACCAGCTTTTACTAGTGCAGTCAAACCACCGCATAATACTGCTTGCTCACCAAACAAATCTGTTTCTGTTTCTTCTTTAAATGTTGTTTCCAAAGCTCCAGCGCGCAATGATCCGATTGCTTTTGCGTAAGCTAATGCAAGCTCTCTAGCTTCACCAGTTACATCTTGGTAGATGGCAAATAATGCAGGTACTCCAGCTTCTTGTTCAAACGTTCTTCTTACTAAGTGACCTGGGCCTTTTGGCGCTACCAACAATACATCGCTGGAAGATGGCGGTACGATTTGGCTGAAATGAATATTGAAGCCGTGTGCAAACATCAATGCTTGATTTGTTAAGTTCGGTTTAATTTCTTCATTATAAACCTTTGTTTGCTGCTCATCTGGAAGCAAAATCATAACAACATCCGCTTTTGCTGTCGCTTCGCCTACTGAATATACATCAAAGCCGTCCTCTGCTGCTTTATCCCATGATTTTCCTTGTCGTAAGCCGATGATAACATTTACTCCGCTGTCCTTCATATTTAAAGCATGTGCATGGCCTTGGGATCCATATCCAATTACAGCAACTGTTTTTCCTTCAAAATATCCTAAGCTTGCATCTCCGTTATAGTACATTTTCGCCATTTTAAATTTCTCCCTTATTAGTAGATTTGTTTTTATATAAATTTAATTAAACAATAGAGTAATGGTTTCTTTGACTAGTGTTTTTCTGAGAACCACGAGGGAATGCCGTTGTTCCTGTTCTGGCAATTTCTTTAATTCCATATGGTCTTATCAACTCAATGAATGCTTCAACCTTTGATGATTCGCCGGTTATCTGGATGACAAGGCTCTCTTTGCTCACATCAATTACAGATGCCCGGAAAGGTTCAATCAAGGAGTAAAGCTCATTTCGTGTTGAAGGCGTCGCAAGCACCTTAATTAGCGCAAGCTCCCTTTCAACGATAGCCTGGTCTGTAATATCAACGACCTTTAAAATATCGACTTGTTTGTTGAGCTGTTTCGTCACCTGTTCAATGACTCCTTCACTATCAACATGCACAACACATGTGATTCTTGAGACGCCTTCCTGCTCTGTATGACCCACAGAAATACTTTCAATATTATAGTTTCTCTTCGAAAATAGATTAGTAATCCGGTTTAAAACACCTGATTTATTCAGCACTGTTAAACTGATTATTCTTTTCATGGCTTCATCCCTACCATTTCGTGTAAACCTTTGCCTGGAGCAATCATTGGATAAACATTTTCATTTGGATCAATGCGGAAGTCTAAAACAACCGGCTCCCTGTCATGAAGCACTTCATCCAATATCTTGTCAGCATCCTCCACATTCGAAATTTGATACCCTTTAATTCCATATGCTTCAGCAAGCTTAACAAAGGATGGCTGAACTGATTCTTTACTGTGAGAGAATCGTGATTCATAAAAGAACTCCTGCCATTGTCTTACCATTCCTAATGCCTGGTTATTGAAAATGATAATTTTGATTGGCAAATTCAACTCCCTAATAAGAGCCAATTCCTGACTGCACATTTGAAAGCCGCCGTCACCGCTGATTGAAAGGACTGTTGCATCCTTATCGGCAATTTGCGCGCCGATACTTGACGGCAATCCGAAGCCCATTGTTCCTAGTCCGCCTGAAGTTACCCATTTGTTAGGGTCTTTAAAGCGGTAGTACTGAGCTGCCCACATTTGATGCTGGCCAACATCTGTTGTTACAATTGCCTCGCCGTTTGTTTTCTCATGAAGAAGTTCAAGCACCTGCTGTGGTTTCAACTTGTCGGAATTTTCGTAATAATAAGGATAGTCTTTTTTCCAATTTTCAATCTTTTCTAACCAGTCTTTATGCTCGGATTGCTTACCATTTTGGCTGATCAGCTCTGTTAAAGCCTCTTTTGCATCTGCAACAACAGGTATTTTTGTCGGGATGATTTTGCCAATTTCAGCTGGATCAATATCAATATGGGCCTTGATTGCATTTGGTGCAAAATGCTGCAAGTTACCCGTTAAACGGTCATCAAATCTCGCACCGACATTTATGAGCAAGTCACACTCATATAAAGCCATGTTTGCTGCATAACAGCCATGCATTCCACCCATTCCAACAAACAAGGAATTATCAGCAGGCAGCCCTCCTAAGCCAAGCAATGTGTGAACAACCGGTATTTGCTGCTGCTCAGCATAGCTTTTTAGCTCTTCTGACGCCTTAGAAAAGATAACACCTGCGCCAGCTAGGATAACTGGTTTTTTTGCTGAACTGACAGCCTCAGTCAGCTTTCGGATTTGCAGATAATTCGGCTTTGTTGTAGGCTGATAACCCGGCAAGTCCACTTCCTGCTCCCTCGGTTCCTCGGCCACAGTTGCAGCAATGTCTTTCGGCACATCGATAAGCACTGGACCTGGTCTTCCGCTTGTTGCGATATAAAAAGCTTCCTTTACAATCTTCGGAATGTCTTCCAAGTTTCTGATTTGGCAATTATATTTTGTAATCGGTGTTGTTATCCCAAGAATATCTGCTTCTTGGAAAGCATCTGTCCCGATTACTCCTGTAGCTACCTGTCCTGTAAAAACAACGAGTGGCAACGAATCCATCATTGCATCAGCAAGGCCTGTTACTATATTTGTAGCACCAGGTCCTGATGTAGCAATCACAACACCTGGTTTTCCAGAGATACGTGCATAGCCTTCGGCTGCGTGTATTCCGCCTTGTTCATGTCTAGGAAGAACATGAAATATTTTCGAGTCATAAATTTTGTCATAAATAGGAAGTACTGCTCCTCCTGGATAGCCAAAAATACATTCCACATTTTCTTTTTCCAAAGCTTGCAGCAAAAGATCTGCCCCAGTTAATGGCTTCGTTTTAGCCTTCGTCTCTTCAAAGGCGGTTTTCTGTATCATCAATATAACCTCCTTATTAAAGTGGTTCCTTTTCTCCAATGATCAAACAGCGCGATTACAATGTTACAACAGCTAAAATAGACCTATATCATAAAAAAAGCCTTCACACCCCCAATGTATACTTTATAAGTAGACAAAGGGGTGAAAAGGCCATTTCAGCTTTCCACGGTACCACCCTCATTCATACATGAAACACATGTATGCACTCAATGAACAGTTCGTTCGTTTTTGGTAACGAGTGGCGTGTCACTCGGTCAGCTCTACTTCACTTTGTGTTTCAAGCTAACACTCAGAGGTGAGTTCATTTCTAATCGGCTTCACCGGTTCTCAGCAACCACCGGCTCTCTGTGGAATCCCAAAATTAGAAACTACTTATCCTCATCATCGTATTTTTCATTATCTTTTATTTAGGCTATTAGGATTTTTCTTAAACAGCATTTCAAATGGTTTCAACAAAGTTCAAAGCTGTATTTATCAGCTCCGTTTTGCTTTTGTTGAGGTTATCTTACGCCGATTTGAAACAAGAGTCAACACCCTTTTTAAGAATTGTTCGATAATTCAAACAAAAAATAATACTCAGTAAACGCTTACAATATTGATAAATAAATGATGCCTGTACTTTGGAAAATTACAAAAAATTTTTTATTCCGAATACTTTGTTCTATTCTTACTTATTCTTACTCTTCTTAGCCTGCCATTTTTGATTATGGAGAATTCATTATAATACGATAATGAGAGTGCTGTATATTATCTTGTCAGATTTCCTAACAGGTTTTTTACAAAAGAACCGCCCCTCCAGGAGGAAAGCGGTTGCAAAAATATGTGTATTCAACCTGCTGTCGGTGTAATGTCATGTATCCATGATAGCTTTATCTGCAGGATATTTTCCTTTTCATCTTTTAAGCCAATTGTCTGCTCATGCAGATTCAGCATTTCTACATTGCCTTTGCATGTCTGCAAAAGACCATTTTTATAGTAGTTAATGACTAGTTGACGATTTCTTGCCAGCTCCTTTAAGATCATTGCTTCTCCTCCTTTGCCTTATACTCCTATCTGTTTCATCTATTTTCACAAATAATTATCATAGTTAGAATTTACTATATGTATAGTATACACTAAAATTAGTAAGCGTTTGCAACTTTTTTATGAACAATTTGTGAACTTTTTTACAAAAACGATAGGGTTATATCTTCAATATATCCAATTCACCATTTCTTAACCGTTTACACTAGTTTATTTTTCCATTTTAACAATTATAGACGAAGCTCCTTTTTTAGGAAAACTAACAAATGATGTAACAAAAGCACTGCGTCATACAATATCTATCACCTCCACAGAAATTAGCAGTTTAAAGAGGAAAAGAATGCAAAGTTATATTGGAATAAGGATTTTAGAATTTCTTAAAGGATAGCTAATCAAGGAGTACTTTGCCTTGCTAATTAGTGCTTTCACTATAAAATGACAACAGTAAAAACGATGAAATAATTAAATGAGGCCATAACTCCTATTACAGCTTTCACAAGTTTTCTGGTACGTTGGCCTTATACGATCAGCAAATTAAACATGCGAATATTTTGTTGATTGCTTGAAGTGGAAAAAATAGTGTAGGAGTAGCACATGCGGTGACAGATTTCAGCTATTGCTGCAATCTTACTGATTTAAAAAGGTTGGAATCGGCGAAACTTCTATTAAAACTTCTGCAATGTTATTTTGGAGAGGAAGTCGCTGTTATTCTCCTTGCATCACCTAGCGTAAATATCCTTTTATCTTCACGTCGGCGTTGAGAAGATTAACCGGCATCCCGGATAGCAAGAAAACGTTAAATCCCTATTACAGGGTTTTTTATGCATTTTTCCTTCCTCTCATTCCTGGATAAGAAGCTGCGAGAATTGAATCCAGTTTAAAAATTCTAGGCTGTTTTCTGTGCAGACAAAAGGCTTTAATATAGTTACCCTTCACTTCCCGAACAAGAATGGTCCTTTTAGAGAAGATTTCATTGCCGCTCATATAAATAATTTCAATTTCTTTGTTTTCCTTTAACGCTCTTTCCAATTGACGATTCATCTAATAATTCACTCCCTTCTTGCATATATTATATACGAACAAACGTTCCAAATCAACCTTGATAAAGAACATTTGTTCTGGTATATTTTACTTAGAGCAAAAGGAGATGGATAACTTGATTAAAGACAAAGGAAGAATGAAATGGACTGCAATGATTACTCGGCAACTGCCGGAAAAGGAGGATACTGAGAATAGCGCAGAAACAGACGGAGGTTTCCCAGCAGACATCGACATGCTCATACATGAAGCAATGGAGTATAACTGGACGCTTGAATACAAGCTAACATTCGCTGACTCCATTCATTCGCTATATGGAACGACTGTTTTTATTGATTATCTAAAAAAAGAGCTGCGGATTAAGGATAAAGAGCATCATATTCATTTTGTGCCATTTGCTAGTCTCCTCTCAAGCAAGAGAGCGGAATAGGAGATTAGGGACATGACAGCAATACTTGATTCAGATCGAAGATTAATCAGCCAATCCGTACATCTTGCCCTTGTATTATCTGTATTGGAATATGATCGCAAAAAAATAGAGGGTACTTCTTTTAAAATCAAAAATGTTTATTTGAATCTGATTGAACATACGATGCTGAAGGTGCAAGCCGACTTGAAAGTAATCAAGGAGGATATGAAAAGGAATCAATTGAGAGTACAACGGGGCAAAAATGACGGATTTGCTACAGAATATGATTTTTACTGCAGGGGATATCATGAACCACACCGCTTTTATAATACAAACCTTAAGAACAATACACAGAAGCTGCTTATTTATTATTTGATGCGCAACAAAGAGTAAAACTTGGCTGCGCATAGTTCAGGGGTTAATATGCCGATTATACGTTTGCTTATGCAACCCCTTTGAACATACAGGTTAATCTGATTCATTTCCATTCTTCGCTTAATATCGCATAATAGTATTCATCCCACCAGTTTTCCCCTGCCGGAATGCATTTTTTAAAATATCCTTCTCTGCGCATGCCAATCTTCTCCATCACTTTAAAGGAAGCAATATTTTCTGGCTGACATGTGGCGATAATCCGATGAAGCTGCATATGTTCAAATCCGTATCCAATCATAGCCTTGGCCGCTTCTGAAGCATAGCCCTTGTTACAGTAATCAGGATGGAACACCCAGCCGATTTCATAGGTATGATTGCCGAAGTACTTAAAAAAACCGAGATGACCAATCAGCTTATTTTCCACAGCTAATATGACAGGAAAATATTCAGCAGACTGACCTTGATTTTTCCGCACAAATTGTTTTGTTTTCTCTTCCGTCATCACACCTTCTGGGATATAATGCATTACATTACTGTTGGAAGTATAACGAAATACATCCTGCCAGTCATTATCGTTAAACTCGCGGATTAGCAGCCTAGATGTCTTTATTTTCATGATTTCCCCCACCATTCTCTATAACTTTTAAAAAAGTTCTTGTCTATATATTCCATCTATATCTCTTATCCCCTGTTATAAATTTACAAAAAATAATCAACAATAGATTAAAAAATGAGTTCTTAGATAAATTTCCGCCCAATAAATAGGTTGAATCAAAAGTCACTCATTAGATGAAGTGATTTTTTATTTTGAATAAGCCAAGCAGTACAGCACATAATCTAAACGGGAAGGAGTGACGCAATTGGCTAAAAAAAAGGAACAGGTATTTCTTGTTGTTGTAATAGAAGGGTCTGTGATTAAAAGAATTATGATTCTCGATATAATAGTCGGTTCTGGCATTTATTATGCCTTGCAATGGATGTGTTCGAGTATAATCATCAGCATGATTGGCAGTATGGTTGGTACAGAAGGAATTAAAAAGGTGCAGAAGCAGCGAAAGAATCCTGATGTAAAGCTAGTACGAGTTTTAAAAACAGCGAAATAGACTTCGATCGCCCCCCTGAACAATATTCCTCGTTACTTATGAGGTTCCCCTTTTAAGAATCGGACATGTTTCCTTAATCCCCAGACGGCATATAGTAACCTATAACGAAGCAAGGAGATGATTAATTGTGCATTTATACTATGACTATGCATCATTTCAACAGCGTAGCAAAGAGCTCGCCGCAAAAATTGCAAAGGCAATAGATGAGGAGTATGCCGCTATTCACTGTTACAAACAATTAGAATCATTAGCACCAACTAAACGAGAAAGAAAGATAATTAACGAGATACGCAGAGACGAAATCAACCATTATAATATGTTCTCCTATATTTACACCGAGCTCACTGGTCAAAAGCACTCAGCTGCCATTACAGAAGCCTGCCCGCAAAATTATCAAGCAGGAGTTAATTCTGCCTTTGTAGACGAACAAGAAGCTGTCGATTTTTATTTAGAAATCTCTGACAGCACAAATAATAATTTTATTAAAGAATCATTTAAAAGGGCAGCGATGGATGAACAAAACCATGCTGTTTGGTTTTTGTATTTCTTGACACCCTTATCCAAAAGATAAAAAAAGCACCCGATGGATGCTTTTTTTATGAAATTATTTTTTCACAGTTATTGGGGAAAAACTGTCGGAAACCTTCATCTTTTTATGCTTCTTATCATTTTCTAAAGTGTAAATTGACATAATTGTAATAACCAGTACAACAACACTTAAAATATAATATGTATTTTGGTAGCCGATAGTGGAGTACATACCTCCTGCCACACTGGAAAAAACCATAATGGAAATTTGCTTCGCAAAATTAAATGCTAGTAAATATACGGTAGCTGATAGTCTAATATCAAATACACCTGTTATATATTTAAAAATGGAAATTAACAATAATGGCATTTCAACAGCTGCAATTAAGCGCACAATCGATAGGGAAATAGGACCGATTGCAACAGCACTGCCAAAAATACGAATGAATGTTAATGCACCGAACAAGAGCAAACCATTTTTCGCACCAATCTTATTGATAAGAATCGGCATAAAAACCATGATGATTGCTTCAAGACCAATCTGCAGTGAAACAAGCTTGCTGAATACATTTGTTCCTTCAGCAGGTGTAGTAAAAAATTGCTTATAATAATTCGGAAACTGCTGGTCAAATACATCATACATGCATGCAGTACCGATGATGAAAAGCCCCAGCATCCAAAAGTTCCTTAGCTTAAATACAGAGAAAATGACTTCCTTCGTCAACGGCTCTGCCGCAGATTCCTTTGCTGCAAAAGATGCTGTTTTGTCGATCTTCGCCGTATACAAAAGAATACTAAGAACAATTCCTGATAAGGATGCCACCCAAAAGATGCTGAAAGGATGTGCAACGAAAAGAAGCCCTGAGACGAAGGTAGCCGTTGCTCCAGCAACAGAACCAAACAGACGAGCACGTCCATATTCAAACTTATTAGCCCTGCTAGCCCTTTCTATGTATGATTCTATTACACCAACTCCGCCATATAATACAGAACTTAAATAAACGCTGCCAAGAAGTGCACCGGCAATTATATTTAAGTCTAATAAAGAAATAAATACATAACTGAAAAACGGACCCATAAAAATGGCTGCACCTGCCACTGTAGCAAACAAATGCTTTTTGAACACAAGCTTGTCCGACAAGATTCCAAAGAACGGCTGATACAGGAGTGCAACTAATGACATGGCAGAAAACACATAGCCAGATTCTGTAGCAGATAAACCTGCCTGCTCCTCAAGCCATATTGGTAAAAATGTAAAAACAGTCGCCCAAATAAAAAAGTAAAAGAAAAAGAGTCCACCGAAGTTCCAAAAGCTCTTTTGAGTTTGTATCATTTTTTTAACACTCCCTCTTTCTGTAAAACTATTAAATTATATACCTTTTCATAATAAGATAGACTTACACTGTGATTGCTAACATCTAAAAGTGTTCAAGCAATGTATTATTGAGCCTTTAATTATGAAAGGGCTTACTTTCTGAAGATTGTAGTACTAGTACGTACAATTGTCAAATTAAAATACATCTAGTACGTACTAATTTATTTAATTTTTATATGAATATTTTCATACATTTACCTACAAATTGCCTATGTTTAAATTTACCATTTTGTCTATTTTTGTCGAAAGTATAGTCAAATAGAATCTATTTTAATAAAATGGTTTTTGTATTAGAGATATGAGGGGGAAAAAGTTTTGAAAAAGTTTTTTAAATTTGGTTGTTTAGGAATTATTGCACTTATTGTCCTAATTATTATCTTGGCAGTTGCATTTAGTGGTAATGACGATAATGTATCTACTAAATCAAAGTCTGGTAGTTCAGAACAGGCATCTAGCGAAGAAAATACTAAGGAGTCTAAAGTAGGAACACGCTCCAATCCAGTAAAACTAAACGAAGTTGCTACTATTGAAACTTCAACATATGATGATGAATCAAATAGCTATAATACTACAATTGATTTATCTGTCGAAAAGGTTATTCGTGGTGAAGAAGCACAGAGTCAACTAAAGAAAATGAATGAGTTTAACGAAGATGCTCCAGAAGGTTATGAATGGGTGCTTGTTGATGCTAAAGTGAAAGTAGCTGATTCTGAGACAGAGGACTATCCTTTTTCAATTGACGGCATAATGTACTTTGATTTTGTAAGTGAAAGCGGAGATATTTATAGCGGTGATATAGTAGGTACTACAGAACCTGATTTTTCTTTTGAAATGTATAAAGGAAATGAAAAACAAGGTTACATCGCTGGTCTTGTTAAAACTGGAGAAAAAGCAACTCTCCAATACGACCCAATGGTAAGCAGTTCTGTATTCTTCAATTTACAATAAATAACCAAGCAGCCCCTCTCAAACGAGAGGGGCTTTTACTCTATACTTTACTACCTCTTTAGATAGTCGTTAACCACAGAAAGGAGAAAAGAGATAACAAAATCCTAAAGCATAGTTATTATAGAAAGATTTTATAGCCTACTTTAGGATATAGATCATTGAAATTGCATAAATGCTTCATAAGAAACTTTATCTTTTTTTAAAACTAAAATCACCATAAAAAAAGATATTAGAGTTTATAACAAAAAACCACTTACGAAAGAATTCATAAGTGGTTTTTGTTAGGACGTCCCAGGAGAGATTCGAACTCCCGACCGTACGCTTAGAAGGCGTATGCTCTATCCGGCTGAGCTACTGGGACATGGCTTTGAATATTTTTTTAACGTCCTCATCAGGACAATATTTATTATATGTTCTAGGCGAAATAAAGTCAACATGTTTTTGAAAGTTTTTTTCCTGAAGAGGAAAATTATCTTTTTTCCTCTTCAGAAAGTTTTTACAGTGGGAACTCTGCTGTTAATTCAGAGAGCAGCCCTGAATTAAAATCGTATACTTCTGTTTTTAATGATTTATCTTCGACTGTGAGAATGACATATGTCTTTTCCATTCTTCCTCTTGGAAGACGAAGACTGCCTGGATTGATGAAGAGGACATCTTCAATCATTTCCATGCCAAGGTAGTGGCTGTGGCCGAAGCAGGCAATTTGCGCGCCAACCTCTTTTGCTCTGTACAGCAATCTGCTGACAGATGATTTCACGCCATAGAGGTGGCCGTGAACCATTAAAAGTTTTTTTCCGTTCACTTCTTGTATTGTTTCTTCTGGATATTTTGCGTAATAATCGCAGTTTCCTTGAACTACGACATAGCCAGCGATGGCTTGGTCATCAGCTGGGAGCTCTGAGTCTCCGCAATGGAGAAACAGATCTGCTTCATCCTTATGCCTTTCCTTTAGTTGCTGAAGCTCGTCCACAAGTCCATGGCTGTCACTGACGATTAGAACCTTCATTGTCCATTCCTCTCCTTAAAGAACATCTGACAGCTGTTCTTTTAGTTTTTTCAGTGCATTCGCTCTGTGGCTGATGCTGTTTTTCTTTTCTGGCGGCAATTCAGCCATTGCTTTCCCTTCTTCTTTTACAAAGAAAATTGGATCATAGCCAAAGCCGTATTCTCCTCTTTTTTCCTCTAAAATAACGCCTTCGCAAGTTCCTGTGAAGGTTTGTGTTCTGTTTTCCGGATTAGCAATAGCTAAGGTACAGCAAAAGCGTGCTGTTCGCTTTTCATGCGGAACTCCTTCTAACTCTCTTAGAACTTTATCCATATTTGCCTGGTCATTTTTCTGCTCCCCTGCATAGCGAGCAGAATAGACACCTGGTCTGCCTTCTAATGCATCAACCATCAATCCGGAATCATCGGAAATAACGACCTTTCCTAACAGCTTAGACACTGTCTCTGCCTTTAATACCGCATTTTCCTCGAATGTAGTGCCTGTTTCTTCTACATCGTCTATTTCTGGGTAATCAAGCAATGTTTTGACAGAGTAGCCTAGTGGTTCAAACATTTCCACAAATTCTTTCGCTTTGCCTCGGTTTTTTGTTGCGATAATAACTTCTTTCATTTTGCTCCCACTTCCTGCTGCGTTTTTTAATTATGTAACTCTTGATTTTTCTTCTTACATTTTACTATCAAAAAATAGGACAGTCCAATCATATATGAAAAGTTCCTACAAACTAAAAAAGGCTGCATAAGCGCAGCCTTCTTATTAGAAACTTCCAGTATTAACTTTTTCAGGACGAGACACTGGTTCTGTGAGGCTTTTTCCTTCCTCATTAACAAGGTCTTGTTCACCGTTCACCGTAATAGCGACACTTTCAATTCCTTCCTGTTCTGTCAGTGACAGCACTAAGGAATTTAACAGATCATCAGAAACAGTTTTTTCTTCTCCATCTGCGCTGTTATAAATAGACTCATTGAAGTTTAATGTAACTTTTCCATCTGTGACAACAGGGTCATCCAACAGCGCTACATCTTGCTCCATAAATGTTGCCAAAGCAGATCCTGTTCCAGGGCCTTCCGCAAGCTCCCCTACTGCAGCAGCAATATTATTTTCTTCTGAATTGCTAACACGCTTTGTTACTGGAACATAGTAGTATTCGCCAGTCTCTCCGCCAACATAGTAAACCGTAAGCGGTTTTGTGTTTGTGATGTCGGCAACATCTTTCGTATCAATATTGATTCCGTCTGCTCTTGTCAAGGTACTTTGAAGCGGGGTTTTAGCTACAGGCATTTCTTTCAATTCTTTGCCATTAACTTGCAGTTTAACGGAATCAATTGTATCAAACTGAGTTAATGTCCATGTAACGGACTGCATAATTTTTGACTCATCACTTGCTTCGTAGTCATTAAACTCTTTTGAGAAATCAACTGTAGCAACTTTATCCTTAATATTAACACTAACACTTGTGCCAGCAGGAAGCACGCCTTGGAAGCCGTTTGGCAGCATTTCTGTGACAGGACCATCCTTCACTAAATACTCAAGGCTTTCCTTCGCAACACTGTTAGTTTTAGGGATATTTAAGGTTTGCGGAACAACAAATCCATCTTTATCGACTAAATAAAGCTCGATTGGCATGGAATCAGCTGCAGTTGCTTCTTCTCCAGCCTTGGCTGCCGTTTCCTCTGCCGCATTATCCGTATATGTAGTTTCTTGCGGCGGATCGACACTCTCTTTTCCACTATCTCCACCAAAAAGGCCACAGCCAGATAGCATAACTGTTGATACGAATGCAGCAGACAAAATCGTTAGCTTTTTATTCTTAGACATCATTAATCACTCCTAAGACAGTTTGTACTAATATGTATACGAGCTATTTCTAAATTTAGACCGAGCTCTCCAAATTTTTTTTAATCCATATAAAAAAGACTAAGCATAAGCTGCCTAGTCTTTAGGAGAGTTTAATCGTCTCTACTGTTTCAATTTTCTGGTCGAGCCAATCTGATGCAATTCTTGCAAAGATATCGCTGGAACCTGTTGTATAAAACTCATGCTCGTTCTTTTCCTGGGGTGATGCCAGCTGTTCACTGTGAGCAAGAATTGTACTTACTTCCCGCGCTGTCTCAGCACCGGAGCTGATCACCTTAACCTTGTCCCCCATTTCCTCTCTTATCACTTTTTCTAAAAGAGGATAGTGTGTACAACCAAGAATCAGTGTGTCAATGTCACTGCCTTTAAAAGGAGCAAGCGTTTGTCTGACGATGCGTTTCGCTACCGGTCCATCGTACTCTCCGCTTTCCACAAGGGGAACGAATTTAGGGCATGCAAGACTTTCCGTGCGGACTTTTTTGTTTATTTGCTTAAGAGCCTTTTCATATGCTTTACTTTTCACCGTACCGATAGTTCCAATCATGCCTATATAATTGTTCCTCGTCACTTTAATCGCAGTTCTAGCTCCGGGAACAATCACACCGATGACAGGAATGGACAGCTGCTCCTTTATTTCGTCAAGGGCAACAGCTGTTGCTGTATTACAGGCAATGACAAGCATCTTAATGTTTTTCTGCAACAGAAATCTTGTCAATTCCCATGTGAATGCTTTTACTTCTTCTCCAGATCTTGGTCCATATGGACATCTTGCTGTATCACCTAAATAAATAATCTTTTCATTTGGCAGCTGCCGCATGATTTCTTTTGCAACAGTCAAACCGCCAACTCCAGAATCTATAACACCTATTGGTCTATCCAAACTTACCGCCTCATTTTTCCCGCATTTCTTGATGTAGTCTAATAAAGTTGTCTTTCAAATGTCCAACTTCTTCTAGTGAGTAATTACCCAACACTTCTTGTAAATACATTTGTCTTTTTTTGATTACTTCGTCAATCAGCCTTTTTCCTTCATCTAATAAATGGATGCGCACGACACGGCGGTCATTCGGGTCTTTGACACGCTGCACCAATTCGTTCTTTTCCATCCGATCTACTAAATCAGTCGTTGTGCTGAAGGCAAGATACATTTTATTAGATAATTCGCCGATTGTCATGTCCCCATCTTCAAAAAGCCATTGCAATGCAACAAATTGAGGCGGAGTAATCGTATAATTACTTAGGATTTCCCGACCCTTCTGCTTAATGATTCCAGAAATGTATCTCATATCTTTTTCAATGATTGCTATCATATCTAAATACTCTTTTGAGTTTTTTTCTTCTACATTCATTGCTACATCTCCTATTATCTGTCCAATTTATCTATCATCCTCATTACTTAATAATAATTATAGTCTAGATTGGGCAAATCGTAAACGTATAGACTAAAATGCCTTTATATTGCTGTGACAACTAAAAAGAGGCTTGAACAATACAAAATATATCTTTAAAAATGAATAATAAATAATTTTCTCTTATAGCCGAGATATCGATTACCCTCCGCTCCACTCCGTTAAGGCCTTCAATCATTTTATCCAACAGAAAAAAACCAAACTATTATGAGCAAGTTTCATTAGAATATCGCATAATAATTCGGATTTGTTATTTTAAGTACTTTTGACACAGCTACTTTTTGCAACTCATTATGTATTTTTTCAGGTAAAACTTTGAAAGGTGACATAAAAAGCCGTAAGTAATCCTTCCCATTGGTAGGATTCTTTTAGTCAGCTTTTTATAAAGTCACCTTTCGTTAGCTTATAGCTCTAGTTCTCCCATTCTTAGGAGTTCTACAACAGCCTGTGAACGCCCCTTAACGCCCAGCTTCTGCATCGCATTAGAAATATGGTTGCGAACTGTTTTTTCGCTGATGAACAAATCACTCGCGATTTCCTTGGTCGTTTTGTCTTGGACCAACAGTTCAAATACTTCTCTTTCCCTTTTTGTTAATAATGGCTTGTGAGTAAATTCATTCTCCTTCAAGTAGTGTAACCCTCCTTGCCTTTGCCAGCTATGAACTATGGGATGGGTATATTTTATAGTCTGAATATATTATGTGGGGAAAAGCATTGGAGTGACTGTATATCCTTAAAATGGACGGCATTTTTTATCGTTTATACGCTTGATATACGCTTTCCCTTTAGTTCTGATTTTCCCTACAATTCGCAGGACAAGGCATTACTTTTCCAATCTATCGTGTCCTTTAATAACGGCCATTAGAATAATATGGCTGCTGCGTGCTGTAGGGATAATATCCGTGATTATAATAAGAAGTTTCATTATTTCGACTGTGCTGTGTTTGGACACATTCGTCTGTTGGTCCAATTACTATCGTTTCATTCTTTAATGGTGCAAGTATCTTTTTTAATTGGACTGGGTCGAGACAATACGTGTGAGCGAGCACTTCGACTGGTGTTTTTGTAAGGATATCAGAACCAAATATATATTCAGGGTACGGAGCGTCAAAGATGGCAAGCAGATGAGTTCTATCTTCCGAGGCTATTTCCCAATGCCACCAGCCTTGGGGTATGTTGGCTACTTGACCTGGTTTAATGGGAATATTGGATACTTTATTGGTAAATGGATTGATAAGTGAGACAACTGCAGATCCAGATATACAGTAGACAAGTTCTGCAGCGTTCTGATGGTAATGAGGTTCGACCACTTTTTTGCTGCTCAAGTAAATATCTAATAAAGAAACCTCACCGAGAGTGTTTAACACATCCCTGCCTAGTCGGTTAATATAATTATCAGCATTTCGAGTGTTTAGACGATTCCTATTAACGTCAGAAAAATAGCTGATATTAGGCTTTGTATAGTCCATATAGGAGGTTGGCATCGCATACAGTCCCCATTTCTTGTTAAAGTGCTACAACGTATTGTATGAAAAATGGCAAAAAGCGTGACACTCACCCTAATTTATAAAAAAAGAAGGATACCGTAAAAGGCACCCTCCTTCTCTATGATATGTTATCTAATGTCAGCAGGAATCGTTCAAAATATGGCTTTACGATGAAATCCTTCGCACCATGCTTTAAAGCAGCTGTAACATTCCTGCTTTGTCCCATCGCGGAACAAATAATGATTCTTGCAGCACAATCAAATTCCATAATCCTTTGCAATGCTGTCATCCCATCCATACAATCCATCGTTAAATCGAGGATAAGGATGTCCGGCTTCAGCTCTTTGTATACCGATACAGCCTCACAGCCGTCAGATGCTTCCCCGATGACTTTGTATTTGCTGTTATTTAATAGATTTTTTATGTAAGTTCTCATAAATAAAGAGTCGTCTGCAATAACAACCCTGACTTCCAATGTTACCACTCCTAATTCTAACTTTGGCAAACTTAAGAAAGGAGTAATTTGTATGTATGCAGGACTTAAGATTCCTGGCAGCCCGGCTGCCATTGCTGTTGCTTTAGGCCCGTGGCTTTGCGTCTTTTACTTTCGTAAAATTTGCCAATGATTTTATCATAGCACAGTATTTTTCAACTATATAGTTGTTTTTATAAGGAAATGAAAGAACATAAACAGCTTGTTAAATGAGCAACAAAAATCCTTTCACCTAAAAAAAAACTTGGAATACAATTAGACTATATCCCAGATTTTAATATGTATACTTGATTGCCTACTACCAATACGTACAAAGTAAGGTCTATTTTTTATGAGATCCTTTCTTTTCATTACAGAATCCAACAATTCTATCTCCCAACCTTCCATTTTCTTTATTTCAAATATACCCCACAAATTAATCATTTTCTTTTTTGGTTAATTGTATGATTTATTATAATTTTTGTTCGGAATTTTACTGATATCTATAAAAATATACGTTTGCCCTATATCCCGGCATTGCAATTATAAATATAATGCCTAATTAATACATGCACAAAAAAGAGTCATTTACATAAATAGGCAGGTAACATAGTACATTGTCTTGCCCTGACACATATCATACATGGAAAACATAACTAGGAGGTTATTTGGAGATGAATAAAGAAGTATTACAGACATTAGTAGGTAAAACAATTAAAGTGGATAGGGGAGGCCCTGAGTCTCGTATCGGGAAATTATTAGGAGTTAGCGAAGACCATTTCACTCTTCTTACTGAAGCAGATGGTGTCGTTTATTATTTAACACATCACATCAAAAGCCTGACAGAGAACACAAAAAAGGGTCTTCCATTTGAACTTGAAATACCAGAATTATTCACATTTGTAACTGCTCCAACTCTTTTTGAAGTAATGGAAAGCTTAAAATACAATTGGGTAAAAATCAATCGCGGTGGCAAAGAGTCAGTTGAAGGCGTATTGGATGACATTAACCTAGAGTATATCACAATCGTTCATAATGAAGAGATTATCAGAATTGCTACATTCCACATCCACAATATCAGCTATGGACTCAAAATTGAAAAACCAAAGAAAGATGAGTCTGAGAAACAAGAAGAAAATAAGAATGATAAGAAGGAAGAAAAAACAGAAGAAAAGGGCAGTGAAAAATAATCATTATGATTAGTCGCTTCTTTTATAGAAGCGACTCTCATTTAGGAGGTGGTTCTTATGGGAGAATTCACTTTTTCCAATGCACTTGATAGACTGAAAAGATTCAAGATACGACTTTTCCTAAATAAAGATCAATATGTGGAAGGCACATTACTCGATGTAAAAGAGGATCATTTAATTCTAGAAACGAATGGAAACATCTACTATTTCGCATTAGACCAGATTCATGCTATTACAAAAAATGCAAAAGACAATAATCCATTACCTTTAGAATTTCCACTTGAGACTAAAAAAGACTTAAATGAATTATTAGAGGAATTACGTTACAGTTGGGTGACCATTACTTGCAACTCCAATCAGGTTTTTAAAGGGATGCTTAGTAAAGTGACCGACGACTTCTTAATTTTAATTAATAAGGAAGAACAAATGTATATTCTTAAAACCTCTATCATTAATATCTTTAATGGCCTGCAAGAGGATAATAGTCCTTCTTCTAATCAGGAGCAGTCGTCTAATAAAGAAGATGATTCTTCACAAATCCGTATGGAAGAAGTAGCAGAAAACAGCGAATCATCTAAGGAAACTGCTGCTGATTATGATACAGGAACAAGAAATGATGCTGACTCCGAACACAGCACAGAACCAGTTAAAAGTGAGGTCTACGATTTCAGCACAAACTCAGTTGAAGATACAGTTTCTGATTTCAACACAGATCCAGCTGAAGAGGCGGTCTCTATTTTCAACACAGATCCAGCTGCAGATACGGTCTCTGCTTTCAACACGGAACCAGTTGCAGATACGGTCTCTGCTTTCAACACGGAACCAGTTGCAGATACGGTCTCTGCTTTCAACACGGAACCAGTTGCAGATGCGGTCTCTGCTTTCAACACGGAACCAGTTGCAGATGCGGTCTCTGCTTTCAACACGGAATCAGTTGCAGATGCGGTCTCAGTCGAATCAGACCCTATCATAAGTGGTGTTCGTGAAACAAACAACGGCTATGCTGATTTGCCACCAAGAAAGAACAAGAAACAAGATAATACACTGCATGACTTTTTGACAAATGTTCTATCACAAAAATACAAAGGAAGTGCTGACACTTTGGAAAAATCTCCTAAAGCTGAAAGTGATCAAGTTTCTCCAAAGAAAGAAGTGAAACCGACGGAGAACAATACAGCAGCAGATAGTATCTTTAAGCATCCTCTTAATCCCTTAGGCTCTTCTTTAAGAAGCAAAAAAAGCCACACTGAACAAGAAAAGAAAAAGGAAGCGGAAGTTCAGGAAGTTCCTTTAAATACTACAAATAATACAAAAACAGATGTAAAAACACAGATAATCAATGCAAAAGATCAAAAACTCGCACTGGAGAAGCAGTATTTTGCCTTAATGAAACATGCCGAATATATGTACAAGAAAATCAGAGAAGAACGACTAAAAAAATCAAAGAAATGATGGGAGTATTTTAATTACTTGCTTTTTTTAAGGAAGTGAATAGATGGATAGCATAAAAAAATTGCAAAATGAGTATGTAAAGGTTGAAATATCAGGAAAAACTGTGTTTTCCGGAGTTCTCTTGGACAACGGCCTAGATATTATCGTGATAAATGATGGCGAAAAGTACCTTTATATTCCGCTTAACCATGTCCATAATATAAAAAAATCGCTTAAAGGAGAATCGGAATTCACTATTGATACAACTGGCGGAGATTTGCCATTTCAAGATGCTAGTGAAAACATTTCATATCGCAAAATCCTAAATAATGCGAAGGGGCAGTTTATAGAATTATTTGTCACAGGAAATAAGTCTATTCATGGCTATATTACTAATATTTTGAATGACTATATTGTATTTTACTCACCAGTTTTTAAGACTATTTTCATTTCCATGCATCACATAAAATGGCTTATTCCCTATACTTCTAATTTAACACCCTATACTTTGAATAACGCAGATCTCCCCATTGTCCCCTCCACTATACCTTTAGCCCGCACTTTTGAAGAACAATTAAAAAAACATGCTGACCAATTACTTGTATTTGATTTAGGAGATGCTCCTGACAAGATTGGTTTAGTAAAAAATATTTCCAACAATATTATAGAGATAATTACAGCCGAGGGTATACCTGTTTATTGGAAGCTAGCCCATTTAAAATCGGTTCACTTACCATAATAAAGACAACTAAAAAACATCTCAGGGAAGATGTTTTTCTTTTGCCTTTCCTTTTATATTTTCTGTCTTTGATGAAAATAAAAAGGAGATGGCTTTTTTTCTCAGCCATCTCTTTTTTATTAAACACTATCACTGCCAAAAAAGCTCTTGAATGCTTCAAAGGTGGTATCTCTGTTCAATGCTGCAATGGAAGTGGTCAATGGAATTCCTTTTGGACAAGATTGAACACAGTTTTGGGAATTGCCGCAATTTGCAAGCCCTCCATCTCCCATAATTTGTTCAAGGCGCTCTGACTTATTCATCGCTCCTGTCGGATGGGCATTAAAGAGACGCACTTGGGATAATGGAGCTGGTCCAATAAAATCCGATTTGCTGTTCACATTCGGGCAAGCTTCTAAGCAAACACCGCATGTCATGCATTTAGACAGTTCATATGCCCATTGTCTTTTCTTTTCAGGCATTCTCGGTCCTGGCCCAAGATCATAAGTACCATCGATTGGAATCCATGCCTTCACCTTTTTCAAGCTGTCAAACATGCGGGTTCTGTCGACCTGCAAGTCTCTGACAACTGGGAATGTGCGCATCGGTTCCAAGCGGATCGGCTGTTCAAGCTGGTCGACTAATGCTGTGCATGACTGTCTTGGTCTTCCGTTGATGACCATCGAACAAGCTCCGCATACTTCCTCCAGGCAGTTCATATCCCAGGAAATTGGTGTTGTTTTTTCCCCTTTGCTGTTGACTGGATTTCTTCGTATTTCCATTAGGGCAGAGATAACATTCATGTTCGGTCTGTATGGCAATTTAAATTCTTCTGAATAGGGTGCTGAATCAGGATCATCTTGTCTTGTTATCAGAAATGTAACCGTACTTGCTTCCCCCATCTTATTTCACTCCTTCTTTTTGTTTCGAATAATCCCGTTTTCTAGGCGTAATTAGTGATGTATCAACATCCTCATAATGGAATTGAGGTGCTTCACTTTCTGATACGAACTTTGCCATTGTTGTCTTCAAGAAGTCTTCATCATTTCTGTCTGGATAATCAGGTTTATAGTGAGCGCCGCGGCTTTCATTACGGTTATATGCTCCAATTGTGATTACCCTTGCCAGCTGAAGCATATTTTGAAGCTGGCGTGTAAACACTGCTCCTTGATTGCTCCATTTCGCTGTATCATTAATATTGATGTTTTTATAGCGCTCCAGCAATTCCTGGATTTTGTTATCTGTATCTTGAAGTTTGTCATTATAACGAACTACTGTTACGTTATCTGTCATCCATTCCCCTAATTCCTTATGAAGCACATAGGCATTTTCCGTTCCGTCCAGCTTCATAATACTATCCCATTTTCCTTGTTCTTCTTTGACTGCTTGATCGTATAGGGTAGAGGATAGGTCTTCTGCACTTTTGCTCAAACCGTTAATGTATTTGACTGCATTCGGACCAACAACCATACCGCCGTAAATGGCAGACAGCAAGCTGTTTGCTCCTAACCGGTTTGCACCATGCTGAGAATAATCGCATTCCCCTGCAGCAAATAAGCCAGGGATATTTGTCATTTGATCATAATCGACCCATAATCCGCCCATTGAGTAATGAACTGCCGGGAATATTTTCATTGGCACTTTTCGAGGATCATCGCCCATGAATTTTTCATATATTTCAATGATACCGCCGAGTTTTATGTCAAGCTCCTTCGGATTCTTATGGGACAAGTCCAAATACACCATATTTTCTCCGTTGATGCCAAGTTTTTGGTCTACACAAACATGGAAGATTTCCCTTGTCGCAATATCCCTTGGCACAAGATTGCCGTATGCAGGATATTTTTCTTCAAGGAAGTACCATGGTTTTCCATCTTTATAGGTCCAGACCCTTCCGCCTTCACCCCTTGCTGATTCACTCATCAGGCGGAGTTTATCATCGCCAGGAATAGCAGTTGGATGAATTTGGATGAACTCCCCGTTTGCATAGTAAGCGCCCTGTTGATAAGTGATGGCAGCGGCAGATCCTGTATTGATAACAGAGTTTGTCGATTTACCAAAGATGATACCAGGTCCGCCTGTTGCCATAATAACAGCATCACCAGGGAAAGCTTTAATCTCCATTGTTTTTAAGTCTTGCGCTCTTATACCGCGGCAGACACCTTCGTCATCAAGGACTGCTCCAAGGAATTCCCAGCCCTCATATTTAACAACTAGTCCATCTACCTCGTATCGGCGTACTTGCTCATCCAATGCATACAAAAGCTGCTGTCCAGTCGTTGCTCCAGCGAATGCTGTCCGGTGATACTGTGTTCCTCCAAAACGGCGGAAATCAAGAAGTCCTTCTGGTGTCCTGTTGAACATTACGCCCATGCGGTCCAACAAATGAATAATCCCTGGTGCAGCTTCTGCCATCGCTTTAACTGGCGGCTGGTTTGCTAAGAAATCCCCGCCGTATACAGTATCATCAAAATGCTCCCAAGGAGAATCCCCTTCCCCTTTCGTGTTTACCGCACCGTTTATGCCGCCTTGTGCACAAACAGAATGGGAACGCTTGACTGGCACAAGGGAAAACAATTCGACAGGTGTCCCAGTTTCCGCTACTTTGATTGTGGCCATTAATCCTGCTAAACCACCGCCTACAATAATGACTTTCCCTTTACTCATTTTATTCCACTCCCTTAATCTAGTGCTCTATCATTCTAGTTTCTATACAAAAGCTAACAGCGCTCGTACGCCGATTGTTGATAAGATAATGAAAATTCCAATCGTAACATATGTACTAATTCTTTGTGATTTAGGAGTAACTGTAATTCCCCAGCTGACACAGAATGACCATAACCCGTTAGAGAAATGGAATATAGTGGAGATTACACCAACTAAATAAAAGGCAAACATCCAAGGATTTCCTAAGATTTCCTCCATCATATTATAATTGACTTCTTTCCCCATTTGAGCAGCTACCCGTGTTTCCCAAACATGCCATACAATGAATATCAATGTTACAATTCCAGTAACCCTCTGGATATAAAACATCCAATTTCGGAAATATCCATATTTCTTCGTATTGTTCTTGGCTGTAAAAGCAATATAAATACCGTATACAGCGTGATAAATAATTGGTAAAAAAATCACGAAAATTTCTAAAAAGTATCGGAACGGCAAATGCTCCATAAAGGCAGCTGCCTTATTAAATGATTCCGGTCCCTTTGTAGCAAAATGATTGACAACCAAATGCTGGATCAAAAATACACCGACTGGGATAACCCCCAGTAAAGAATGTAATCTTCTGAATAGAAACTCTCGATTTTTTGCCATACTTTTCCCCCCCTAATGATGAAATAGTTCTTTTTCCTCATAAAAGCGATTACAAGATAGAAAACTTACAATTCTGTGACAATTTCATTGTACTCCCAATAAAAATCTCGGTCAAGAAAACGGATACAATTATTCCAGATTTCTTTATCCTTTTTTATTATATGATTTTGCTCTTGGAAAAATTTCTACTTTATTTTACCGCATAGAAACTTTGGCCCTAAGGGAAAAATAATAGAAGCTGATAGAGCAGATGGCAGTAAGATTAAGCCTGCTTTTTCTCCTAGCTTTTTCTTGCTTGGCTTAAAGCTTTATATGATGTGTTATTTTGCCATACAGAACTAATAAAATAGACCTGATTTTCCTGTTATTATTCCCTTATCGCTATGTTTTTTTCTAGATTTTAAAGTATACTATTAAAGCGATATATTTTTTGTCGAAATTTACGATGCATTTAATGAATTTAATAACATATATTTAATAGAATTGTAGAAAGAGGAGAGAGGCAATTGAGCGAGATTACAACAGAAGAAAGAATAACGAAAGTAGAGGAAGACTCTCTTACAGTACCTGCCTATGGATACGAATTGCTGCGTGAAATTTTAATACCTGACTTGCTTGGAAGAGATACTCCGGATATCCTTTATTGGGCTGGCAAAAGAATTGCCCGAACTTTCCCCCTTGACCACTTAGAAGGAGCAGCTGCTTTTTTTGAAAAAGCAGGCTGGGGTCAGCTTGAAATCGTGAAAGCAAATAAAAATGAGATGGAATATAGCATTACAAGTCCATTAATTGAACAAAGGCTGAAGGAAAAGGGCAAATGCACATTCCAGTTGGAAGCAGGCTACCTTGCACAGCAGCACGAACAATTAAAAGAAGTAGTTGCAGAAGCGTTTGAAGATCCAAAACGACGCGGCAAAAAAATTACTATCACTGTCCGCTGGGACAGCAAAGATCCTGTATAAAAAAAGGTCCTCTTTCTTGAGGACCTTTTTATTGTTGTTATGCATTAATAACCGGTAAATTGCTCAAATCGAACGCATCATGAAGTGTTTCGACTGCTTTCACCATATTGCTTTTCTCAATAACAGTAGACACCTTAATTTCTGATGTGCTTACCATTTTTATCACAATATCTTGTTCTGCCAGCACTTTGAACATGTCTGCAGCAACACCTGGATTGGAAATCATGCCAGAGCCGACAATAGAGACTTTCGCAAGTCCTTGCTCTGACGCAACTCTATCATAACCAAGCACTGCTTTGTTTTCTTCAAGGACCTTAACTGTTTCTCCTAAATCACTGTCCTTAATGGAGAAGGAAAGGTTCGTTCCTTTGCTTTCAGTCAAGCTTTGTATGATAATATCCACATTGATGTGATGTGAAGCCAATGTAGAAAAGATAGTGGAAAGGCTAGTTAGCGGATCTTTCAGCCCAAACACCGTTACACTCGTAATATTATCTTCAAAAGCGACTCCGCGTACTACTAAATTTTGTTCCATTGATACTTCCTCCTCGATGATAGTTCCTTCTTCTTGTTCCATGCTTGAACGGACCACAAGCGGCATTTGATAGTTTTTCGCATATTCAACTGCTCGTGGATGCAATACCCCTGCGCCAAGGTTTGCCAATTCTAGCATTTCATCATATGAAATGGACAGCAGTTTTCTTGCTTCTTTTACAAAGCGCGGATCTGTCGTATATACACCTGTAACATCCGTATAAATATCGCATTTATCTGCCTTTAACGCAGCTGCTAGAGCTACCGCAGTCGTATCAGAACCGCCGCGGCCAAGTGTTGTAATGTCTCCGCCTTCTGTGATTCCTTGGAAGCCTGCGACAATGACAACCTTGCCATCCATCAGATGTTCTTCGATTCTCTCTGTTTTTATATTTAATATGCGGGCATTGCCATGGACTGCTTCTGTCTCCATGCCTGCCTGCCAGCCTGTAAACGAAATGGCATCTATATTCTTTTCATTCAGAGCCATAGCAAGTAAACTGATTGTGATTTGTTCTCCTGTTGACAGGAGTACATCCATTTCTCGTTTGCTCGGCTTTTCTGTAATTTCACCAGCTAGTTTTACTAATGAATCCGTTGTTTTTCCCATTGCTGAAACGACGACAACGACGTCATTCCCACGATTTTTTTCTTCCATTACTCTTTCGGCAACATGTTTAATTCTCTCTGCACTTCCGACAGATGTTCCGCCAAATTTTTGAACTACTAATCCCACAGCTATTCCCTACCTTCTTTTCTCTTCTTAGAAGCTCTGTTCTATCACCTTTTTTTGCAAACAAAAAAGGCAATGAGAACATCTCATTGCCGTGCAGGTAAATACATATAAATGTGCACAAACAGCGAGATAGCTCTCCAAAACAGTTCCTTGTTTTGACAGTCTTACATTTATTCAATGCAAAACCAGCAAAGGAACGATGAGTTATCCCTTCACTTCGGCGATCTTCCCTTTCATAATTCTTCAATGAAGCTCATCCTTCTCCGAATTATTACTATTGAAGCTCGCACCTCTACCTTCACTTATTAAGTTATAAGTTGCCATCATTATAGCATATGGTTTTCAGCTTAACAACGCTATTTTTTATTTTTTTGCATAAAAATACAATCAATCTTTTAATTTTTCAAGAAGCTCCTCTGCAACAGCAGCTGGAATTCCGATATTTGTGAAGTCAGTAATCGATGCCTCTTTCATCTTTTTAACAGATCCAAATGTTTTTAACAGGAGCTTACGACGTTTTTCTCCAATCCCTGCAATGTCATCAAGCATAGACTGGAAGGCATTTTTCGAGCGCACTTGACGATGAAAGGTAATCGCAAACCGATGGACTTCGTCTTGAATACGCTGCAGGAGATAGAACTCCTGGCTGTTTCGTGCCAGCGGTATAATTTCAAGCGGATTTCCGTAAAGCAGCTGGGAAGTTCTGTGCTTATCGTCTTTCGCCAAGCCTGCAACCGGAATATCGAGTGCCAGTTCATCGAGGAGAATTTCTTTGACAGCCTCAATATGACCTTTCCCTCCATCAACAAGAATCAAATCTGGCATTGGCAGTCCATCTTTTAATACGCGCTGATATCTTCTGCGCACAACCTCCCGCATCGATTCATAATCATCCGGTCCTTGAACTGACTTTATCTTATACTTCCTGTATTCCTTTTTCGCCGGTTTTCCGTCAACAAACACAATCATGGCCGAAACTGGGTTTGTTCCTTGAATATTACTGTTATCAAAGGCTTCAATTCTGTGCGGCGTGTAAATCCCCATCTGGCTTCCTAAATTCTCTACTGCTTTGATTGTGCGCTCTTCGTCTCTGTCAATTAAAGCAAATTTTTCATGAAGAGCATTTTTGGCATTTTTATTTGCCAACAATACTAGGTCCTTTTTCTGACCTCTTTGCGGTTTAATCACTTTCACACCAAGAAGCTCTTCGACCATTTCCCCTTGAATAGAATCTGGTATTAAGATTTCTTTCGGTTTGAAATGATTAGCCTTTGAATAAAATTGTCCGAAATAGGTGAGCATCTCTTCTTCCGGCTCTTGATAAATTGGGAACATGCTAACATCTCGCTCAATCAGCTTTCCTTGTCTGATGAAAAACACTTGGACACACATCCAGCCTTTGTCAACTGAATATCCAAAAACATCTCTGTCGACAAGGTCAGTCATCATCATTTTTTGCTTTTCCATCGTAGCTTCAATATTAGCAATCTGGTCTCTGTATTCTTTTGCCCGCTCAAAATCAAGCTCCTCAGCAGCAGCTGACATTTTTGCTGTGAGCTCCTTTTTTATCTCCTTATAGCCGCCATTCAGAAACTTTGTAATCTCATCAACCATCTTGCGGTATTCTTCCTGAGGCACCTCATTTACACATGGAGCAAGGCATTGTCCAAGATGATAATAAAGACATACTCTGTCTGGCAATGTAGTGCATTTACGAAGAGGATAAAGCCTGTCAAGGAGCTTTTTCGTTTCATTAGCGGCCTGTACGTTAGGGTATGGACCGAAGTATTTGCCTTTATCCTTTTTCACATTACGTGTCGTAATTAACCGGGGATGTCTTTCTGCTGTCAGCTTAATAAATGGATAACTTTTGTCGTCCTTAAGCATAATATTGTATTTCGGATCATGCTTTTTAATTAGATTAATCTCTAAGATAAGTGCTTCTATATTAGATGAAGTGATAATATATTCAAAGTCCTCTATTTCATTCACAAGCCGCAAGGTTTTCCCGTCATGCGAACCAGTGAAATAAGAGCGGACGCGGTTTTTAAGTACCTTTGCTTTCCCTACATAGATGATCGTTCCTTGTCTGTCTTTCATCAGGTAGCATCCTGGCTGGTCAGGCAAAAGCATCAGTTTGTTTTTTATTGTATCGTTCATTGCAGTCCCTCCCTGAACGCACTTGTTTATACAGAACATAAGTACTATTATATATGATAGGGCAGAAGCTCGTTTTCAGCAACTATGAGTGTGTGTAAGTTGGAGGAAGGGAATGAGGATTTTTCCAAAAGTCCAACTAAAAGCTGATTAAAGGCCAAAAAAAGAACCCTAGGAAGTCCCAGGGTTTTGTTTTTGAGTCTTAAACGTGTTTAGCCAATAGCTCAGAAAGAGCTTCTTTTGGTTGGAAACCAACAACTTTATCGACTACTTCGCCGTCTTTGAATACCAACAATGTTGGGATGCTCATTACGCCGAATTTAGAAGCTGATTCTTGGTTTTCGTCAACATCGATTTTCACGATTTTAACTTTATCACCAATTTCTGAATCCAATTCTTCCAATACTGGTGCAATCATTTTACATGGTCCGCACCAAGGTGCCCAAAAATCTGCAAGGACTACGCCTGAACCTGTTTCTTCTGAAAAGTTTTGATCTGTTGCATGTGAAATTGCCATTTATATATGCCTCCTCTTAGTGTTAAACCTGATAATATCCCAAAGTATACCACCGTTTTACTATTGATGCTAATAATTTGTTTCGTCCATCATTTTTCCCATCTGTTCCTGCATCTATTCAGTCGTTTTGCCCACTTGACTTTCGTTATTGGCTGTCTTGAGATCTCAAGCCTTTCTCTAGTAATGGCAACACATCAAAAACATTCCCGACAATTCCATAATCTGATGCTTGAAAAATCGGTGCTTCTTCATCCTTGTTAATCGCAATAATTATATCTGCTGACGTAATGCCGACTAGATGCTGGATAGCTCCTGAAATTCCACATGCGATATATATTTTTGGGGCGACTGTTTCTCCTGTCTGGCCAATTTGATTGGATGCATCACACACGCCAAGTTCAACAGCCCCTCGTGACACGCCAACTTTACCTCCTAATGTCTCGGCAAGCTGTTTGACAAGAAGATAGCCACTTTCATTTCCAACACCTCTGCCTGCTGCAGCAATTATGTTGGCATTTGCCAGTTCTTCCTTGCCGCTGCTCTTTTTCTCAAGCCGGACAAGGGAAAAGTCAGGATTGTTTACAATTGGAGATTGTATCTCTTTAATACCCTTTTTCTCCTCAAGCCTGTTATCAGCTTTCCAAGCTTTTTGCTTTATGCTTAAAATACAATGATTGTTTATCTGCACCTTGTTGATAATATTTCCAGATAAAATTTGTCTTGTTACAAACAAGCTATCTGGCCCCGTTTTTATTTCTACAATATTAGAAACTAGGGGGAGTTTAAGGGATTCGGAAAGACATGCTGCTAGTGTTTTGCCAAAGTCCGTCTGTCCTAATAACACGGCATAAGGCTGCTCTGCTTCTATGAATTGCTTTATGAGAGGAAGCAATGTATGAACATTAGGTCTGGAGAGCTTACTGTTTTTCATGAACACAACTCTGTCACAGTGATAATACATAAGATCATCAGCAATTGATTCATCATCGTCGTCGCCGACAAGCAAGACAACTATTTCGCCATCGCTGGATATTTTAGTAGCTGCCTCCATGCACTCTAATGTGACTGAATGTAATTTATCCTGTCTTTTTTCCGCAATAATCACTATTCGCTTTTTCAATTTCTCTCACTCCCGTCACTCTTGTATATGGCTTTGTATTATTTGCGCCAATTGTTTCACTTTGTCTTCCAGTTCCCCTTCCAACAGAATCTTTTTCCGATCATTTACGAAATAGCTGAAATCAACTGTTTGAATATCCTTTTGATTTTGATAGGCTGCTGTCTTTTTTTCGAGAGGCTTTTGTTTAGCCTTCATGATGCTTGAGAGCTTCGGCAAACGAGGTGTATGCAGGCCTTGCGGGATTGTGAGGAGAACTGGAAATTTCCCTTTATATGTCTCTAAATCTCCATTGCTCTCCTTCGTTATGAAAACAGCCTCTTTTTCTACTTCCAGCTTTGCCGCCTTTGAAAGGAAGGGAAGTCCTAATATTGTTGCCACTCTAGGTCCAACTTGTCCTGAGCCCCCATTTGTCGAAAAGTCTCCAGCTAAGATAAGATCATACGGCAGGCTGCTTAATTGCTCAGCAATAAGCTTAGCAATGACAGCCGGCTCTAAGTCTTCGTCTGTTTTTACGAATAGGGCATTGTCTGCTCCCATCGCAAGTGCTCTTCTAAGATGTTTTTCAGCTTCCCGATGGTGAACAGTCAAGACTGTAACGCTGCCTCCGTAAGCTTCCTTTAAAAGCAGAGCTTCCTCTAATGCTGCTTCATCTGGCGGATTAACACTTTCTTTTAAATTGGTATGCTGTATCTTCCCGTTCTCAATCATAAGCTGCTGGTTTGCTTCCAGGACGATTGAAAGCAAGACGATGATATTCATCCCCATTATCTCCCTTCTTCCGTTTCCTTCTCCTTTAACTCTCTTCTCAATACTTTGCCGATCGCTGACTTTGGCAGCTCATCACGGAATTCATAAATTCTTGGCACCTTAAAGGTTGCCATCCTTGTTCGCATAAATGTATTCAGCTCATCGTCTGAAACCTGCTCTCCTTCTTTCAACACAATAAATGCCTTCACTGTTTCACCGCGGTAAGAGTCTTTCACACCGACAACTGCTGCTTCCTGAACGGCAGGATGCTCATACAGAACCTCTTCGACTTCTCGTGGATATATATTAAAGCCGCCGGCGATTATCGTATCCTTCTTCCTGTCAACAATATAGAAAAAGCCCTTTTCATCCATATAACAGAGGTCGCCTGTATACAGCCATCCGTCCTTTAGAACAAGCTCTGTCTCTTCTTGATTATTCCAATATCCCTTCATTACTTGTGGTCCTTTAACTGCCAGCTCACCAATTTCTCCAGGAGGGAGCATTTCACCCGTTTCCGGCGAGAAAACAGCAGCATCTGTACCAGGCCACGGTACACCTATGCTTCCTTTAACAATATCGTGATCCCATAAGAAGTTAACATGCGTCACTGGAGAGGCTTCTGTCAGTCCATAGCCCTCAACCAGCTTTCCGCCAGTCTTCTCTTCAAAGCGGTCGATAATCTCTTTAGGAAGCGGAGCAGAACCGCTTATAGCGGCAATGATTGAGGATAGGTCATATTTTTTAATATCTGGATGGTTCAACAAGCCGATATAAATGGTCGGCGCCCCAGGGAATACGGTAGGCTTTTGTTTATGAATCGTTTTAAGTGCAGTAGTCACATCAAATTTTGGAAGCAAGATCATTTTGTATATCTCCATGACAGACAGGACAAGCACAGTCATCATCCCATACACATGGAAAAGGGGCATAATTGCAAGGAGCCTTTCTTTGCCTTTCTCCAGCTTATACAGCCACTGGCGGCACATAGCAGTGTTGGCAACAAGGTTTTGATGTGTAAGCATAACGCCTTTCGGGAATCCTGTTGTTCCTCCTGTGTACTGGATAATCGCCAAGTCTTCCTCAAAGTTAAGGCTGTGTTCTGTAAACTCTTCTACAGGCTTTTTCCAAATTTTTTTTAACAGATGGGTAGATCCCTCATGTTTGACGGAAGGAATAATGCCATGCTCTTTTTTCTGGATATATGGATAAACGAGATTTTTGGGGAATGGGAGGAATTCACTGATAGAGGTTACAAGTATTTGCTCTATACTTGTCATTTCTTGTACATTTTTTACGCGGTTGTAAAGGATATCGAGTGTAATAATGACTTTTGCGCCAGCGTCATTGAGGATAAATTCAATTTCTCTTTCTTTATAAAGAGGGTTTACTGGAACTACAATCGCTCCGGCAAGCATAATGGCATAAAAACTGATTACAGTTTGCGGGATATTTGGCAGCATTACTGCAACCCTGTCTCCCTTATTCACTCCGATGCTTTGCAAATAAGCTGCTAGTTTAGATGATTTTTGATACGTTTGCTTAAACGTTAATTCCTTTCCCATAAAGTGAACTGCCTTATGTTTCGGATATTCTTTTGCTGCATTGCGCAGCAGCTGGGGAAGGGTTTCTGCCTTATAATAAACATTTTTCGCTGTTTCCTTTGGATAAAGTTCAAGCCAAGGTTTCTCTGTTTCCAAACCTGCTCCTCCTAACATAGTTGAGATTGTACTAGCTTATTATATGGCGGGAAGGAGCTTTAGGACATTTAAAATAAGCCTAAATTATAAAAAGGGCATTTTTAAATAACAAAAGAGACCAGTTTCCTTGAAACTGGTCTCTGAATGTAGCCAAACTTCTATAAGGTTGTAGATCTGCAGCCAGTATACTTAAAAAACTGGTCTACCCCATTAGGAGATGCCTGCACCTATTATATAGGAAAGGCCGATTGAAATAATCATAGAGATAAGACCGACCGCTCTGTTATCATTTTTTATCTCTTCATCAATCTTAAATTTCGGTGTTAAAAACTCAAAAATAAAGTATCCTATCAGCAATAGGAAGAAACCGAATATTCCCCAGGCAATCATCGTCAGCAATGAGTCATTCTGCATGATGGAATGCCTGAATACATTCGCAATCCCGAATATTTTACCGCCTGTTGCCATCGCAACAGCAACATTCCCTTTTTTTATCTCTTCCCAGTTATTATATTTTGTAACTAATTCAAATATAGATAAAAAAACAACGATGCTCAGGATAACAACACTGTAATCGCCAGCGGTGTTCACATATTCATTGCTCCAAAATGCATTCATCTGGCATCTCCTCTCTCTTGTCTTGTTTCTATTATTTCAGTTCTACAACGGTAACGCCGCTGCCGCCTTCCCCAGCCTCACCGAAGCGAATACTTTTGACGGAACGATGGTTTTTTAAGTATTCTTGCACACCTGTTCGTAGTGCTCCAGTTCCTTTGCCATGAATGATGGATACTCTTGGATAGCCTGCTAACAGACTGTCATCAATATATTTCTCAACACGCGCCAAGGCATTTTCATATCTTTCCCCTCGAAGATCTAGTTCAAGACTTACATGGAAATCTTTGCCCCTGATTGTTGCAAGTGGTTTTGTTTCCACCACTTTAGGCGCTTTAATGAACTCCATATCACGCTCTTTCACTTTCATCTTCATAATGCCGATTTGAACTTGCCACTCTTTATTAGAGACCCTTTCAATCAGCTGGCCCTTCTGGTCAAATGTCAGTACTTTTACTTCATCCCCCGGCTGGAACTCATGATTTGTTTTCACTGCTTCTTTTCGCTTAATCGCTGATTTTGGAGCAGCATCCTCAAGGCGTTTTCTTGCATCAATTAATTCATGCTCTTTAATTTCCGCCCGTTTCTCCAGCTGCATTTTCCGTAAATCTGAAATGACTGTTTCCGCTTCTTGTTTCGCATTTTCAACGATATCTGCGGCTTTCTTTTTAGCCTTTTCTTCAAGCGCCTCTTTTTTCTCGTAATATTCCATTACTTGCTTTTGCAGGTCACGATGCAGCATTTCCGCCTGCTTCAGCAAATCAGCAGCTTCCTTATGCTCGGATTCTGCAGCTCTGCGGCTTTCTTCCAGGGAAGCAATCATATTTTCAATTTTGTTCGTTTCTGCACTCACATGAGATCTCGCTGTTTCAATAACATCCTCATTTAATCCGAGTCGTTTGGAAATCTCGAACGCATTGCTCCGTCCAGGAACACCAATCAGCAGTTTATAGGTAGGACTTAATGTCTCAACATCAAACTCTACACTGGCATTAACAACACCTTCTCGATTATACCCGTATGCTTTCAACTCAGGATAATGGGTTGTGGCAATTACTCTTGCTCCTCTTTTGTTTACTTCATCCAAAATAGAAATGGCAAGTGCTGCCCCTTCTTGAGGATCTGTTCCGGCACCAAGCTCATCAAACAGGACAAGGCTGCTGCTGTTAACTTCCTTCAATATGCTTACAATATTGACCATATGAGAAGAGAATGTACTTAATGATTGTTCAATAGACTGCTCATCGCCAATATCTGCATATACAGCCTCAAACACACCCATTTCTGATTCATCAAGAGCAGGAATTTGCAAACCGGATTGAGCCATTAATGTGCATAAGCCTACTGTTTTTAATGTTACTGTTTTACCGCCTGTATTCGGTCCTGTTATAACAATAGAAGAATAAGCATCTCCTAATGCGACATCATTAGCTACAACCTCGTCAATTGGAATCAAGGGATGTCTTGCCTTGAACAAGTTTATTTTTCTTTCATTATTTATGATTGGTTTTGTTCCTTTAATGCGATGACCATATTTCGCCTTAGCAAACATAAAGTCAATTTCCTTTAATATCTCCACAATTTCCAGCAGCTCTTCTCTATGCTCTGCCACAAGAACAGTCAGCTGTGCTAGAATTCGGTCTATTTCCTGCTGCTCTTTTACGCGTATGCCTTGCAGCTCATTATTTAATGTTACAACCGATTGAGGCTCAATAAATAATGTTTGACCTGAAGCACTTTGGTCATGGATGATTCCACCATAATGTCCTCTGTATTCTTGTTTAACAGGGATAACATAACGGTCATTCCGGATTGTGATGATTGTATCTGACAGCATCTTTGCTGCATTAGCGGAACGAATCATGCTTTCTAGTTTTTCCCGCACCTTCGATTCATTTCTTCTTAATTGGTTGCGAAGAGCGCGCAATGCTTCACTCGCACTATCCATAACTGTCCCTTGTTCATCAATGGCCATTTTAATTTCTTCTTCCACTTCAGCGAGCACAACAATGCCGTCAACCAGTTCCTGTAAAATAGGGATTGGATCTTCTTGATGGAATTCCTCTGTGAATCTTTTTATTTGTCTGCTCACATGGACTGTACTTGCTACTTGGTTCAATTCAACGGGACTTAACATCCCGCCGATGGATGAACGCTTCACATGCGGGCGGATATCATGTATTCCGCTTAATGGAATGTTTCCCCTCATTCGGAAAACTTTTGCCGCTTCATCTGTTTCCTCCTGCCATTGAACCACTTCTTCATAGCTTGTGGAAGGCATCAGCTCAGAAGCCTTTATCATTCCTAATGGAGAAGAAACATGCTCTAGCAGCTGGCTTTTAATCTTGTCGAATTCTAATGTCTTCAATACTCTTTCTTGCATGGAGTTATCTCCTTTATCTTTTTAATGCAAACGTAAATTTTTCTTTCCTAGTATTATAGAAAAAATTTTTTAGCTTTTATTACTTATGACGATTCTTTAGAAAATCCAACAGTTTTTCCGTATCCCACGTATTAATTACTGTATTTTTATTTATCCAGCCTTTTTTCGCTGTAGACACACCGATGCCCATATAAGCAAGCTCCTTCGTGTGATGAGCATCTGTATTGATGACAAGATGAACACCAGCATCCTGCGCTTTCTTAATATTTTCTGCATTCAAATCTAGACGGTTTGGATTGCTGTTCAGCTCAAGTACTGTATTTGTTTCTTTGGCAAGCCTGATTAAATCGTCCATATCCACTTCATAGCCGTCTCTGATTCCGATTTTTCTTCCTGTCGGATGGGCAATGATATCGACATGCTTATTGCGCAGTGCATTCTCGAGTCTTTCCATAATCTTATGCTTAGGCTGAGAGAAGGAAGAGTGGATGGATGCGATAACGATGTCCATTTGCTCAAGAAGCTCGTCATCATAATCAAGTGTTCCGTCCGGTAAAATATCCATTTCAACACCAGCTAAAATGGTAATATCATCGTACTTTTCATTAAGCGCTTTAATGATCTGAAGCTGTTCTTGCAAACGTTCCGGTGTTAAACCGTTCGCCACCTTTAAATAGCGGGAGTGATCTGTAATTGCCATATATTTGTAGCCGCGCTGTCTGTTTGCTTCGATCATTTCTTCGATAGAAAACGCACCATCACTCCAGGTTGTATGCATATGCAAATCACCTTTAATATCTTCAAGAGAGATGATATCCAATTCTTCTTTGAAATCTTCGACTTCCTTGCCATCTTCTCTCATTTCAGGAGGAATGAACGGCAAGCCGAAATAATGGTAGAATTCCTCTTCAGTCGAAAATGTTTCTACTTCCCCTGTTTCAGTGTCTTCCACACCATATTCGCTTATTTTTTTGCCTCGTTCCTTTGCAAGCTGCCTCATTCTGACATTGTGATCCTTGCTACCTGTGAAATGATGTAAGGTTGTTGCAAATTCCTCAGGCTTAACGAGGCGGAAATCAATGGAAACATCAAATTCCAATTCAAGCACAACACTTACCTTCGTATTGCCAGCACCAATGACTTCCTTTATGCCTGGTAGGGTCAGCAATTTGTCTTTTACGTCTGCTGGTGAATTGGTGGCAATAATAAAGTCCAAATCTTTAATCGTCTCCCGCATTCTTCTAATGCTACCTGCACGGGAAAACCTTTCAATCGCTTCTATTTTTTCTAACTCACCTTCAATGGAAAAAGCCACTCGAAGCATATAAGCAAGCGGAAGTCTATCTGGCCTTGAACCAAAGCTGTCAAGCGCCTCCAGTATTTTATCTTCTGTTTTTTTGCCAAAGCCGCTCAAGGATTGGACTTTCTTTTCCTGACACGCAAGCTTCAAGTCCTCTGCATTTTCAATGCCGAGTTCTTTGTAGAGTTTAGCAATCTTTTTGCCTCCAAGACCTGGCAGCTGAAGCAATGGTATTAACCCTTTAGGCACTTCTTCCTTTAGTTCCTTCAATACAGAGGATTCTCCTGTATGGATAAAGTCCTCTATGACAGCAGCAGTGCCCTTGCCGATGCCAGGAAACGCTGTGAAATCTTCTATTTCGTCTAATGTTTGTTCTGTTGTTTCCAACGCTTGTGCTGCTTTGCGAAATGCGGATATTTTAAAGGAGTTTTCCCCTTTTAATTCCATATATATTGCAATTTGTTCTAATTGGCGTACTACTTCTTTTTTTGTTGTCATTGTTATCACCTACATAATCCTGTCATTGATTAGTATGTTTCCCTTAATTCTGTCAAACAATAATATCATAACATGTTCTGCTATTTTTCTATAACAAGTTGCTACTATTTAAGCAAAAAGAAACCCCTCCAGCCTCATAGCCGGAAGAGTTCCTATTGCCTTTAGGAGGCTACGTATTCAAACCAAATTTCCTTGATCTTTTCCGAAAAGTATGGAGTGTTTTCGATAATACCTGCTGCTACAACCGAATTATTCAGATGTGTCTGAATGAACTCAGCAGGAAGCAATGCTGCAATATAAAGCAGGATAAACAGCACCAAATAGGTTTCAACAAAGCCTAAAATTGCTCCGGCCCAAGTGTTAAGCTGCTTCAAGACAGGAAGGCTTGCGACAAAATCGACCATGCTGCCGATGATTTGCCAGATTATTTTCACAGCAAAGAAAATCACTGCAAAAGCGACTGCACGGTAAAATACCTCTTCCAAGTTTGTGCTGCCAAAAAGTCCTTGAACGAAACTGTTCTCACTTGTATTTGTATAAGGTATCCATAAGTTTAATTTAGTTGAGAGCGGTATATAATATTTATTTGCAACAATAAATGCCACGATAAATCCTGTCAAATGAATGATCTGCAGGATAAAGCCCCGTTTCAGCCCTCTCAAGAGACCAAAAACGAGCAGAATGATGACGATTAAATCCAACATGAACTTTTTTTCAGTCCTTTTCTCTATTTAATTCATTTTCCAATTCTTCCACGCGATCTATTAGCTTAATATAGTCATTTACAATATTAACAGCTGTCAGCACTGCTAATTTATTTGTATCAAGGGATGGATTCTTCCCGTAAATCTCGCGCATTTTCTTGTCCACGATAGAGGCAACCAATCGAACATGACTGGAAGATTCTTGGCCGAGTATTACATATTCCGTTCCATATATTTTCACATTCGTACGGTTTTTTTGTGCATCTGACACTATCTTGCCTCCAATCCTTTAAGAATCCTAATCTATATCATACCATGAAGTGACTTTAAGTGGGAAGTCATTGCATGGTAAATACAGCAAGTTTTACAGCTTCTCCCGCTCTCCTCGCAAAAAAAGCTGGCCATACCGGCCAGCTTCCATCTATATTATCCTCTTAACACAGCTCCTGCTTTCTCTTTAACAGCTTCTAAAACTTTGTCATGCGACTTTGTAATCATGTCATCTGTCAATGTTTGTTCTGGATCGAAATATTTTAGAGAGTAAGCAATGGATTTTTTGCCTTCTTCCATTTTGTCTCCTTCATACAGGTCAAACACCTGTACTTCTTTCAGTAAGGAACCGCCTGCTTCAACGATAATTTTTTGGATTTCGCCAGCTGAAATTGTGGTATCAACAACAAGAGCAATATCTCTTGTTACGCTAGGGAATCTTGGAATTGTCGTGTATTGCAAGTCTGTAACTTCAGCAGCAAGCAGCTTGCTTAAATCTAATTCAAAGACATATGTTTCTTTCAAATCAAGCTCATTTTGAACTTGTGGATGCACCTGGCCAGCAAACCCGATTGATTCACCTTTGAACAAAATATCTGCTGTTCTTCCAGGATGCATGCCATCCATTGTTCCGCGCGTAAACTCGATTTCTTCAGAAACGCCAAGCTTCTGGAACAGCCCTTCAAGCACTCCCTTTAATACGAAGAAATCAACCGGTTTTTTCTCACCTTGCCAGATATGAGAAACCCATGATCCTGTAATAGCACCTGCAACATGCTCTTTTTCTTCCGGAAGCTCATTTTGTGCTGTCTCCAAGAATACAACGCCTGTTTCATAAACAGACAGGCTGTCATTTTGGCGGGCAGCATTATATTTTACTACCTCTAACAGCTGTGGAACGATGCTTTGTCTCAGCAATGCTCTTTCTTCACTCATTGGCATTGCCAGGCGGACTGGATTTCTTTTCTCTAGTGCAAATTGCTGAACTTTCTTTTCACTTGTTAATGCATAAGTGATGGCTTGATATAATCCTGCACCTTCTAAATATTTGCGGACAGCGCGACGCTTTTTCTGATATTCTGACAACGCGCCTGGGATAGCTGCACCGATAGGCAAGGTTGTTGGAATATGATCATAACCGAAAAGTCTTGCTACTTCTTCTGTTAAATCTTCTGGAATAGAAATATCATTTCTTCTAGTCGGCACTGTTACTGTGAAGCTGCCGTTTTCAACAGAAGTTTCAAATTGAAGCCTTTTGAAAATATCTGTCACTTCGCCTTCTGTTAAAGAAGTCCCTAATACATTGTTCAATTTCTCTAAAGTAATCGAAACAATTTTCGGCTCAGCTTTTAGGTTTTCTGCTGCCACTTCACCTTCCAAAACGTCTCCGCCTGCATAAATTTGAAGCAATTGCGCCGCTCTTTCAGCAGCTTGACGAACACGATTAGGATCGATTCCTTTTTCATATCTTGCGCTCGCTTCACTTCTTAAGCCTAGTGTTTTAGAGGATTTACGGATAACTCCAGCTTCGAAATAAGCAGATTCCAAAAGGACTGTTGTTGTATCGCTTTGAACCTCTGAATTTGCACCGCCCATTACACCAGCTACAGCAACTCCAGCTTCACCGTTTGTAATTAGCAAATTGTCTTCTGTCAGCGTTCTTTTTGCATCATCCAAAGTTACGATTGTTTCTCCAGCTTTTGCTCTTCTTACAAGAATTTCTTTTGAACCAAAACGATCATAGTCAAATGCATGCAGAGGCTGACCGTATTCTAACAGAATATAGTTTGTGATATCGACAACATTGTTATGTGGACGGATACCAGCAGCCATTAGTCTTCCTTGCATCCATAATGGTGATGGAGCGACTTTAACGTTTTTAATAATTTTTGCTGTGTATAGTGGTACATCCTCACTGTTTTCCACTTTTACGCTTACATAATCCGCAGCGCTTTCTGCTGTTTTTGGATAGTCAACAGCAGGAAGCTTTACGTCCTTGCCTAAAACAGCTGCAACTTCATAAGCAACTCCTAACATGCTTAAGCAATCTGATCTGTTTGGAGTCAGGCCAAGCTCAAGGACTGCATCATCTCTTTGTAAATACTCAAGTGCATCTCTGCCTACTTCCACATCACCTGGGAACACGAAAATGCCTTCTGAATAATCTTTTGCAACAACTTTTGCTTCAATGCCAAGCTCCTGCAGGGAACAAATCATTCCATTTGATTCCTCACCGCGCAGCTTCGCTTTTTTAATTTTGAAGTTCCCTGGAAGAACTGCTCCAACCTTAGCAACAGCTACTTTTTGGCCAGCATCAACATTTGGTGCTCCACAAATGATTTGAACTGGTTCGCCGTCGCCTACATCTACTAGACATTTGTTCAGTTTATCTGCATTTGGGTGCTGTTCACGCTCTAACACATGACCGATAACGACATTTTTCATGCCTTCATTTAGCACTTCCACACCTTCTACCTCAATACCGCTTCTCGTGATGCGATCAGCTAACTCCTCAGGTGTTATATCATTTAAATCTACATATTCTTGCAACCATTTATAAGAAACTAACATTTGCTATTCTCCTCCAACTCAATATTCTGGCACTGTAAACTGTTTTAAGAAACGGATATCATTTGTATAGAAATGGCGGATATCGTCAATTCCGTACTTCAGCATCGCAATACGTTCTGCACCAATTCCAAAGGCAAAACCAGAATATTTCTTCGAATCAAATCCTGCCATTTCCAGCACATTTGGATGAACCATACCTGCTCCAAGCACTTCAATCCAGCCTGTGCCTTTACATACACTGCAGCCTTTTCCTTTACAGATACTGCAAGAAATATCAACTTCTACAGAAGGCTCTGTGAATGGGAAGAAACTTGGACGAAGACGGATTTCTCTGTCATTGCCAAACATTTTCTTCGCGAACACTTCAAGTGTACCTTTAAGATCGCTCATGCGGATATTTTCATCAATGACAAGCCCTTCAATTTGCATGAATTGGTGGGAATGCGTAGCATCATCATTGTCACGGCGATACACTTTACCAGGACAGATAATTTTAACAGGACCTACGCCCTTATGCTTCTCCATCGTACGAGCTTGCACTGGTGAAGTATGTGTTCTAAGAAGCAGTTCCTCTGTAATGTAGAAAGAATCCTGCATGTCTCTTGCTGGGTGGTTTTTCGGCAAGTTCAAAGCCTCGAAATTATAATAGTCGACTTCCACTTCTGGACCTTCCTCGACTGTATAGCCCATTCCGATAAACAGATCCTCCACTTCCTCAATCACTCTCGTCAAGGAATGATGATTTCCAACCGCAACTGGGCGGCCTGGCAAAGTAACGTCAATTGTTTCTGCTGCAATTTTCTTTTGCACTTCTGCTTCTTCCAGCGTCTTTTGTTTTTCTTCAATATGGCTTGTAATTTCATCGCGGATGACATTAACTAAAGCTCCCATTTTCGGGCGTTCCTCTGCCGATAATTTGCCCATTCCCTTCAACACTTCTGTAATTGGGCCTTTTTTGCCTAAGTATGCAACTCTTATGTCATTTAACTCTTTTACGTTTTCACTGGCTGCTATTGCTGTTAAAGCTTCTGCTTGCAGTTCCTTCAATTTCGCTTCCAATCTCGTTTCCTCCTTTTAATTTTGCATGAATCGTACAAGCTTTCGTAAAACTACTGCTGCTTGAAACATAAAAAAACCCCATCCCAACAAAGGGACGAGGTTTATATATTCGCGGTACCACCCTAATTAACCTGAATTAAGCATTCAAGTTCACTTCATTTGGATAACGGCATAAATGCCGGAACATCTTTACAATTTCATTAATGAAACTGGTCCCGATGCCAACTCAGGAGGTGAACTTCATTTAAGCTGCCAGATAAAAATGCTTTCAGTCAAGGCATTTTCTCCCTAAATCAGCAGAGCTGTAAATTACTTTTCTCCATCAACGTTTATTCATCATGCAATTTGCCATTATTATAGTATATTTTCATGTTCATTTCAAATCCATTTTGCTGTAAGCTTGCAGATTAGGCGAAATGATAGATTAAAATGCCTGCAGCAACTGCTACATTTAAGGATTCACTTTTCCCATGTATCGGAATATACAGATTTTTATCCGTTGCAGCAAGCACTTCTTTGCTTACTCCGTTTCCTTCATTGCCGACAATTAAACAATAGGAGGATTCAGGTGTTACTTCTCGATAATTGACGCCGTTTTCCAAGCTTGTACCATAAACAGGTATTTCTTTTTCCTTTAATTCTGCAATAAATTGCGGCAAGTTCTGCTTAATAATAGGCAGATGAAAATGACTGCCTTGCGCTGAGCGAACAACTTTCGGATTATATATGTCAACAGTGCCGTCGCCGACTATTACGGCATCAATTCCGGCAGCATCGGCTGTGCGGATGATTGTTCCAAGGTTACCTGGATCCTGAATCTCATCAAGAGCAATAAAGGATTTTCCTGTGGAAAGCACTTGTTCATCAGCATACTGGGTGCATAAAGCCACAATTCCTTGCGGGGTCTCAGTATCTGTTAATTGCAGAATAATTTCCTTCGTTACAATGGTTACAGGAACATCACCGTAATCCCATTTTGGCATTTCTATTTCCTCAGAAATAATCAAGTGCTTAATTGCATTTGCTTTTAACGCTTCCTCTACTAAATGAAAGCCTTCTACAAGAAAGGTGCCTGTTTTGTCCCTTTCTTTTTTTGTCAGGCATTTTTTCCACTCTTTTATTTGAGGGTTTTTGGCAGATAATATATGTTTCAAATTGTACGTCTCCTCACTTAAGCTAACCATTCTTTCATTTTTTATTATTATAGCGTAAAGAATATACATAATAAACGTTAAATGAGTAATGATATAGTATGGGTTTGTCATATTAGGAAAAAGGAGTGTTATCCATGAATTTAAATTTACGTAATGCGATTATCCATAATGTCTCTGGCAATACACAAGACGAGCTGAAGGCGACGATTGTAGATGCTATCCAAAATGGCGAAGAGAAAATGCTTCCTGGTCTCGGGGTCTTATTCGAAGTAATCTGGAAAAATTCTTCTGAGGATGAAAAGACAGAGATGCTGCAATCTTTAGAATCAGGATTGAAATAAAGAAAAATGGGGGGATGCTAATTCCTCCTTTTTTTTGCCCAAAAATTTTTATTAATAGTGAAACTTCTTTTATCGTCAATCGTATATCCATAAAGCATAACTGCAATGTTATAAACTTTGTATAGCAGGGTATAATTCAGATAGATTTATATGCTATACTACGTGTACTATACGTTTCTATTGGTTTTTTGTGCACATATACATAAAGTAATGTAACTAATAAAGAAAAAAGGTGAAGTTATCTTGACGAAGAAGAAGTTTCATTATTGGCTTTTGCAAGTATTATTAATTGTCGCAATCATTTATGTTTGCACAAAAATATCTTTTTTATTTCAGCCTGTAGCTGTACTGTTTTCTACTTTGTTTTTTCCTATTATTATCACAGGATTTTTGTACTTCCTGTTGAATCCGATTGTCAACTTCTTGCAAAAATATAAGGTACCGAAAACATTAGCTATTATTATTATTTATGTAGTAGTAATAGGTTTAATTATTTTAGCAATCGGCAGCGTTATTCCGATGATCAGCAAGCAGATTACAGAACTATTTAGCAATATACCGAACTATGCAGATCAAGCCATTAGGTTCTTCAATGACTTGAATGATACGAAACAGTATAAATGGCTGCTTAACCAGGAATATGTGACAATGAGCGACATCACAGCCAAGCTCAATGATTTTGCTCAGACAATTCCAAGCAGCATTACAAACAGCATAAGCACCATCATCAGCACAATGACAAATATTACAGTAACGATTGTCACCGTCCCATTTTTGCTGTTTTACAGCTTCAAGGACGGGAACAAATTCCCAGCAGCATTATCAAGGTTTTTCCCTGCTTCTTACCGCAAGGAAGCTACAAAAATACTAAAGGATACTGGTGAAACTTTAGCTGCTTATATTCAAGGACAAGTTATGGTTGCCCTTTTCGTTGGTACACTTGCCTTAATCGGTTACTGGATTATCGGTCTGGATTATGCTTTAGTCATGGCCTTGATTGTTGCTGTAACTAACATTATTCCATATGTCGGACCACTTATCGGCGGAGCGCCTGCTGTTATTATCGCATTGTTCACTTCACCGACTCAGGCTCTGCTCGTTATTATTGTCATCACCATTGCTCAGCAAATTGAAGGAAATATCTTGTCACCGCTTATTTTAGGCAAAAGGCTCGATACGCATCCTGCCACTATTATTGTCCTGCTTCTCGTCGCAGGAAACTTAGCAGGTATACTTGGAATGATTCTAGCGGTCCCAACATATGCTGTTGCAAAAACAATTGTTTTAAATATCAACCGATTCTTGAAAGCGCGAAAAGCGGCAATCTTAAACAATACCCCGCCGCCTCCGCCTATTGATTTACAATAGCAAAAAAAGTTTGCCCAAAATAGGGCAAACTTTTTTTATGTTTATCATTTGCATAATGTCTCGATATGGAGACGAACAGTTTGTTTCATTTCTTCACTCGTAATCACACCGAGTAAGCAATGGAAAGCAAGACCATCAATTAAGGCAAATAGACGCCTTCCTTCCGCTTCTGCAGAAAGCTCCTGCTTCGTGCTGCCGCTTACGATAAGACCTTCTACACATCTTCTTATTCCATGCTGCATTTCTTTTAACACTTCATTACGCTGCTCCACAAGCAATGGATCAGAAATCGACTTTTTCGTAAACTCAAAATAAACCTCCATTTCTTCTTGTTTCTCTTGATTTAACGGAAGCAGCTCGTACAAAATGGTGCAAACATCCTCGACTGGTTCCCCTGTCAGCGAAACGGCTGAGATTCTCTCCTTCACCCTTTCAGATGCTAAATTCATCGAGAATTGAAGCAATTCTGTTTGCGTTTTAAAGTAATAGCGGAGTGCGCCGACTGACAGGCCTGCTTCTTCTGCAATATTTCTGACAGAAGCTTTGTCCATGCCAACCTTTCTGATAACACTCCATGTTGCTTTTGCGATTTTTTCTTTTTGTAAAGTATGATTAACAATTTTAGGCATACCAATAGTATAACTCTATTGCTTTTTTAATACAACTGTGCTAATTTGTATTTAATACAGTTGTATTAAAAAAGGAGTGTTTCCATGATTGGCATCCTGATTATCATTTGCGAAATTTCTTTTTGGTTATTTGTATTGCTAGGATTGTTTAGCCGTTATGTTCTTGGAAAAAACAAGGTAGGTGCAGCATTGCTGCTTGCAACACCAATTATTGATTTACTGTTAGTTATCTTTACTATTGCAGATATAAACAAAGGCAGCGAAATAACGGTTTTCCATGGGCTGGCAGCCGTTTATCTTGGCGTCACCATCGCCTTCGGACACAGTATGATCAAGTGGATGGATGCCCATTTCAGCTACCGGTTTGCTGCAGGAGAAAAGCCTGTAAAAAAATATGGACGGGCGCATGCTAAACAAGAAATTACTGGCTGGCTCCGCCACCTTGTGGCTTTTGCAATTGGTGCTGCATTGCTTTATATGATGACAATATTTATTCCAAAAGAAGATGCAAATACCTTGCTTCGTCTTATCCAAATCTGGTCTGTCGTCCTTGGGATTGATTTCCTCATTAGTTTCAGCTATTGCCTTTGGCCAAAGAAGCAGCGTACGGATGTGTCGAAATAAAAAGAGACCATTTCTGGTCTCTTAAAAACGGTTATTTAAATGTCAATTCCTTCACAGTATCACTGTCCAGCTTTTTAATTACCTCGATTATCAGCTTAACGGCATTTTCATAATCATCACGATGAAGCATTGCTGCATGTGAATGAATATAGCGTGTCGCAATTGTAATAGACAATGCCGGTACTCCATTATGTGTAAGATGGATAGCACCAGAATCTGTTCCGCCGCCAGGCACACTGTCGAATTGATATGGAATATTATTAGCATCTGCTGTATCTGTTACTAAATCTCTTAAGCCTTTATGAGAAACCATGCTTGCATCATAAAGAATAATTTGCGGACCTTTGCCCATTTTGCTCAGCGCTTCTTTTTCTGTTACTCCCGGTGTATCTCCCGCAATACCCACATCTACACCAAAGGCAATATCAGGCTGAATTTTTTGCGCTGCTGTTCTCGCACCGCGCAGACCAACTTCCTCCTGCACTGTTCCAACACCATATACAGTATTAGGATGTTCCGTATTTTTTAAGCCTTTTAAGACATCGATGGCAATCGCACAGCCAATGCGGTTATCCCAAGCTTTAGCAAGCAGCATCTTTTCATTGTTCATTACCGTGAATTCAAAATACGGTACGACCATATCGCCAGGTTTTACTCCCCATTCAAGCACTTCTTCTTTAGAAGCAGCACCGATATCAATAAACATATCTTTGATTTCAACAGGCTTTTTCCGTGCTTCTGGAGAGAGGATATGTGGCGGCTTTGAACCGATTACGCCAGTGATATCACCTTTGCTTGTCACGATTGTTACTCGCTGTGCAAGCATTACTTGTGACCACCAGCCTCCTACTGTCTGAAAGTATAAAAAGCCTTTATCATCAATTCTTGTAATCATGAAGCCAACTTCATCCAAGTGGCCAGCTACCATGATTTTCGGTCCGCCTTCTTTGCCTGTTTTTTTAGCAATAAGACTTCCTAAATTATCAGTAGTCACTTCATCTGCATATTCTGTTATGTATTTTTTCATTACTTCCCGTGGTTCTCTTTCATTTCCCGGTATACCTTTAGCGTCTGTCAGCTCTTTAAGCATCGTCAATGTTTCATCTAGCTTCACGTTACTTCGACTCCCTTATATTAATCATTCAAATCATTCTTATTATACTAATAAATTAAAATTCTTCCTAGCAATTTGTTGGCCTTCCTATAGGGTTCTCTAATAGTATGTTGGAAATCCACTATTTTAAAAGCATAATCTGCACTTTTTTATATTTTTTTTCATAAAATTGAAACCTTATATGTTTTCACACGTATAGAATTAGCTAAAGTTTTATCAAAAGATTTGGAGGCTTTTTATATGATGTGGCTATTGCGCTTGCTGTTATTGGCACTTATCATCTTTATCGTTTATCGCATCCTTTCATATGCTGCAAGTCCTGTACGCAGGCTTGAGTTTGCCAAGAGAAGAAACAAGTTTTATATGATTGATGACAAAAAAAATATTAGAATAAACTTGGTTTTCACCTACAACGGCTTTTTATTCGAAGGGGAAAAATATGTAAATCCAAATGATCAGAAAACGGTGAGCAGTATTCTATTATGGCCTGCTGAACCATATGACACTAAACTGCTTGACGGAGATGTATACTTTCTCGAAGAAACACTGAAAGCTGTTTACCCAAATGCAAAGATAAGTTGGAAAAAGTCCTAAAATAAAAAACAAAAAGCTAAAACGAGTGTTTAGCTTTTTTTTCTTGTTTCTTATCTTTAAAAAATTCATGCCATTTTATAATAGTCATTTTCTCTCTCAATACATACACTAATACAGCTAAAGCAAACAGAATGACAATAATCATCGTCGGTGAAAACTGACTGATGAACTGGCCGAAAATCGTATAGAAAAATGCCAGCGGTATATTAGTCATTAACGAAAATTTCATATAATCCTTGAAATTCTTCGTACGTTCAAGCAAACAAAAATTCAATAAATGATAATGGATAAAAGGAATCAGCCTTAATACGGCCACCTGCCCAGTCGTTAGATTGCGATATTCTCCAAACCACTTTTTCTTCAAACCGCTAAGTCGTTGACGTGTTTTAGGCATTCTGTTGATAACAAGAAAGAAAAACAGGCAATTCACTGTCAGTCCTATGACCGAATAAATCGTACCGAATGTTACGCCAAAAAGCACTCCTCCAGCAATACATACAAGCATTGGCGGAATAAATAACACTTGCCTTAACGTATGGAAGAGAATAAACGCAATAGGTGCAAGCACCCCGCCTAATTCTACCATGACAAATAGCATTGATAATTGGTCTTCCATTCTATCACCTTCAATTGTAAGAGAATCATGCTGTTAGTAAAGTGTATAGCCAAACCTTCAAATTTATGCTAATTCCTTTAATATAAAAATAAAAGCTATTGTTTCGACAACAGCTAGCAGCGGCAATCCTACTTTAAAAGCAGCATGCTTTGTTTTATGGCGAAATTGCTTCATTCCCGCAGTCATTCCTAATGCACCGAAAAAGACGGCTATTGTCCACAAGTTTTGTTCACTTATACGATAAGCATGTCTTCTTGCTCTGTCTTTATCTATTTTCATCACAAGATACCCAGAAAGATTAATAAGAAGCCAATACAGACAAACGATTTTAATAGTCATTGCCCCTCTCCCTTTCCTTAAATCTATATAAATAAAAAGAAGGCATGAACCATGCCTTCTTTGTTAAGCTTAAAAAGCTTATTTAATGTTTTGTTTAGCAACAGTTGCTAATTCAGCAAATGCTTTTTCATCGCTTACAGCAAGCTCAGCAAGCATTTTGCGGTTTACTTCGATACCAGCAACTTTCAATCCGTGCATTAAACGGCTGTAAGAAAGACCGTTGATGCGTGCTGCTGCGTTGATACGAGTAATCCAAAGTTTGCGGAAGTCGCGTTTTTTCTGACGACGATCGCGGTATGCATACATTAGGGATTTCATAACCTGTTGGTTAGCAACTTTGTATAATGTATGTTTTGAACCGAAATAACCTTTAGCTAATTTAAGAACTTTTTTACGACGTTTGCGTGTAACTGTACCGCCTTTAACACGTGGCATATTATTTCCCTCCTATTTAGAAAAAATTACTTAATGTTGTCTAATAAATGACGAATGCGTTTGTAATCTCCTGAAGATACTAAAGAACCTTTACGAAGCTTACGTTTTTGTTTTGTAGATTTGTTAGCGAATAAATGGCTTGTGTAAGCATGTGAACGTTTTAATTTACCAGAGCCGGTTTTTTTGAAACGTTTTGCTGCTCCACGGTGAGTTTTCATTTTTGGCATTTCGTATTCCTCCTCGTTTACTTGTCGTTTTTAGGCGCTAAAGTCATGAACATGCTTCGGCCGTCCATTTTAGGATGTGATTCCACAGTGGCAACTTCTGTACAAGCTTCCGCAAAGCGAACTAGTACACGTTGACCGATTTCCTTATGTGTAATGGCACGTCCTTTAAAACGGATGGATGCCTTTACTTTATCGCCCTTTTCCAGGAACTTTATTGCATTGCGAAGCTTTGTATTAAAGTCATGCTCATCAATAGTCGGACTAAGGCGAACCTCTTTGATATTAATGATTTTTTGATTTTTACGTGCTTCTTTTTCCTTCTTTTGCTGTTCAAACTTATATTTCCCGTAGTCCATGATACGAGCTACTGGTGGTTTGGCATTTGGAGCAACAAGAACTACATCAAGATTCACACGTGTTGCAATTTCAAGAGCTTCAAATTTCGTTTTAATGCCAAGCTGTTCACCGTTTTGGTCAATAAGACGAACTTCTCGAGCACGAATACCTTCATTTAAAATCATATCTTTGCTAATAGTTAAACACCTCCAAGGTTAATTGACGAATACAACGTTCGGGTCAAGACCTTATCAAGAAAAGCTTCGCGTCCTTTTCTGTGCTAAGTACCAATTGACACTTGACTCCCCAGTTGAAATCGCAAATTTGGATTTGCATCCAAAATAAAAAGTGTGGGCGACTCAAATCACCCACACTTACGATAACCATAGTAAGACCTAAATTGTTTACGTAATACCTGTTAACTACTTGGAATCCGTGTCAATCAGGTGAGAAGCGGGTGCTTCTTCTTTTCCTCAGAACTTTATATTCAATTTACCTTAGTAACTATATCACAGTCGAAATGGATAAGTCAACGAAAGAATTATCACAACGAAAAAAATTTTATCAAAGTTCTTGCGTTATTGCAATACTTTTTGCATAATTTCCTGTTTTTTCGGTACATCACCGTTTTTTGGAAAGTACTTTTTATTTTTTCACTTCGTCCAAAAGACCTTGCAGGAAGGAATCGAAAGGAATAGTTTCAGACTTCTGCTCTCCGTATTTACGAACATTGACTGCATTTTCTTCCACTTCCTTGTCACCTACAACAAGCATATAAGGGATTTTTTGCATTTGTGCTTCCCTGATTTTGTAACCAATTTTTTCATCACGCTCATCAAGCTCCACACGGAACCCTTGATTTTGAAGCTGCTCTTGCACTTGCTTCGCATAATCAAAATGAACAGAAGGAGATACTGGAATCACTTGAACTTGTACAGGAGCAAGCCATGTTGGGAATGCACCTTTGTATTCTTCAATCAAGAATGCGATGAATCTTTCCATTGTCGATACAACACCTCTGTGGATAACAACAGGACGGTGTTGTTTGCCGTCTTCGCCGACATATGTTAAATCAAAGCGCTCTGGCAATAAGAAGTCAAGCTGAACAGTAGACAAAGTCTCGTCTTTGCCAAGAGCAGTCTTAACCTGAACGTCAAGCTTCGGTCCATAGAATGCTGCTTCTCCTTCAGCTTCGTAGTAATCCAAGCCAAGATCATCCATCGCTTCTTTCAACATGCTTTGTGCTTTGTTCCACATTTCATCATCGTCGAAATATTTCTCTGTATCCTGCGGATCACGATAAGACAAACGGAAAGAATAATCTGTCAGATTGAAGTCTTTGTACACATCCAGCACAAGGTTTACAACGCGTTTGAATTCATCCTTAATTTGATCAGGACGGACAAAGATATGAGCATCATTCAAAGTCATCCCGCGGACACGCTGAAGTCCAGATAGGGCTCCAGACATTTCGTAGCGGTGCATTGTTCCAAGCTCGGCAATACGAATAGGAAGCTCTCTGTAGCTGTGAATATCATTTTTGTACACAACCATATGATGCGGGCAGTTCATCGGACGAAGAACTAGCTGCTCATTATCCATATCCATTACAGGGAACATATCCTCTTGGTAATGATCCCAGTGGCCGGAAGTCTTATAAAGATCAACACTACCCATGATTGGTGTATAGACATGCTGATAGCCTAATCTTTCTTCTTTATCGACAATGTATCTTTCCAAAATTCGTCTGATTGTTGCACCTTTAGGAAGCCATAATGGCAGGCCTTGTCCAACTTTTTGAGAAGTCATGAACAGATCAAGCTCTTTTCCGATTTTACGGTGATCTCTTTCCTTCGCTTCTTCCAATAGACGAAGATGCTCATTAAGATCTGCTTTCTTGAAGAAGGCAGTTCCATAAATACGCTGAAGCATTTTATTGTCACTATTGCCTCTCCAGTAAGCTCCTGCAATGTTCAATAGTTTGAATTCTTTCAGTTTACCTGTAGAAGGCACATGCACACCGCGGCAAAGGTCAATAAATTCACCTTGCTCATACAATGTAACTGTCTCATTTGCCGGAATTGCTTCAATCAGCTCCAGCTTGTACTCATCATCCATTTCTGTAAAGAGCTTAACTGCATCATCGCGGCTTACTTCTTTACGAACGATCTCCAAGTTCTCATTAATGATTTTAGACATTTCCTTTTCAATTAAAGGCAAATCTTCTGGTGTAAGTGATTTGTCCAAGTCGATATCATAATAAAAACCACCTTCAATAACAGGACCTACTCCAAGCTTTACATTACCATGCAGCCTTTTAATAGCTTGTGCCATCAAGTGGGCAGTACTGTGGCGAAGAATCTCCAATGCCTCTTCTCTCTCAGGTGTAATGATTTCAAAAGAAGCATCCTCAAGGATTGGTCTTCTTAAGTCATATAATCCACCGTTAACTTTACCGGCAAGAGCTTTTTTCTTTAGTCCAGGGCTGATGGATGCTGCGATATCTTCAGTAGTTGTGCCTGCAGCAAACTCCTTTACTGCTCCATCTGGAAATGTAATTTTTATCATTTCTGACATGATATTTCCTCCTTCGTTATACTTGTTTATCTTTTCATGTTAAAGGACCAGAACGCAAAAAAACCCGTCCCTATAGAAAGGGACGAGTTATGTTTATATAATTCGTGGTTCCACCCTAATTCCCGCTCATCCCACTATGGGCATAAACGGCTTTAGTTAAGCAGATAACGGCTGCGGTCCGCCAAACCAATAATAAGGGGGTTTCCCTGTTCCTGGCTGAAGTTTAAAGGTGGTAAGCAATTCTCATCGTGTTAGGAAGCTCCCAGCTAATGCTTCCCTCTCTTAAAACCGTACAAGAAAACTATTGTCCTTATCATAACATGTATTCGATATAGTTATTTTATGTACGTTATTATATGCTTTATGTTTTATAATTGCAAGTAGCCGCGATTCATTTTTTTCTCAATAGTTATTAGAATGTGTGCGGTGTTCCTTGAAAAAATTCCTCCTTGTCCAGAACGCTGACTCTCTCTTCAAAGATGTTCATGATAGTGCGAACGATTGGCTGCTCGCGGTCTTCTGTGTACAGGTGAATCGTTTTTGGCGCAAGGGATAGAAGCGGACCGATTGAAAATGGATCAATATAGACAGATTGATAGGCAAACATCTTGCTGTCGAGTATTTTCATTAAATCCTGCTGAGAGAGTTCCCGATATTCTGAATCATAAAATTGAATTTCTAAGTCGACAAGCACATGAATCGTCTGGACCTTAGGTTTACGTTCTGCAAGAAAGTCCCTTAACGTCTGAATGAACACTTGATACTCCTGTTCCATCTTATATTCATCAATGGCGATTTCCACATAGCCATGCAGCTTTTGGGTATAGTCCTGCAGCCGGAATGTCACAAAGCTATCGAAAGAAAAAGAAAGATTTTCTTTCAGCAGGTCACCAATGGCATGATCGAGACACTCGTGTAAATGAAGCTTGCCAAGCAGGCTTGCTAAATCCTTTCTTTCTTTTTCAAGCAGACTGTGGAGAATCTCAAGAATATGGCGCTGCTCCGCTTCATCTGTATAATAGTATTGCTCTGTCAATACTTGCCTTGCCCACTCCTCTGATTTGTAGTGAAGAATAAACTCCCCTAAAACCATTTTAAGTGTTTGGATAAACAAATTATTTTGCTCAGCACTCCAGCTGAACTTCAAGCGAAATTCCTGTTCTTCTTGAATGGAACTGATGCCCCAATTCGGATATTTATGTTTAAGATTGATCAGCCTAAGCAATTTTTCTCCATCGCCTTTTTTTTGAAAAATGACTTCAATCAATCGTAACCCCCCTTTGTGAAAAAAATCCTTGTTAGAATGTATATGGGGAAACACAAAAAAATAGAAGTGGTGACGATAATCTTCACAAGAAAAAGGCAGGCTCAAATGTTTTAAGCCTGCCTTCATAAAGGTTATTTACGCTTATTTTCGCCTCTCAGATGAACTGGTTCTGCCAAGTATCTGATTCTTTCCATTACCCGCATCGCCTTCATTTTCTCTTCTTCACCGCGCTGTGAATAAGTGAGATGGTATTCTAAACCTGCAAAATCAAAGTTCGAGCTGAATAATGTCGGCAGATTTTCTAGCATTCTAAACTGCAAAATTGGTCCTAAAACTTCATCCCGTATCCAGCTTGACATCGTCTCTGCCCCAATATCATCAAGCATCAGGACTGGTTCTCTTTTAATGCTCTCAATTTTGTCATTTAATGAGTTATCAGCAATAGAACTCTTCATTTCCCTGAATAGTTCCGGCACATACACAATCATGGAAGAAACCTGCATTTGCGAAAGCTCATTAGCAATTGCGCCAAGCATATAGGATTTTCCTACACCAAACTCACCAAAGAAATACAGACCTTTCTGCCGAATTCCAGGTTCGTATTGTTTTACGAAATTAATTGCTGCCCTAACCGCCTGAGCACGCTCTTGGCCTATGTCCAGATTGTTGAATGATGCCTTGAGAATATCCTTAGGCACATGCAAGCTCCGAATAAGCTTTTCCTTTTTCTTTTGGCTGTCTTCCATTATCTTGCGCGGGCAGACATCATATTGAATGTCGATAGCTCCTCTGTTAATTACCAGCTTCGGATGATATCCCTGCATCATGTTAATGCACTCACCTAAACTAGGACAGCTTCGGCACTCTTTGCTTTGGTTTGCATACTCATACAGCTTCATCATGCCTGTTTCCAGCATACGCGGGGTGATAAAATCCTCCTGCTCTTCTAGGAATGATTTAACATCAGGGTGATTCAGCACCTGCTCCTTCATAGCCTTATACCTCTCTTGAAAGCCGCCGTTTGCTCCAAGCTTACGAAGAGTATCATTAATGCTTTCCATATTCGTTCACCACCTATTTCCTTAAGTTTTTTATTTCCTCTTCTAATTCTTTTAGAACGTCGTTATCTACATTCTCCGTATTTGCTTTTTCCGGGGCATCCACTTTTGCATCAGCGGTTTTGTCCACTCCAAACCATTCCGGAATTTTCTCTTTCCGAATGACTTTCCTCGCTGCTTTATTATTGCTGGTTGTATTTTTTCCATTTGCCCAATCTGAATACTGCTGATGCTCTCGTTTAGCGAGCTCCATCGCAGCCTTAACAGTTTGGATTTTCTTTCTCACCCATTGGCCAGCGATTTTTTCTACGTAGCCCTTCGTCAGCTTCATATCTGTTTTCAGCATGACATAATGTATCAAAACGTTAATGACACCAGGAGGGAGCTTTTGGGAAAACATAATTTCTTCAATAATTTGAAGGTCTGCTTTTGAGGGTTCCGCTCCGCCTCCAATATCTTTCAAGAACTGCCTTGGTGAAGTATTATCGAGATAATAAAGGAATTCTTCTTCTTTTGATTTTGGGGCTTCTGTCTGTGTCTGCCACTGAACTGGCTGCGTTCTGTCCACTAACAGCGGATATTTTCCTCCATGCTGAAATTGATACCAGTCTCTTGCGGCTATTCTCAGCTCTTCTATATCAATTTCATCGTTTGGATTAATGGCACTCATCACGATATTCTTCATTTCAATCGGATTAATTCCATACAAAAAGGATAATGTTTGAATGGCTTCCTTTACCTTAGTTGTTATCGCCTTTTTGGAAAGGAAGGATTCATTCAATCCTGCAAGAAGAAGATCAAAATCAAAATCGTTGTTCTCGATTTTAATGCTTTTCTGCTCTCTTTTGCCGATAAGGATGGTTTCCTCATCTAACATCTCGCCGCCTTCCCATTCATATGTCGATCGAACGACACTGGAATGATCAGACATGAATACATCCTGAAACGCCTTCGTGACCGGCTTGTACTCTTTCTCATCAAGCTTGCGTTCTTCTGCAAAGAAGTTCTTCAGCCTGTTATATTGGGCTTTCCCTATTTTTCGAAAAAGATAAACATTTAGTATGCCATCAAGAAAAAACTGTTCAGGTGTTAATGGCGGCTGTAACTCATAAATGAAGGAGCGATTTTCTCCTTCCTTTTTCATATATGTCTTAAGAAGTCCGATTCCTTCCAGCTTTGATCTTGCAGCATATATTTCCTTCAAGCCGCAATCCATAAAGTTCATGAGGCTGTGATGGGAATGATCAGTTGACCATAGACGGTTTTCCTCTACCTCTCCCCATAAGGTCATATACAGGCCAAGACAGGATGTCCCGATAAGCGGCTGATACAAAAAGGTGATTACCTTCCGGTCATACTCACTTAATAGTCCGTTTGTCGATACTTGATATCTGTCGATTGGAAGCAAGTCCTGCCAATGCTGTGACATAACCGTCACTCCTTTGCTATTATTGCTTAAAAAGGTTGTAAAGACTTAGCAGGTTAGAGCCTAAAACAAAGTCAAAAAAGAGCCAAAGAATCCTTCAGCTCCTTTTTCATTTTCAAGTGACCGCTCGAAGTGTCACCTGTGCAGCACCGGTTTGCCTTAATTCTTTTTTATCAGCTCTTTCAGTTCCTCTATAAAAACATTTATATCTTTAAATTGACGGTAAACAGATGCAAAGCGGACATATGCCACTTCATCGACTTCCGCCAAACGATCCATGACCATTTCACCGATGTCTTCACTATTAATCTCCGAAACGGCGTTGCTTCTAAGTTCCTTTTCAATTTCTGCCGTAATGTCTTCTAGCTGCTTTAAAGCAACAGGCCTTTTTTCGCATGCCCTAATGAGACCACGCAGAATCTTGTCACGGCTGAACTCTTCTCGAGTTCCTTCTTTTTTCACAACGATCAACGGTATTTCTTCTACTTTTTCGAAAGTAGTAAAGCGGTAACCGCACTCTTCGCATTCTCTTCTTCTGCGGATTGAGCGGCTGTCATCAACAGGTCGTGAATCAAGAACACGGTTATTATTATGTTGACATGAAGGACATCTCATCTATATCAGCTCCGAATTCATTGTTCGCAATGTATTGATTCCCATTAATATTATCTTATAAAAAAGTGCTAGTTTGTACAAGTGATAGAATGAATTAATTATTTCCTGCTTAAAACTTTATGTCCATTTTTTATGGAAACAATGGAAAATGCAGCATATTTCTTCATGAAAAACTGCCCCATTAAAGCTATGGGGCATCGTAACACATTTTTTAAAGGACCTTCCAGTCATGCAAAATCTGAAGAGCTTGAGCTTGGGAATCTTCAACAGTTCCATTATTGTCGATTATTCTATCTGCCAGCACTCGCTTCTCTTCTAAAGGCATTTGCGCTGCAACTCTTAATTGTGCCTGTTCAAGGCTTAGAGCGTTTCTGTCCATCAGCCGCTGTATTTGAGTATCTTTTTCCACATAGACAAGGACTGTTTTCTCAACTGTGGCATCCAGCTTATTTTCAAACAGTAAAGGTATATCAAGAATTACTGCCGGGCTGCCTGCTTTAACGGCCTCCTCTTGCTTGGCGTTCATTCGGTTTCTTACCTCTGGATGTACAATTCCATTAAGCACAGCCCGCTGTTTTTCATCGCTGAAGACGATTTCGCCGAGCCTAGCCCGATTTAGACTGCCGTCTTCGAGCAAAATTCCAGAGCCAAAATGGGCAACGATTTCACGGTATGCCGGCTCCCCCTTTTCTACAGCTAAACGGGCTTCAACATCAGCATCAATAACGACTAAGCCCAGAGAGCTGAAATAGTTGGATATGGTGCTTTTACCGCTGGCGATGCCGCCTGTCAAGCCTATAATTAAAGTCATTTGTTCTCCTGCCTTTTATTCAATGGTTTCTTTTTTACAGCTTAAAAATACCAATAATAATTAAAATAATTCCTGGGATAAAGGAGAATTTCTCCATATAGCTTTTTTTAGACAGCATTCGTCCGCCAAACATTCCTAACGAAACAAAGGATGTACTCATAATGATGACAGCAAGTGTCAAAAAGAATGGAGAGAATCCTAGCATGGATGCTCCTATTCCTGCCCCAAATGCATCTAATGACAGCGCAAACCCAAGGACTATTGCCTCAACTCCTGTTATAGTTCCAGAGTTGTCAAAATCAGCTGACATCGGTTTTCTTAAAATGTTAATCACAATTCCCAATGACTTAATTTCAAAATTCACCAAGTTTTTTTCTGTGGTAATAATTTCTCTTTCTTTATCCGGCCGAAAAAACTGATATAAGATCCAGATTCCTAAAATAATAAGAATTCCGCCGCCGATTTGTTCGGCAAAATCAGAAGAGAACACTTGTGCAATAACATGGCCTAACAGCATCGAAAGCAGCAGTGTGAATCCAGAACAGCAGGCAATGATGAAAATGGATTTAAAAGGAATCTTCATCTTTCGTAAACCATAAGTGAACCCGACACTGAAATTATCAATACTGACAGCAAGCGCTAATAGGATAAGAGAAAGTACTTGTGACATTTTAAAAAAGCTCCTTCCTAACGGATAGTAATATACTATATGGAAGGAGCCCATCCAATGTTAATGCTAATACTGGCTGCTATTTTTGACAATGCGGACAAAAAACAGTCCCTCTGCCTCCAACAATGATTCTTTCTAATTCGGAGCCGCATTTTTTGCAAGCTTCCCCTTTTCTGCCGTAAACAAAAAGTTCAAGCTGGAACATTCCGATTTGCCCTTGTGTATTAACATAAGAGCGTATCGTGCTTCCGCCTTTTTCCACCGCTTCTGACAATGTCGCTATAATTTCTCTGTACAGAGTCTCTGCTTCTAGATCATTGATCGTGCTCGCAATTCGTTCTGGATGAATGCCGCTGCGGAACAATGCCTCATCTACATAAATATTTCCGAGTCCAACGACAATCTTTTGATCAAGCAAGGCTGTTTTGATGCTTCTTGTCGTGCGTCCAAGCCTTTCCTTGAAGTTCCCGATTGTAAATTCAGAGTCAAAAGGCTCCGGACCAAGCTGGGAAAGGGGAAGGGTATGGTGCTCCTCTCCTTTTTTAAATAGATGCATCGTTCCGAATTTGCGGACATCCTTATATCGCAACTGTGAGTCGTCTTCAAAATAAAAAATTACATGTGTATGCTTGTCAACAGGATCGTCCTTTTGGAACAACCCGTACCGTCCTTCCATCCGCAAATGAGAGACAATTGTAAAATCAGTTGTTTCAATGAGAAGGAACTTGCCTCTCCGTTTAATATCTTCAATCCTTTGTCCAACAAGAGCATCGGAAAACTCCTCGACATTTTCCGGTCTTTTTATCATCTTCGCCCACGATACAGCAACCTCTTTGATTACCTTATGCTGTGTGAGCTCCTTTAACGTCCGTCTGACTGTTTCTACTTCTGGTAATTCAGGCAACTTCATTTACCTCTTTTCTATTACTTAGCATCAAACCATGTGTCACCATACGAATAGTCCACCTTCAGCGGAACACTAAGTTCCACTGCGTTTTCCATCACGTCTGGCACAATTTCTTTCAGCTTTTCGATTTCATTCTTTGGTGCTTCAAAGATCAATTCATCATGCACCTGCAGCAGCAGTTTTGCTTGCAAGCCTTCTGATTCCAAACGCTTCGCCATTTCAATCATCGCTTTTTTGATAATATCTGCCGCACTGCCCTGTATTGGCGTATTCATCGCAGTTCTTTCTGCAAAGCTGCGCAAATTGAAGTTTCGGCTTGTAATATCAGGCAAGTATCTTCTTCTATGAAGCAATGTGGACACATAGCCTTGCTGCTTTGCGTCTGCCACAATCTCCTCCATATAGTTCTTAACGCCAGGATAGCTCTCCAAATATCTTTCAATAAACTTCCCAGCTTCCTTTCTCGTGATACTCAAGCTCTGTGATAAGCCGTAATCACTGATACCATAAACAATGCCAAAGTTAACTGCTTTAGCGTGTCTTCTCATATTAGAGGTTACTTCATCTGCTTCCACATGGAAAACAGACATTGCTGTTTCTGTATGGATATCATGATCCTCCCTAAAGGCCTCAATCAGCTTCTCATCATTGGCAATATGAGCAAGCACCCGAAGCTCAATTTGGCTATAGTCAGCAGCAAATATAATCCAATCCTTCTCAGAAGGAACGAATGCTTGCCTAATTTTTCTGCCTTCCTCAAGTCTGATTGGAATGTTTTGCAGATTTGGATCAATGGAGCTCAATCGGCCTGTTTGTGTCAACACCTGATTAAAGCGAGTGTGAATTTTGCCGTTGTGAACCACTTTTTGCAATCCTTCAATATATGTGGACTGAAGCTTTCCAAGCTGTCTGTATTCAAGAATTTCCTTAATCACATCATGGGAGCTCGCCAGCTGTTCTAAGACATCTGCTGAAGTGGAATAACCTGTCTTTGTCTTTTTAACGACAGGAAGACCAAGCTTTTCAAACAGGATAACCCCCAGCTGCTTAGGAGAATTGATGTTGAACGTTTCGCCAGCCAATTCATAAATACGCTCTTCAATACTTTTAAGCCTGTCATTGATTTCTGCACCCATCTTTTGAAGTCTTTCTACATCAACCTCTACTCCTGTTGATTCCATATCTGCTAGTACAAGACTAAGTGGCATTTCCAGCTCATAGAATAGTTCCTCTTGACCATTCTTCTTAAGCTCTTCTTCCATTTTGTCCTGAATGGCAGAAAGGGCAAATGTTTTGCGGACAAGATGGTCTGAAAGCATGTCTTCCTCTGGCACCTTTCGTTTAGCTCCTTTACCATAAAACGCTTCATCCGATTGAATATTCGTGAAGCCGTACTTTTTAGAAACAGACGCAACATCCTCGATGGATGCAGATGGATCTGCAAGATACGCCGCAATTAAACAGTCGAATGTGATGCCTTTCAAATGAATGCCCTTATGTCGGAGAGCTACCTCTGATCTTTTCGCGTCATACACTGTCTTCTGCTTTGACTCATCCTCTGCCCATTCCTTAAAGGCTGCTGATTCTAGGGCTGATTCAATCGGCAAATAAAATGCCCCTTTTTCATTCACTAACGAGATTCCGATAATTGGCGCATAATGATAGTTATCTTCTAACACTTCCACATACAGGACGTTCTCGTCGGCAAAAATATCTGCCGTAATCTCCTTCACATGTTCAAATTCAATTTGTTCCAGCTCTGCAGCTTCTTCCACAGGTGCATCTCCAAGCTTGTCCAAAAGAGAATTAAAGCCGAGCTCCTTGAAAAATGGGCGGAGCTTCTCTTCGTTCATGCCCGGAAATTCCAGTTCCCCTAATCCTACAGTTAACGGAGCCTCTCTTGTAATCGTGGCCAGCTCCTTGCTCATTAACGCTTGATCTTTGAATTCCTCGAGTTTTTCTTTCAGCTTTTTACCACTGACTTGATCGATGGACTGCAGAAGATTTTCAAGTGTTTCAAATTCCTTCAACAGCTTAATCGCCGTCTTTTCTCCGACTCCTGGCACCCCAGGAATATTATCAGAACTATCACCCATTAATCCCTTCATGTCAATAATCCGGTCTGGAGTCAAGCCGTATTTTTCTTGAATATGATCAGGCGTATATGATTCAATATCTGTAATCCCTTTTCTCGTAATGTAAACAGTCGTTTTATCTGAGCTCAGTTGAGTCAAGTCTTTGTCACCTGATATAACAACAACCTCATATCCATCCTGTTCGCCTTGCAAGGAAAGTGTACCGATAATATCATCTGCTTCATAATTCTCCAACTCATAGTGGCGGATGCCATATGACTGTAAGAGCTCCCTTATATATGGAAACTGCTCCGATAATTCAGGCGGAGTCTTTTGACGACCTCCCTTATATTCACTGAAGGTTTTATGCCGGAATGTTGTTTTGCCAGCATCAAAAGCAACGAGCATATGTGTCGGCTTTTCATCCTCCAATATTTTCATCAGCATCATTGTAAAACCGTAAACTGCATTTGTATGTACACCTTTGTCGTTGTTCAGCAGAGGCAAGGCAAAAAACGCCCTGTATGCAATGCTGTTCCCGTCAATCAGAATCAGTTTTTTCTTCAAATTCAGTTCCTCCATTCCTTATGTTCCTCTATATCAGCCGCCTTTGCTTTAACAGCAAAATAAGTAATATTATTATGGTCTAATCTCTTTTATTTTACCATGAGTAGATAAAGATTGTAAGGAATAGCCCTTGTTCATAGCCTGCTCATGCTAATCCCTTTTATAAGACAGAAAAGCATTTACTACCGTTAAAAAATAGAAAAAGTGCAGAAAACAATTCTGCACTAAAAAGATTATGTATAGATGCACCTAATTAATTGATTTTCAACGATAGGATCTCTTTTAAGTAGATTAACTCTTGTAAATGTAAGAAGCCGAAAGCGGGGTGGCTTTCGGGCTTCAGCTCTTAACCTAATGGATAAGGGGGGTCTTCACTAGTATTTTAGCAAACCCTTGTAAATACTTTGCAAACCATATGTAAAAGTAATGTAAACTTGTACAATTAATATGGGAACTTTTTATGCAGCAATATGGTGAAAGTTGTTCCTTCGCCAACTTCACTATCCACCTTTATTAATCCTTTATGGAGTTCAACAAGATGCTTTACAATTGCCAATCCAAGGCCAGTTCCGCCAGAGTTCCTGCTTCTTGCTTTATCGACTCTGTAAAAGCGTTCAAAAATCCTTGGAATTTCACTTCTTTCAATACCTATTCCCGTATCTGCTACAAAAACTAATACATCCCTTTCCTTGTTTTCGACAGAAACGGAAACCTTGCCGCCGCTTGGTGTATAAGAAATCGCATTAGATATCAGATTCATAAACACTTGAATAAGACGGGCCCTGTCACCTTCAATCCAAACTTCCTCACTAGGACGTTGAAAATCAAGAATTAAATTCTTGGCATCCGCTTTATTCGCAAGAAGTTTGCTGACCTCTTCCAAAATATCCAGGATATTAATTGGCTCCTTAACTAATGAGAAGTTATGCTGCTCCAGCTTTGTTAAGTCAAGTAAGTCCTGAATAAGCGATTGCAGCCTGTCACTCTCTTTTAATATGATTTGCAAAAACTCTACTAATGCCTCTCTATTATCCATCGCCCCGTCCAATAGAGTTTCCGAAAATCCTTTAATGGAGGTGATTGGTGTCTTCAGTTCATGAGATACATTTGCGACAAAATCTTTTCTGATTTGTTCGAGTTTTTTCAACTCTGTAATGTCATGGAAGACGAGCAATATGCCCATCCACATATCATTTGTCCCGATTATAGGCACACCATAAACTTGGAAGCTTTTTTTCTCAAAATTAATAGTAAGCTGTAATTGCTTAACAACCTTATGCTCCGTCATAAAAATTTCTTCAACTAAATCAGATATTTCTCTATGTTCTATAACGTGATAGTAAAGCTTGTATAAATAATCAGATGAATTAACAGTAAATAAATCCTTGTAAGCTCTGTTTACTAGATTTATATACCCTCTGCTGTCAATCAGCAACAGCCCGCTCCCAATATTTTCAATAAGAGTTCCAAGCCGGTCCTGCTGAATCTCCTGAGCCTTAACCATCTCTTGCAGGTTTTTTGCCAGCTTATTTAAAGAGGAGCTGAGCATACCTGTCTCATCCATATTATCCTCATATGTACGTGCATGATAATTGCCTTTTGCCAAATCAACCGCTACCTTTGCAGCAGATTCGATTGGTCTCATATAGCGGAACACAAGTGTTAAACCAATAACAAAGATTAAAACAAAAGCAATGAGCAATGCAGCAAGGACATATGTATTCATCTGCTGATAGGCATCCTTCTGTGATGACAAATCAAGACCTAAAAAAAGATAGCCTTGCTTGTCCCCATTAAACTTCAGCTCTTGCCAATAATAATGGAAACTCGTATCTCCGCCAGTAAAGTCATCTTGCGGCTGGCTCGATGCTTTGCTGACGACTGAACTCAGTGATTGTAAAAATTCATCATGCGCCTTTTCTCCCTCATCAATGAGGATATTTCCTTTTGTGTCTGTTACTGTTATTTGGATATCCAAAAGCCTGCTGTATTCTGCCATCTCACTTGCATCTATATCCTCAATAGAATCAGCATTGGCCATTTGAGCTACAAGCAAACTGCTTTCCCTTTCCAGCCTCGTATCAGACGAATTTATGTAAGAAGATTTATTTAACTGGTAAATAAACAAACCCAGCACCAAAAAGACAATGGCGACGACCAGAAGTAAACTGGCCAGCAGCCTGGATTTAAATGTTTTCATTTTATTTTGGTTCCTCTAGTTTATATCCTAATCCACGAATCGTTTTAATGTAGATTGGCTTCTTCGTGTTATGCTCCATTTTTTCACGCAAATGGCTTATATGAACATCAACGATTCTTGTGTCTCCAACAAAATCGTAGTTCCAAACCGCACTTAACAGCTGATCTCTAGTTAGAACACGTCCTTTGTTTCTCGCCAAATACAGAAGCAGTTCAAATTCCTTTGGAGTAAGCTCTAAAAGTTCTTCCTTGAAATATGCTTCATAGTGGTTTGGCATGACTTTAAGCTCCCCAATTTTAAGCGTATCTCTTTCTTCCTTTTCCTGCTCTGATGATTCTGATATTAGCTGAGAGCGTCTTAATACTGCTTTAATACGGGCAATAACTTCCCTTGGGCTGAATGGTTTTGTCATATAATCATCTGCACCAAGCTCCAAGCCAAGAACCTTATCGAACTCATCATCCTTTGCAGTCAGCATAAGAATGGGTGTAAATATTCTTTGCTGCCTCAAGTTTTTGCAGACATCCATCCCGTCCATCTTCGGAAGCATCAAATCAAGGAGGATGACATCAGGATTTGACGTAACCGCAAGATTCAGCCCTTCCTCACCATCCATTGCTGTTATAACATCATAGCCCGCCTGTTGCAGGTTATATTTTAGTAGTGTTACGATAGACTGCTCATCATCAACCACAAGAACTTTCTTCTTCATAAATGCCTCCAAGTTTAAAAAATTCCCCTAAGTCCCCCAAAATTTACATGTCTATTATAGTATAAATCAGCAGCAGACGAACAACAAGCTAAGCTTGCTCTATCCATCCTACTTCCTGCATATTTTTGGTCCGTATTGGATAGTAGGTAAAAAAGACCCATCTAGTACTAGATGGGTCTTTTTATAATACATTTTATGTAAGCACATTAAGAACATTTTTCACGGAAATTACTGACTTGTCCAATGCTGCTTTCTCTTCTTTTGTCAGTTCAAGTTCAATTACCTGCTCGATACCGTTTCCGCCAAGTATGGTCGGAACTCCCAAGTATATATTAGAATAGCCGTATTCTCCATCAAGATAAGCAACTGCAGGCAAGACTCTTCTTTGGTTTTTGATTATCGCTTCGCACATTTCGGCAAGTGATGCTGCCGGAGCGTAATAAGCGCTTCCATTTCCGAGCAGATTAACGATTTCAGCACCGCCGTTTCTTGTTCGGTCAATAATCTCATCCAAGCGATGCTTTGGTATCAATGTTTCCAGCGGAATACCACCAGCATAGGAATAACGGATTAAAGGAACCATATCATCTCCGTGGCCGCCAAGAACAAAGCCAGTAATATCCTTAACAGATAAATTCAATTCCATTGCTACAAAGCTTCTGAATCTTGCTGAATCCAGGACACCAGATTGTCCAATGACTCTATTTTTCGCAAAGCCTGACTCCTTGTACACCGTGTATGTCATTGCATCTACCGGGTTGGAAAGGACAATGATAATGCAATCCGGCGAGTACTTGACCACTTCATTTGTGACCGACTTCATAATACTTTGATTTGTTTGCACTAAATCATCTCTGCTCATCCCAGGCTTCCTTGCGATACCCGCCGTGATAACAACTATATCCGAACCTTCTGTATCCTTATAATCTGATGTTCCTTTAATATTTGCATCAAAGCCTTGTACTGGACTCGCCTCAAACATATCAAGCGCTTTTCCCTTTGTTGGATTTTCCATCTTCGGAATATCAAGCAGCACAATATCGCCAAGCTCCTTTTGAGCCAGCAGAAATGCAGTCGTAGCACCAGTAAATCCGCCGCCAATAATGGAAATCTTTTTGCGCAAACTCATGCTAATTCCTCCTTTAAATCTTTTTTATGCAATAAAAGAGGGAAGAGGCCCCTCAACACTCTTCCCTCGAATAGACTAAGCCTTAACAGTCAAGGGCTTGATTTTAGCAGGTATTCTTTTGGAATACTTGGCAAATTCAAACGATGAGCTATTTTAGTCCATATTTTTAATTAATTCATCACCGAATTCAGAACATTTCACTTCAGTCGCTCCGTCCATTAAACGAGCGAAATCGTAAGTTACCACTTTAGAAGCGATAGTCTTTTCAACTGATGAAACAACTAACTGAGCTGCCTCATTCCAGCCTAAATGTTCAAGCAACAGTACACCTGAAAGTAGAACAGATGAAGGATTCACTTTATCTAATCCAGCATATTTTGGCGCAGTTCCATGTGTCGCTTCAAAGATAGCATGACCTGTTTCGTAGTTGATATTCGCTCCTGGAGCAATTCCAATTCCGCCTACTTGTGCTGCAAGCGCGTCAGAAATGTAGTCTCCATTCAAGTTCATTGTAGCAACTACATCGAACTCAGTTGGACGAGTCAGGATTTGCTGCAAGAAGATATCAGCAATGGAATCTTTTACGATGATCTTTCCAGCTGCTTCAGCTTCTGCCTGAGCTTTATTTGCTGCATCTGAGCCTTGCTCTTCTTTAATGCGGTCATATTGCGCCCAAGTGAACACTTTATCTCCGAATTCTTTCTCAGCTAGTTCATAGCCCCAGTTCTTAAAGGCACCTTCTGTAAATTTCATGATATTGCCTTTGTGTACAAGTGTTACAGACTTTCTGCCTTCTTTGATGGCATAGTTAATTGCAGCACGCACTAAACGGCTTGTGCCTTCTTCAGAAACTGGCTTGATTCCTAAACCGGAAGTTTCCGGGAATCTGATTTTGTTAACACCCATTTCATCTTGAAGGAATTTTAGTAGTTTAGCAGCACCTTCAGACCCTTTTTCATACTCGATTCCTGCATAGATATCTTCTGTATTTTCACGGAAGATAACCATGTCTGTATCTTGCGGTCTTTTAACAGGAGAAGGCACGCCTTCAAACCATCTAACAGGTCGCAAGCATACATAAAGGTCAAGCTCTTGACGAAGTGCTACGTTCAACGAACGAATTCCACCGCCGACAGGAGTTGTTAATGGACCTTTTATAGCAATCAAGTATTCTTGTATTTGTTCCAATGTTTCAGAAGGCAGCCATTCACCTGTTTCATTAAATGCCTTCTCTCCAGCCAACACTTCTTTCCAAACAATCTTACGATCACCGCTATATGCTTTTTCTACGGCAGCATCCAGCACTCTTGAAGCTGCAGCCCAGATGTCAGGACCGATTCCGTCACCTTCGATAAATGGTACGATTGGATTTGCTGGTACATTTAATACACCATCAACTACTGAAATTTTTTCACCTTTCATATGTATCCCTCCGTTAAAAAAGTATTTCCTGCAAAAGAAGCGTTACTCCTTTTGCAAGAATGGCTAAAGTAAGTTGCGCATATTGGCTTCGTCTAAGAAGGGCGCTCGGCACGTATGCCGCTTATTCGCACATTCCCCGCTTTAGGAGACTCCTGACTTTGCTTGTTCTATGCTGCAATAAGTATATCATAGACGCGTAAATTTAGCGTTCATGAACTGGAATGTAAACAGCTCTTTCAGGTCCTGTATAATCAGCTCTTGGCCTGATCAAGCGGTTATTTTCGTATTGCTCTAAAATATGGGCAAGCCATCCGGAAACCCTGCTCACAGCAAAAATCGGCGTGAACAAATCATGATCTATTTCCAGGCTGTGATAGACAGACGCAGAAAAGAAATCTACATTCGGAACAAGGCCTTTCTTTTCCTTCAGCAGTTCTTCAATCCTTAAGCTCATTTCAAACAGCTCTGATTGACCCGTCAATTCTGTCAGCTTCCTTGCCATTTCCTTCAAGTGCTTAGCACGCGGATCACCTTTACGGTAAACGCGGTGACCGAAGCCCATGATTTTTTCCTTCTTATCCATTTTGTCAAAAATATAAGCATCAACATTATCAACACTGCCGATTTCTGTCAGCATCTTCATGACTGCTTCGTTAGCACCGCCGTGGAGCGGTCCCTTCAATGCACCAATTGCAGATGTGATACCTGAATATACATCAGACAATGTTGCCACACAAACCCGTGCTGTAAACGTAGAAGCATTCAGCTCATGGTCTGCATGCAGCACTAATGCTTTATTAAATGCCTCTACCGCAATGCTCTCAGGCTCTTCTCCTGTCAGCATATATAAAAAATTTGCTGCAAAGTTCAAATCTTTTCTCGGTGCAATCGGATCAAGCCCTTTTCTTAATCTTGAGAAGGCTGTAACGATAGTAGGGATTTTGGCTTGTAATCTCAATGCTTTTTGATAGTTTGTGCTTTCATCCATAAAGTCAGCATCCTTATCGTAAACACCCAGAAGGGATACTGCTGAACGGAGTACAGCCATTGGGTGCACATTTGCAAGCGGCAACAGCCTAAGCTGTTCAAGCAGCGGCGCAGGCAGCTCTGCATTATCAGCTAACTCTTGCTTTAAATCATCCAATTCTGCTTCTGTCGGCAATCTTCTGTTCCACAGTAAAAAAACTACTTCTTCAAAACTGGAGTTTTCTGCCAAAACATCAATGTCATAACCAACATACGATAATGAATCATCAATGATAGAGCTGATAGAAGAAGTGGTTGCAATTATTCCTTCTAGACCTCTTGTTACTGCCATAAACTATCTCTCCTTTTCTCCTTACTTCTCTCCAATACATCGCAAAATATAAGTCCCCATATTATTCATGAATGTAGTTACGTATATAATTACAGATTTCTTTAATGAATCTTGCCTCTACATTGAATTTTTAGATTATTCAGACTAAAATTTGATTAAGACTTGTTTGGAGCCATTTAATAAAAAATTAGGTAGCAGCTGAAAAACAGCCTCTAAAAAAAGTTCACTATTTTGTTAGATTAACTGATTATGTACCTAAAAATCAATAAAAATTGTTTTGCGGATTGATAAAACCAGATTTTGAGGGGCCTTTTTCTAACATTTCCACCATAGTATCATTTCTCTTTTCTGTTAAAATAAGACATTGTAAATGCTTACATTTTTCGTCAAAAAAATAAGGAATACCATCTTTATAATACGGGTGTTCCGTAACTACATTTTTATTATACCTAAAAATTCTCCAAATGTCTCATATTTTACACCTATAAACTATCAATATAGTAAAAAATATTACATACTTACCATGCCTTTAGTAAAATATATTCTTTTCACACCGCTAATATTCCGGATTTTTTAGCACGGCATTGGAGACAAGTTGTGACATATAAATTATTTTTCTGCTAAAACAGTAAGTAAAAAAAAGGAAGCACAGCTGCTTTCATCTGTGCCCCCTCACCACTATCTTCCGACAGCTGCTCCATCACTTCTCGGGTCAACACCGCCATAGAAAAACCCTTGCTCATCAATGAGAATTGCGTTCGCATGACCCATAATCCCAGCATAGTCATCAACTCTATTCACTGAATGGCCTAGCTTTTGCAGCTTTTCCAAAACGTCATTTGCCACCCGACCTTCGATTTTCAATTCTTGGGTTTTTTCTCCCCAAGTTCTGCCCCATACAAATCTTGGACCGCTGATTGCAGCTTGTGGGTCCATCCCGTAGTCAAGCATTCTAGTGATCATCACCGTTTGTGTTTGCGGCTGTCCTTCACCGCCTTGTGTGCCGTATAGTACATATGGCTTATCTTCTTTAAAAGCCATCGCCGGCATCAACGTATGAAAAGTCCTTTTATTTGGTTCTAATGCATTAATATGGTCTGCATCAAGGGAAAAGAAGGAGCCTCTGTTTTGCATCGTAATTCCTGTATCTCCGGCAATAATTCCTGATCCAAACTCGAAATATAAGCTTTGAATAAAGGAAACTGCATTGCCGTCTTCGTCCACAACTGCAGCATGCGCAGTATCACTGCCGACAGGCTGTGTCGGCAAATCACATGTATGGTCAAATGATATGGAGGCAGCCAATTCCTTTGCATATTCTTTGCTTAATAATTTTTCTAACGGTATATTATGCCACACAGGATCTGTTAAGTGATTGTTCCGATCCTGGAAGCTTTTTTTCACAGCCTCCACTAATAGATGGTAATATTCGTATGATTCATGTGGGATTGCTGATAAATCGAAATTTTCCAAAATATTAAGTATCATCAGACCAACAAATCCTTGCGAGTTAGGTGGTACTTGGAATATGGTATAGTCCCGATATGTGGACGAAAGAGGTTCAGTCCATTCACCTTGATGTGCAGCAAAATCCTGTTCTGTCAGCAAACCGCCCTTTTTTTGGATACTGGAAATAATTCTCTTTGCTAAATCTCCTTTATAAAAATCATCTCTTCCTTTATCCGCCAAGCTTTGAAGTGTACACCCAAGATTTTTCTGCACAAACTTGCTGAATGTATTGGGCACTTTTCCCTCAGGCAAAAATACTTTTGCCATGTCTTTATCTGACTGTAACAGTTCGATACTCTTTACCGTATTTTCATATTGGTCATTGGAAACTGGGAATCCATTTTCTGCATATTCAATAGCAGGTGCAAGCACTTCCTTGAGTGACATCCTTCCATATTCCCTTAGGACTGCATCCCAGCTGTCTACCATCCCTGGCACTGTAATAACACTTTCTATTCCGCGAAAAGGAATCGCCTCTTTGCCTTTATATTTGTCTCTCGTCACTTTTGAACCGGAACGGCCACTGCCGTTGTAGGAGCGGACCTTCTTTTTTTCTGCATGATAAGCAAGCCAAAAGGAATCACCGCCAAGACCTGTCATATGAGGATAAACAACTGCAAGGCAAGCACTCACTGCAACAGCAGCATCAAATGCGTTCCCTCCTTGTTGTAATATCCTTTCACCAGCCTGTGAAGCTAAATAATGGGGGCTGACCACCATCGATTTTGTGCCGACAATTACTTTCTTCAAATCAGCTTCTCCTCCCTTTTCAAAGTGGCGATTGATTCAATCGAATTAACATCCGCTTGTTTTTTATCTGTCGTGAACAAAAATAATACTGCACCGATAATTAGCAGCCCCCCTGATAAATAGAAGCCAAATTCAAGACTTCCTGTCTTATCTGCAAAATAGCCTGTTATATATGGTGCAAAAATAGAGGAAAGCATACCGCTGAAGTTGAAAAACCCATAAACTCTTGAATACATGGACTGTGGCGTAATATCTGCCATATAAGAAATCAATACTGGGTCTAGCGCTAATTTCCCAAGCAAACCGTACAGGCATAAACCAACGATTAAGAAGGAGTAATTTTCTGTGTAAGGAATGACAAACTGACAGATTGCCCCTGCCAGGGAAAGCCCGATAATAAGCGGTTTTCTGCTTTTAATTCGATCAGATAAATAACCGAAAAGAATTGCTCCAGGAATGGAGGCCCACGGTACTAAGGAGGAAATAATGCCTGTTTGCGAAGCCTCTATATCTCTTGCTGTCTGCAAATAGTAAGGAAGCCATGTCAGCATTCCAAAAAAGCCATATAAGGAACAGAAAATCAACACATAAACGAATATATGGTTTTTTGTAAAAATGCTTTTTAATTCTACTTTTTCTGCTCCTTGAACAGCCTGTTTTTTCTCTTTATGTGAGTTATCGCGGACAAAAATACCAATTAAGATACCGACGATTATCGTTGGGATGGCAAAGACATAAAAGGGAAACTGCCACCCTTTATTTAAAGTATAGGTAAAGTAGCTTGATGACATAAATCCAAGTGAGATACCAAAGGCCATGCCGCTGTTTATAATCGCAGAAACGAGGCCGCGGTACTTCTTCGGAGTAATGGTGGAGGAGATGCCGTATTGCGAGCCATAATAGGTGCCCTCACCTAATCCAGTAAGTGCGCGCATCAGTAGAAATATCCCAAATGTTGTAGATGCACCACTCAAATATGTTCCGATACCAAAAACGATAAAGCCGATCACTAACACTTTGACACGGCCGAACTTATCTGCCAAAAACCCTGTAGGAATTTGCATGAAGGCATATGCAGCAAAAAAGACGGTCGCCATTAATCCTAACTGCGTTTGATTTAAACTCCATTCCTCGCCGATACTGCCCATGACAGGTGATAAGATATTTCTGTCAGCATACATAAATACCCAGCCTAAAAAGAATAAAAAGATAGTGAGTACAGGACGTGTTTTTTTCATGTAATTGTCTCCTTTTACTAAAATGTTGACACAATCGTACCATGATAAAAACAAAAGGAAATGAATTCTGTCAGATAATCTGACAGTGTTTTTTCGTTTTGAAAATAATTATCTTTAAATAATTTCATTATGTATATTTTAAAAACTTAAAATTTACTATTCGAAAGTTGGTAGCATTTACATGAAAGGATTTCTTACAATATGTAGAGGAGATACAAAAGTGAGAGGAGATGAAACAAAAGAACAATAAAGGGAACCTCAGAACGTGTTCCCTCGCCTATTTCGCTATTTAAACCACTCCATAGCCCTCATCGCCATGTATGCAATCCCTGCTCCTATTAACGGACCAACAGCAACCCCTTTAAACAAGGAAACAGCTAAAATGGTTCCTAATACAAGTGCAGTAGTGATTTGGGGATCTGATGACAGCAAGTTAACCCCGCCTTTGGCAAGCAGTGCGACTGCAATTCCAGATAAGAGGGCAATCCATGCAAAAGGAGATTTAAAAGCGGCAGAAAGATCTCGGAAACCGATTTCACCAGTTGCGATGGGTGCCAGTACAGCTATTGTAATAATGGTAACCCCCCAATTAATCCCCTTTGACTGGATGAAAGAGAAGGATTTTGCATCAAGGCCGATCACCTTTAAAATCAATAATGCTCCGACTGCGAACAGCAGAGATGTGTTTTTGGCAATAAGGGCGATAATGACAAGCAAATATAAAAATAGGTATGATTGACTAAACATATTATGTACTCCTTTCTAAAGCTAAATTACCATTTATTGACCCATCCTTTTCCTTTCCTCTATAATCAATGATATAAGCATAGATGAGCCTTTAACAGATTATACTTTATGGCTGCATTGTTTAAGTTTACATATGAAATGATAACATTTCGGAAAGACTGCTATGTATTTTCCAAAGAATGGAGGACGTCTATTGAACCTGACTTTGATTCACCGTTCACTTCGTCTGCTGTTTGTAATTGCAGTGACGGTACTAGTATTTGTTGGTTTTTTTTATTTATCAAAAATAACCTATCCCTTTATTATCGGTTTTTTGATTGCGTTCCTGATGAATCCACTTGTAAACTTCCTGCAATTTAAGTGTAGATTACCTAGGTCCTTTGCCGTAGTTTTAAGTATTATTATCATTTTATCTGTGTTTGCAGGCCTTATTACACTGTTAATCGCAGAAATTGTCACAGGTGCTGCCTATCTTGCTAATGTCGTACCACAGCATATTAATACACTGATTGAATACATAGAGAACTTTTTTACCGCCCAAATTATCCCGCTTTACAATCAGCTTGCAAGCACATTTAAAAGCTTAGGTACTAACCAGCAGGATACCATTATTTCCAATATCAAAAATGTTGGAGAGCAAATCGGGACAAGTGTGGGAGCGTTTATCCAATCGTTTTTCCAAAACATCCCGATTATCTTGTCTTGGTTTCCCAATGCTGCTACTGTGATTATTTTCTCTTTATTGGCCACCTTCTTTATCAGCAAAGACTGGAATCGCCTCATACGAAAACTTTCAAAATTGCTTCCTCCGCGTTTGAGCAGAAGCGGAAAATCCGTGTTTGTCGATTTAAAGAGAGCATTGCTTGGTTTTTTGAAGGCTCAGCTTACATTAGTATCTATCACAACAGTCATCATTTTAATCGGCTTAATCATTCTTAGAGTCGATTACGCAATCACTATTGCCTTAGTAACTGGGATTGTTGATATTATTCCTTATTTAGGCACTGGGCTAGTCTTTGTTCCATGGATTATATACGAAATGATTGCCGGACAAATGCCTTTAGCTGTCGGACTGACAGTATTGTATATAGTAGTTCTTGTGCAAAGACAAATCATGGAACCAAAAATCCTTTCTTCTAGCATCGGTGTTGATCCTCTTGCAACATTAATTGCCTTATTTGTCGGCTTTAAGCTGATCGGTTTTTTAGGATTAATCATCGGTCCAGTCACACTTGTCATTATTAGCACATTGAATAAAGCTGGAGTTTTCGCTGATTTATGGAGCTTCATAAAAGGAGACGAAAAAAAGATATAACAAGCAAACAAGCGGCCTGGAATAAATCCTGGCCGCTTGTTTTTTCCTACATTCATTGTTGAATGATAATCCTGTTCTTTTGCAGCAGTTTTTTCTGCATGTAGTTAAGCAGCAGCTTCTTGCAAAGCTTCCTCGTCGGTGGAAGCAACAGTAAAGCACCTGCAATATCAGACAGAAAGCCTGGCAGCAGCATAAGTATTCCTCCGAGAAGTACACAAAAACCGTTCAATATGGCATCGCCTGGAAGTCTTCCTGAATTTAATTGCTCTTGAACATTTTTTATGGCTTTTACGCCTTCCTTTTTAAGAATAAAAGCTCCCAGCGCACTGGTTACCACCACTAACAGCAAAGTCTCCGGTATGCCGATAAACCGTCCTGACAGCAGAAATGCAGCCAGTTCGACAAGCGGAAGAAACAATAATGCGATAAAAAGATTGCGCAAAATGATGCTCCTCCTTCAAAACCACTTTTCTCTATTATAGCTTTTTCTACTTGATTAGAAAAATATTTAGTGAATGCATATTCTTCCAAACAAAACAAAACGCCAAGGGTAAAGAACCATTGGCGTTTTTATTATTAACTATTACAGCACACTTGCATGTCCGCTGTAGATTGTTCCAATACGGGAATCAACTGTAATTTCTTGTCCATCTTCGAAGATGCTAGTTGCATTTTCAACACCTACGATTACTGGGATACCAAGATTTAGTCCAACTACAGCAGCATGGCTTGTTAATCCGCCCTCTTCTGTAATCAAAGCACTGCATTTTTCCAAAGCTGGAACCATGTCACGATCTGTTCCTGTAGTTACTAAAACAGAACCTTGCTTCACTTTATCAAGTGCATCCTTCGCATTGTTAGCAACGATAACCTTACCGTAAGCTGTTTTGCGGCCGATACCTTGACCTTTTGCTAAAACGTCTCCAACAACATGAATTTTCATGATGTTTGTAGTTCCTGTTTCACCAACTGGCAGACCAGCTGTAATAACAACTGTGTCACCGTGTGTCACGATAGAGCTGTTAACACTCTCTTGTACTGCTACATCAAGCATTTCATCAGTAGACTCTGATCTTGTGCTTAGACGTGGATAAACACCCCAAACTAGAGCAAGCTGTCTTAAAATATGCGCATCATATGTCACAGCAACAATTGGAGCTTCCGGACGGAATTTAGAAATCATTCTTGCCGTTTGTCCACTTGCAGTTGGTGTGATTACTGCTTTAACATCAAGATTCAAAGCAGTGTGAGCAACAGATTGTCCAATTGAATCAGTGATGTTGTGCTCAATCTCTCTGCTGCGTTTTGAAAGGATCTCTTTATGGTTAAGAGCTGTTTCTGCTCTTGACGCGATATTATGCATTGTTTGAACAGCTTCAACAGGGTATGTTCCAGCAGCTGTTTCTCCAGAAAGCATGATAGCATCTGTACCGTCAAAAATCGCATTTGCTACATCACTTGCTTCCGCTCTTGTTGGACGCGGATTGCGCTGCATGCTGTCAAGCATTTGCGTAGCAGTAATAACCGGCTTACCTAAGATATTACATTTTTTAATCAATAATTTTTGAACCAATGGAACTTCCTCTGCAGGTATTTCCACACCTAAGTCACCGCGTGCTACCATTAAGCCGTCGGAAACTTCCAAGATTTCATCGATGTTATCGACACCTTCTTGGTTTTCGATTTTAGGAATGATATGAACATGAGAAGCGTTATTGTCTTTTAACAACTGCTTGATTTCAAGTACGTCAGATGCACGGCGAACAAATGAAGCTGCGATGAAGTCAATGCCTTGCTCCACTCCGAATAGAATGTCGTTAGCATCTTTTTCTGTGATTCCTGGAAGCTTAACAGAAACGCCAGGCACGTTAACACCTTTTTTGTTTTTCAATGTGCCTGTATTGAGGATTTTTGTATGTATTTCTCCTGCTGCTTTATCAATGCTTGTTACTTCAAGTCCAATTAAGCCATCATCCAAAAGGATTTTGCTTCCTGCTTCGACATCATCGATAAGTCCTTCGTATGTAATGGAGAATTTTTCTGTAGTACCTTCTACTTCTTTCATAGAAACAATGATGTTGTTTCCAGCTACAAGCTCAATAGCACCGTCTTTCATATTATTCGTACGAATTTCCGGGCCTTTTGTATCAAGAAGAATCGCGATGTTTTTACCAGTAACTTCAGATGCTTCACGGATGTTTTTAATACGAGCTCCATGCTCATCAAAATCACCATGAGAGAAGTTTAAACGTGCAACGTTCATACCTGCTTCCATAAGTTGTGTCAGCTTTTCAACACTTTCACTAGCAGGACCGATTGTACATACTATTTTTGTCTTACGCATTATTATTGCCTCCAATTTAAATATTTTTTATTCATGGCAGAGACTCCAAGTAGAAATAATTCTAATTCGAGTCTCCTGTTCTATCATTAGATGGACAATTCTTTTGATAGGCGATATAAGTTCTTGTCGATTGTATGTTTGCGTGATAATGCTTCAATTATATCATAATCTACCAATTGGTTCTTTTCGATACCAACTGCTCGTCCGCCTTTTCCTTCTACAAGAAGCTCGACTGCGTATGCGCCAAGTCTGCTTGCAAGCACACGGTCTGCTGCAGTTGGAGAACCTCCGCGCTGCATATGACCCAATACAGAGACGCGAGTGTCAAACCCGGTGTGCTCTTCAATTTGTCTGCCGATTTCGACACCTGAGCTTACACCTTCAGCAACAATGATAATGCTGTGTTTTTTGCCGCGTTCACTACCTTTTTTCAGACGGTCAACCACTTCTTCAATATGGAAGCCTTCTTCTGGAATAAGGATTGTTTCAGCTCCGCCAGCAAGACCTGCCCAAAGTGCAATGTCTCCAGCGTTTCTTCCCATAACTTCGACAATAAATGTACGCTCATGGGATGTTGCTGTATCGCGGATTTTGTCAATCGCATCAATAACAGTGTTCAAAGCTGTATCAAATCCGATAGTCAGCTCTGTTCCTGGAATATCGTTGTCGATTGTTCCTGGCACGCCGACACATGGATATCCTTGTTCTGTAAGCGCCTTCGCACCCATGTAGGACCCGTCTCCACCGATAACTACAAGACCATCAATACCGTGCTTTTTAAGCTGCTCAATACCTTTTTGTTGACCTTCTTTTGTTTTAAACTCTTCACAACGAGCAGAGAATAAAAATGTTCCGCCGCGGTGAATGATGTCTCCAACAGAACCAACTTCTAGTTTCTTGAAGTTTCCATTGATTAGACCTGCATATCCGCCAATTACTCCGTATACTTCCACGTTATGGAAAATAGCTTTACGCACAACTGCTCTTACTGCTGCATTCATTCCTGGCGCATCTCCGCCGCTAGTTAGTACCCCAATTCTTTTAACCATTACAATCACCTCATACAATTTAATCTACTGCTATGTAGATAAAAACATACATATACTAAATTATATAACATCTTTCTGCAATATCTGTCACAAATATTACACATAAAAAGATAATATTCCCTAAAAAATAGTAATTCCCAAGGCTTTCTTTTCCTTATTATGATAATTTAGCGTTCATTTAATTACATTTGACTATAACAATTCTAACATATCATGAAGGCTCATCTATCTCAACTTTATCTAAAAAAAAAATTAAAGACGGAATTGTCAGCAAAATCTTATTTGCTCCCTCTTTTATCTTTTCCCGAATAAGAAAGCTTAAACCCTCTAGCATGCTATTTAAGAATCTTTGATGATTCCTTTTTTGCCGACATCTGCATTTTCTCATTTTCCGATGATAATTGCTATATTTTCATTCAATATTTTTATATAAAGATTTGCACAAAAAAAAATAAAGCTTAAACAAGAAGCTTATGCTTCCCATTTAAGCTCTTTACGTTAGAATCACTCAGAGATATGTTCTCCGATGCTTTTGAATTTATTGTAACGGTGTTCAACAAGCTCACCTTCTGTCATTGCCCTCAATTCCTTAAGGGATGCAAACAACACCTGTTCAATCTCACCAGCTTGTGCTTCGACATCGTGATGTGCTCCGCCTCTTACCTCTGGAATGATCGTATCAACAATACCCAGCTCCTTCAAATCAGGTGCCGTGATTTTCATCTTTTCTGCAGCTTGCTTTGCCAGATTAGAGTCTTTCCATAGGATGCTTGCTGCACCTTCTGGAGAAATAACGGAATACGTGGAGTTCTCAAGCATATGCATATGGTTACCAACACCTAATGCCAGCGCTCCGCCACTTCCTCCTTCTCCAATTACGATGCAGATAACAGGCACTTTTAAAGAAGCCATCTCAAATAAATTTTTCGCAATAGCTTCACTTTGCCCGCGTTCTTCTGCCGCTTTTCCAGGATAAGCCCCTTTTGTATCAATAAAGCAAACAATCGGCCGTCTAAACTTATCTGCCTGTTTCATTAATCTCAATGCTTTTCTGTATCCCTCAGGATGAGGCATACCAAAGTTTCTGCGGATATTTTCCTTTGTATCCTTCCCTCTTTGGTGGCCTATAACTGTTATCGGAAGACCTTTAAATTTAGCAATACCGGCAACTATTGCTGCATCATCACCAAATGTTCTGTCACCATGCAGCTCGATAAAATCGGTGAAAAGATATGGAATATAGTCAAGAGTTGTCGGTCTGCTTGGGTGTCTTGCAATCTGCACCCTATCCCAAGGCTTCATGTTCTCATATATATCCTTTTCCAATTTCTCCAATCGTTTTTCCAGTTTTTCAATTTCAGTAGAAAGATCAACATTTGCTTTTTTCGAGAAATCTTCAAGTTCTTTAATCTTGTTTTTCAGTTCAACGACTGGCTTGTCAAATTCTAGTTCTACCATTCTGAATCACCGCCCGCTTGATGCATTTCTAATACTAAATGGAGTTTTTCTTTCATTTCCAGTCTCGGTATAACGGCATCGAGCTGACCATGCTTTAATAAAAACTCAGATGTTTGGAAGTCTTCCGGCAGCTTTTCGCCTATCGTCTGTTCGATAATTCTTCTACCTGCGAATCCGATCAGGGCGCCTGGCTCAGCAAAGTTATAGTCTCCTAACGAAGCAAAACTTGCAGACACTCCACCTGTTGTTGGATGTGTCATCACCGTAATGTACAACCCGCCATTGTCGCTGAATTTCTTCAATGCTGTACTTGTTTTAGCCATTTGCATTAAACTGAGGACACCTTCCTGCATCCTTGCACCGCCTGATGCTGTGAAAATGATGAATGGCACAGAAAGTTCATCTGCTTTTTCTATTGCCAAAGTGATTTTCTCTCCGACAACCGATCCCATGCTTCCCATTCTAAAGGAAGAATCCATGACAGCGACTACTACTTGAAGACCATTTATTTCACCAGTGCCTGTTACAACCGCTTCATTCATATGCGTTTTTTTCTGATCGCCTGCGATTTTTTCCTCGTAGCCTGGGAAATTTAATGGATTGCCTGTTTTCATTTCCTTGTTCATCTCTGTGAACGTGCCTTCATCAAGCAAGCTGTCGAGCCTCTCATAGCCTGTCATTGGCAAGTGGAAGCCACAGTTCAGGCAAACCTTGAGGTTCTTTTGCAATTCCTTTGTATACATGATTTTTTTGCAATTGCTGCATTTTGTCATGACACCTTCTGGAACATCATGTTTAGATGATTCTGAAGGGATGGTTGCATATTTCTTTTTTTTCGATTTCGAAAATATTTCCTTTATCATCAATGTGGAAGCCTCCCCATTTTTTTGCATTTTGCGCTTTATCTAAGACCATATTTTTAATCTTAGCAGCACATTATAGTAAAAAAAAGCATACTGATACTTACCTGACTGGCATTTTTAAAAAGTATCTAAAAATCAGGATAATAAATAAAATAATAGCTAATTTTCTTTAAAGTTGCTTTTTTTCCCTATAGTTCATGATCAGTTCTAGTTCATTTTTGCTTTTTATATTATTTAATAGCAGCAAATAGTCTTCTTTTGTCCAGTAGACATTGGAAAACCCTAAAGAATAATAATAATCCTTTAGAATAGTCCATAAACGAAACAGCAAATAGTTGTCGGCTATATGGACAATCTTGAAAAAGAAATCACTCTCACTGACCTTTTCAGACTCAACCCATTCTGTGATTTCGGCCAGCTCTTTCTCTGTCATTTTTTCCATTGCAATTTGCAAACAATTCAATTGTATAAAGTTCTTTGTTTCTAATACATCCAATTTAGCCTTTTCATCACGCAGTATAAATGTGCTGATTAACTGTACAAGACGATGTCCTTGAAAATCCCGAAGAAAAGTGCCTTCGCCTTTTTTCGTCTCAATAAGCCCTAAAAGCTCTAAAGCCCTCAGCGCCTCTCTTACAGACGACCTTCCTGCATTTAGCCTTTCGGAAAGGGTACGTTCAGAGGGAAGCCTGTCTCCAGGTTTTAAGCCATCCTGCTCAATCATGTCCCTTAATTGATTGACTATGTCCAAATAAAGCTTGGAGCTGTTAGAAGAAGACTCGTTCACCGTTCATCATCACCTGCTTCTTGTTAGCATGTCCTTAAAACTTCTGGTCATCTTTCCTTTTCCCGCCATAAAAACTTCCTGTTTCTGTAAGAAAACTCGCGAACTTAGTGGTCAGACCAGTTGACTTATTAAACAATATAACAAGATTGCAGAGTTGTAAAGTTAATCAGACAAGATTACGTGATTTGTACCAAGCAATTCTTCAAGCCTTTGAAGGCATTCCTTTACAGGATCGATGAAGAAATCTTCATTCAGCTGAATTGTCTTTCCAGATTGCACATAGTGGATAATAACAGGGGTAGCCCCTTTATAATTGTTAATGATGTCCAATAGTCTTCCTTTTATTTCATCTGTTTCATTTTCCTGGACAATCTTAATAAATAATTTATGTTTGTTTGCTTTCTGTGATTGGACGATTTCCAAAACATTTGCAGCATCTTGGATAACAAATTGTTTGTTTCCGTTCCGTTCATCAACTTTCCCTTCCATAAATACAATTTTTTCCGTTTGAATCAAGTTTTGCAGTTTTTTATAAGCTGCCGGAAAAGCGACTGCCTCCATTTCCCCGCTCTGGTCACTTATGGAAAGGAACGCCATCGGTTCCCCTTTTTTTGTTCGGATTGCTTTCCAGTCCGTTATATATACTATAGTCCTGTATTTTCCGCCTGGAGCCATCTCACCTAAATGATTAGAGCGAAGCAATTGCTTGTATTGCTCATATATGGAAACTGGGTGATTAGATAGATAGAGTCCGAGAACCTTTTTCTCTAATGAAAGCTTATCCTCTGCGTTCATCGGATCTACTTGGACATATTTCGGCTTAAAGAAAAAGCCTTCTTCACCGAACAGATCATCTTGTTCCATGCCATCTGGATGAACAAGTTGAGCATGCTGAATTGCTACATCAATGGTCGCAAGCAATGTTGCCCTGTCCTCTCCAAATTCGTCAAAGCAGCCTGCGTATATAAAGGCTTCTATGATTTTTCTGTTTACTATCTTTGGAGAGGTTCGCAAACAGAAATCAAAAAGATCCTCAAATCTTTTTTGCCTTCTCGCACGGAACACTTCTTTCAAGACAGCTGCTCCGACCCCTTTAACAGCCGCTAAGCTGTATAAAATCTCACTGCCTTCGACCATAAAGGCGAAATGACTCTTATTAATAGAAGGAGGCAAAACCTTAATACCCATTTGCTTTGATTCCTGGATATACTGCATAATTTTCCCTTCATTTCCGACTGCTGACGTCAGAAGAGATGACATGAAAAACAGCGGATAGTTCGCCTTTAAGTAGGCAAGCTGGTAGGCAATCATACTGTATGCTACTGCGTGACTCCTATTAAACCCGTAATCTGCAAATCGGACAATCAGTTCATAAATTTCATCTGCGGCCTTTTGTGTATATCCCTTTGCCAACGCACCATTTACAAAATGAACCCGTTCTGACGCTAGCACATCCCGCTGCTTTTTGCTCACTGCTCTGCGAAGCAAATCTGCTTCGCCTAGAGTAAAACCTGCCATTTTAGAAGCAATTTGCATAATCTGCTCTTGGTAAACAATTACCCCGTATGTTTTCTCTAAGATTACCTGTAAATCAGGGTGGTAATAATCAATTTCTTCTTTGCCGTGCTTCCTGTTAATATATAACGGGATGTTCTCCATTGGACCGGGACGGTAAAGGGCATTAACAGCTACTATGTCTTCAAACTCTGTTGGTTTTAGCTTTTTCAAGACATTTCTCATTCCGTCAGATTCCAACTGAAATATTCCTGTTGTTTCTCCTTGGCTCAAGAGTTCAAACACTGCTGAATCATCTAAAGGAATTTCTTTAATTGCGATTCTTCTATGTGTTTGGCGCTGAATGGTTTCCATGATAGATTGCAGCAAGGATAAATTCCTTAACCCGAGAAAATCCATCTTTAATAATCCCAGTTCCTCCAAATGCTCCATGCTGTACTGTGTTAAATAAACCTCTTCATTGCCTCCTTGAATCGGGACAATCTGTACAAGGGGCTCTTCGCTTAACACTACCCCAGCAGCATGTGTAGACGCATGTCGCGGCAGCCCTTCTATTTTGCAAGCTGTTTCAAAGATTTGTTTATTTTTCGGAGATTCCGCAATAAATGCTTGAAGCTGCTTTGATTCCCGCAGGGACTGCTCCAATGTGATTCCAAGCTTCGAGGGCACTGATTTTGAAAGTTGCTCCAACTCTTTCATCGATAACCCAAAAACCCTGCCAACATCTCTTAAGGCAGCTTTTGCTGCAAGTGTCCCAAATGTAATAATTTGTGCTACATGCAGCTCACCATATTTGTTTTTAACATATTCAATAACCTGTTCCCGCTTGTCATCCGGGAAATCAATATCGATATCTGGCATCGTAATCCGTTCAGGATTCAAGAAGCGCTCAAACAGCAAGTCATATTTTATCGGATCAACGTCTGTAATGAACAACACATATGCAACCATCGAGCCTGCAGCAGAACCCCTTCCAGGCCCTGTTAGGATTTCGTTGTCTCTTGCATATTTCATAAAGTCCCAGACAATCAGAAAGTAATCGCTGTAGCCCATCCGGTTGATTACATCCAGTTCATAACGAAGGCGTTCCATATGTATTTTCGAAGGATTTGTATATCTAGCTTTCAGCCCTTGCTCGCATAAGTCCAGTAAATACCCGTCGGCTGTTTGTCCGGCTAAAAGAGGGTATTTTGGCAATGCAGCGACCTTCTCTCCAAGCTGGAATTCACATGCTGAAGCAACCGCCCAAGTATTCTCCAACGCCTCCGGCTCCTCGCTGAACAGCTCTACCATCTCCTGCTTGCTTTTCAAATAACGCTCTTCAGATTCCCATTCATCCTGTACTACCTCAGCTAAGGTGATGCCATGTTTAATTGCATTCAAACAGCTTTGCGCAAAACGGTCTCCCTTGCTTGTATACTTGACATCATTTACAGCAATCAGTTTTGTTGCTGAAGACTCTGCTAATTCTTTTAGCTTTTTATTCAAGGCTGTCTCTGCTTCTATCCCGTGCTTTTGTAGCGATAAATAAAAATGACCGGGAGCGAGTATGCTCTTAAATAAAGCCACTGTTTCTTTAGCGTGCTCTAGGTCTTCTGCCAGCAGAGACTGCTCTATTTCACCACTATGTCCTGGAGTAAACGCAAACAGCCCGTCAGCATAATGCTTTAGCCATCTGATTGGAATGCCTTGTTTGTTTTTAGTCTGGATGGCACTTGATAATTTCAACAGGTTTTGGAAGCCTTCCCCGTTTTTTGCCAGCAGCACTAGAGGGAAGGCCGTATCTGTGTGCTTTTCACTGATAATATCGACAGTTAAACCGATAATAGGTTTAATATTCTGCTTGATACATTCCTTATAAAAAGCTGCCGTCCCATACATAACATTGCGATCGGTCAAGGCAAGCGCACTGAATCCCCTTTCCTTCGCAGCGGAAACAAGCTGTTTAACGGACGCTGTACTCGACAGCAAGCTGTACGCGCTTGATACTTGCAGATGAACAAAAGACATATAATCACCACTCTTTTACAAAAACTTTCTACTATTATTCTTTATCGCCACAATCATTTAATTGTTCGACTATGGCAACTAATTATCCTTTTATTATAGTTCTATTGCATAAAAAAAGAAAATATGTTCTTACTTTTTCATTGTCTATACGAATTCCTTATAGCAAAGCCTAATTCATTTTAATATGGAAGTTTTTTCGTGTTTCCAAACTCCAGCAATCATAATTCCCCCAGTTTGTCCATATGTATGATTAAGAGAATAATAGGGACTGTGAGGTTGACAAGATGAACCAAGAACCATTTTTCCCGGCATTTATAGAAAGCTATTTTATTGCCCTTGGTGTTGTGCTCGGAGGTGCCCTGTTAGGCGGTTTAGCCGCATTTATGACAGGCAAGCCTCTCTTGACAGAAATAACGAAATTGTCGGATATGATTAGGATTTGGGCGATTGTTACAGCTATAGGCGGCACTTTCGATGCAATCAATACAATTGAAAAGGGTATTTATGACGCCGGAACGAAAGATCTTTTCAAACAGATACTATTGATTGTTTCTGCATTCGGCGGGGCCCATACTGGTGCAACGATCTTACGATGGATAACACAGGAGTATATTTAACATGAGGATACCACCGTTTTATAAAAATGTTTCCCTTCAGCGTTTTTTTGCTGGAATGGTGATAGGAGGCTTTATAAGCTGGTGTGTCTTTCTGTTTATGTTTGGTGTTTGGCAAGAAAGGTACAGCACTGAAATAAAAAATCAAAAAAGCACGATTGCAGACTTAGAAAAAGATAAGGAAATATGGCAGCAGGAGTTTTCCGAGCTGAATAAAAAAGCGGAGGAAAAACTGACAATACAAGGAATAGTCGTGAAAATAAACAGCAAAGACAAGGAAAAATACGATATCAAACCATTTAATGCTTTAGAAATGGAAGATGCTATTAAGGAAGATCTGCGGACAATTGTGGCTAAAGATATGGAGCTTGTATATAAAAGCCGGGCCCTGCTCAAGAAATCTATCGAAAATAAAGTGGTCGAATCAGATCAAAAGCGCTACAGATTCAAAGTCTCTGAGCTTATCATTTATACGACTGTATATGTAGAGCTGAGTGTAACCTTTGCCGATTAGCAGTATGATAAAAAACCCAAGAAATAATTCTTGGGTTTTTACTTTTTATTTACAAAGCTCATCTAAATCACGGATAACGTCTTGTGCAACATCCCAGCTAAATATACTCGCTCCAGATGCGAGGGGATGACCGCCCCCATTGTACTTTTTCGCAAGGACATTAATAATAGGACCTTTAGAGCGGAATCTGACCCTGATTTGATCGTCTTCTTCAATAAAGAACACCCATGCTGTAATACCCTTTACGCTTCCCAGTTCGCCGACAAGTAACGAAGCTTGCGAAGGAACAGCCTCAAAACGGCTTAATACCTCCTTATCAAGCTTCATATATGCTGCTCCGCTTGGAAGCATCGTAAAATTCTGCAGCACATATCCATTTAATTTAACGATATTTGGTTCAAGCTCATACATTTGATTGTACATGTCAGGCCGTGTGAAGTTGTAATTTATTAATTCTCCTGCATAGCTGAAGGTTTTTTCTGTTGTGCTTGGATATAAAAACCTGCCTGTATCTCCGACAATGCCGGCATAAAGCAGTCTTGCTCCTTCATCGTTCAGCTTCAAGCCTTGATCTTTGCCAAATAAATAAAATTCATAAATCATTTCGCTTACAGAGCTTGCCGAAGTATCGACCCAAACAATATCCCCGTATGGATCGTCATTAGGATGATGGTCAATTTTTATCAGCATACGCCCTTTTGTATATCTACTATCACATACTCTTTCTTGATTGGCAGTATCGCAAACAATAACTAAAGCATTCTCATACATGCTGTCCTCAATTACATCAAGTCTTCGTAAAAAATGAAGCGATTCTTCTTCCTTCCCTACTGTATAAACTTTTTTGGCAGGGAAAGATGTTTTGATGATTTCAGCCAAGCCTCCTTGAGATCCATATGCATCTGGATCTGGACGGACATGCCTGTGGATTATAATGGTTTCAAATTGTTTAATTGCATCTAATATGCTTTGTTTCATCTTCTATTTCTCTCCTTTCTAGTGTCTGTCAATTAACTGGCACATCATCATAGCCTTGCCGACAAGCACGCCTTGATTGAACACTTCTACATCGACTTTCCCAAATTTCCGGCCAACTTCCAGGATTTTCGGGACTATTTCAATGGTGCTGTCAATCTGAACTGGTTTTATAAAATAGATTGTTAAGTTTTCCACCACTAAATCGCCTTTTTTATGCCCTCTCAGCACTCGGTTTGCAGCTTCTGCAACAATGGTGGTGAACACTCCATAAGAAATGGTTCCTAAGTGATTTGTCATCTGCGGGGTAACTTCGCAAGTAAAGGAATTTTCTGACTTCGGTTTGCCTTTAGAAACATTGATTTGTTTTGTAATGATATCATCAATTGTTTCGCCAATCTGCGGCTGTCTCTGATTCATCTGCAGCGCTTTTAAGACATCCTGTCTGCTTATGATTCCCTGGAGCCTATTTGCTTCATCAACTACTGGAAGCAGCTCAATCCCTTCCCAAACCATAATGTGGGAGCAAGAGGCTACACTTGTTTTGCCGCCGACTGTAACAGGGCTTTTCGTCATAATCTTTTCAACTGATATTTCCTTTTGTTTACCGATAATATCTTTCGAAGTAACCATGCCTTGTACTTTCATGTTGGCATCAACAACTGGAAACCTGCCATGCATTGTCTCTTCATTATATTTCTGCCACATGGAAACAGGATCATCTGTCTTTAAATAAATCGTCTCTTCCAAAGGAGTCAGAACATCCTCTACAAGCACTATTTCCTTTTTAATCAACTGATCATAGATTGCCCTGTTGATCATGGTAGCAACAGTAAAGGAATCATAGCTTGTTAAAATAATCGGAAGCTGCAGCTCATCAGCAAGCCGCTTCACATGTTCCTCTGTATCAAATCCACCGGTAATTAAAACAGCCGCACCTGCTCTTAATACATGCTCCTGAGCCTTTATTCTGTTCCCAATGATCATTAAATTGCCTGCACCTGTATAGCGCATCATTGCATCTAGTTTCATCGCTCCAATGACAAATCGGTTTAGGGTTTTATGAAGTCCATCCCTTCCGCCAAGAACTTGTCCATCTACAATATTTACTACCTCAGCAAATGTCAGCTTTTCAATATTTTCTTTCTTTTTTCTTTCAATCCTTATCGTTCCAACCCGTTCAATCGTGCTGACATACCCTTTATTCTCAGCCTCCTTAATAGCACGATAGGCTGTTCCTTCGCTTACGCTCAGCGCCTTTGCGATTTGCCTGACGGAAATTTTTTCTCCAACGGGCAGTTCGTCGATATAATTCAGAATCTGTTCATGTTTTGTTGCCACTGTTCACCCTCCTTTTGGGTTTCATTCTCTATGTAGTCAACTCATAAACTTAATGAAAACGGGTAAGTTTAGTGAGTTTAGCTCTTTCGGTTGTCTTCTCTTTTATTATAGAATGTCCACTCGTTCGATTCAATCCAATATGTATATAACAGTGAAATTTTTATCGTCTTAATTATTAGTACAGTTTTGACCATTTAGTTATTTAATACTTGTATGACAAAGAAAAAAGAAAGTAACGAAAGAATTGTTACAAATAATTCATATATCTGTTATAGAATTAGAAGCAAAAAAAGAAGCTTGCCAAATCCCTTCTTCATTATCCACCAATGTTGCCCAATTATGCGAATGGACTCACCTGTGATTGAGAAGCTTTGACAAGCTTAAGTATTTTATTGATAGTAACGGATTTTTCTTTTCTTTTGCAGCTGCTGAAGTGTTTTTTTACTGTTCTGTTGTTTTGCTTTTGGCGTATACAGCAATGCAGTTAAGTTTCCTGCAAGCACAAAGATGGCAAATGCGAGCCAAGTAACAGAAAAGATTCCTGCCAAGCCAGCATCATACGGAGCAAGCCTTGGTACACCATAATATAAAAGAACACCACATAACAGAATGCATAATAAATACCGATTCTTCTTCATATTTTTCCTCCTTTTTTCACTTATAACCATTCTATGCGGACAAGTTTAAAAAAAGTCATTCTTCTTGAATATTTCGCATTACTAAAGGTTTACAAGCAATGGAGTTGTTGATAATCTTAAGAAGCGATAACATATATTAAGATAATGTTTAACTTTATTAAAGGAGGAATTATTCCTTGGAGAAGCAATTAAAGGAACTATCAACATGGATGGAACAAGAGGCAATCGATTTCACCTTCTTGACATCAACAGATAATATTTTTTATTTGAGCGGATTTTACAGTGATCCACATGAAAGACTACTGGCACTGATACTTTTCCCAAAAGAAGAACCGATTCTTGTATGTCCTGCAATGGAGCAAAATGATGCAAGAAATGCAGGCTGGAAGTATGACATAATCGGTTATAGTGACACGGATAATCCATGGGAAACAATTCAGGAAAAAGTCAGCAAAAAATCAGCAGCAAAACGAATTGCTGTTGAAAAAGAACATATGAATATTTCTAGATATGAAGCATTACAGCAATATTTCCCTGCCATTGAGAAATACTTGCCTGCAGAGGAAAAGCTGAATGAAGTGAGAATGGTCAAATCAGAGCAAGAGCTTTCCAAAATCCGCGAAGCTTGCAAGTGGGCAGATTATGCGATTGAGGTTGGCTGCAGCGAGATTGCAGAAGGCAAAACAGAAATGGAAATTTTGGCTGCCATTGAGTATGAATTGAAGAAAAAAGGCATCGGCAAAATGTCCTTCTCCACAATGGTGCTAACAGGCAAAAACGGTGCGTCACCACACGGCACTCCAGGGAATACAAAAATCAAAAAGGGAGATTTAGTTCTGTTTGATTTAGGCGTTGTTGTGGATGGCTATTGTTCCGATATTACAAGAACGGTAGCTTTCGGGGATATAAATGATGAACAGCAAAAGATATATGACACAGTATTGAAAGCCCAGCTCGCTGCTCTTGATGCATCTGTTCCTGGAGCTAAATGTATGGATGTGGACATGGCAGCACGAAATGTGATTAAGGACGCTGGTTATGGAGAGTATTTTCCACATCGCCTTGGACATGGTCTTGGTATAAGTGTTCATGAGTTCCCATCCCTCACATCAACAAATCCACTTACATTAAAAGAGGGTATGGTTTATACAATTGAGCCAGGTATATATGTGCCAAATGTAGCTGGTGTGCGAATCGAAGATGATGTGTATGTAACGAAAGATGGCGTGGAAATCCTGACGAAGTTTCCGAAAGAGCTTCAAGTAATTTCATAATGAATGAAGAAGGGGCTGACTCAAATGACCGTTTAACGGAGTTTTGAGTCAGTTTTTTTGCTTATTTCTCTTCTTGGCTGCGGATAATCAAGCTGTCAATGGCGCCGTCATTATAGGCGTCCATCACTTGTGCCGTAACTTCCAAATGACCATTTTCATCATAATCAAAGTTCGGGTTTCCCTTTATTTCCCTCATGATGGCTGTCCCCTCCTGTTTTGAAATGCTTTTTTATTTTTGCTTATTAAAGTTAATGTTATGCAATAGGAGGGTATATAATTAAATAGAAGAAATAGGAGGGTGTTAATATGGGGTTAACGTATAAGAAAATCATTGTTGCTGTCGACGGTTCGGAGCAAGGAGAAAAAGCCTTTGAAAAGGCTGTATCTATTGCAGCAGAAAATAATGCAAAGCTTATTTTAGCACATGTTATTGACACACGTTCTTTCGCTACAGTTGCAGCATTTGATCAATCTGTTGCTTCGAAAGCAGACGAATTTGCCAAAGAAATAATGGAAAAGTATACAAGGAAGGCAGCCCAAGGCGGTGTAGAAAATGTGGAGAAAGCAATTGAATTCGGATCACCAAGAGCTGTTATTCCAAGGGATATTGCCGAGAAATATGATGCCGATTTGATTATTTGCGGCGCTACTGGTTTGAATACAGTGGAACGTTTTATTATCGGCAGTGTTTCTGAGGGAATTGCCCGCAATGCGCCATGTGATGTGCTTATTGTAAGAAATGGAATATAAGAAAGAGAGAGGCATCCCAACGGATGCCTCTCTTAAATTATGCCTTCGCAAAAGAATCAAGGCATGTTTTTGCTTTTTTAATAGCTTGTTCGACTTGCTGGAATCCAGTTCCGCCTGCACTGTTTCTTCTTTGTACAGCCGTTCTTGGATTGAGCACCTCGTAAATATCTCCTTCAAACAGCGGGCTTGCAGCTTGAAGTTCATCCAGCGGCAAATCTGCCAAAAAGCATTGTTTCTGCACACAGTGCAGCACTAATTTGCCTACAACCTCATGTGCTTCTCTAAACGGCATGCCTTTGTCTGATAAATAGTCGGCCAGTTCTGTTGCATTAGAAAAGTCATTTTTTGTTGCTTGCTCCATTGCATTTGTCTGAACCTTCATCGTCTGAACCATGCCAGCAAAAATCTTCAAAGAACCTGCTACTGTTTTGACAGTATCAAACATTCCTTCTTTGTCTTCTTGCATGTCTTTATTATAAGCAAGAGGAAGCCCCTTTAAGACAGTCAGCAATCCCATTAAATTACCGTAGACTCTGCCTGTTTTTCCTCTGATTAGTTCTGCCATATCCGGATTTTTCTTCTGCGGCATGATGCTGCTTCCTGTTGAGAAGCTGTCATCCAGTTCAATAAATTTAAACTCCTGGCTTGACCAAAGAATGATTTCCTCACTGAATCTAGATAGATGCATCATTAAGATACTGCTCGAAGATAAAAACTCCAAGATAAAATCACGGTCGCTGACAGCATCCATGCTATTCTCATAAATACCTTCAAAATCCAAAAGTTCAGCAGTTCTGTAACGATCGATAGGGAAAGTTGTCCCTGCTAATGCTCCTGCACCAAGCGGCGAGACATTAATGCGGTTCAAGTTTTCCTTGTATCTCGCTTTATCTCGTTCAAACATCCAAAAATAAGCCATCAGATGATGAGCAAAGGATATAGGCTGTGCTCTTTGCAAATGTGTATACCCAGGCATAATCGTTTCGATGTTGGCTTCCGCCTTTTCGAGCAACGCACCTTGAAGCTCCTCTAAAAGAGCAATGATATTCTTTACTTGCTTGCGCAAATACAAATGCATATCTGTTGCAACCTGATCATTACGGCTTCTTCCAGTATGAAGCTTGCCGCCAACAGGACCAACCAGTTCTGTCAGTTGGCTTTCAAGATTAAGATGGATATCTTCCAATTTAACAGAGAACTCAAGCTCTTCCTTGTTTGCTTTTTCTTTTAATAGAAGCAATCCAGCTTTGATTTTTTCCGCTTCCTCTACACTTAGAATTCCTGTTTCAGAAAGCATTGCCACATGGGCAATGCTTCCGTCAATGTCTTCTAAGACTAGCTCTTGATCAAAGGAGATGGATGCGCCGAATTCGTCTACCCATTCTTCTGCAGATTTTGTAAATCTGCCTCCCCATAATTTCTTCACACTGTCACCTTCTTGCTGTTTTCCACAATGCTTTGCACTTTTGTTGGCAGCCCCCATAGTTTAATGAAGCCAACAGCAGCTGCATGATCGAATTCATCATCTGAAGTGTATGTTGCCAGCTTTTCATCATACAAGGAGTTAGGAGATTTTCTTCCTTCAACGATTGCATGACCTTTAAATAGCTTAACACGTACAGTTCCTGTCACATTCTTTTGCGTTTCTTTCAGGAATGCCTGAAGAGCATTTGTTATTGGAGAGAACCATAAGCCTTCATAAATAACTTCCGTGATTTTCTTTTCGATAACTGGCTTGAAGTGAGCAACTTCTTTTACAAGCGTAATGTCTTCGAGCTCTTTATGTGCTTGGATAAGTGTAATAGCACCAGGGCACTCATAAACCTCACGTGATTTAATCCCAACAAGGCGGTTTTCTACATGATCAATACGTCCTACTCCATGCTTACCTGCCAATTTATTCAGCTCAAGGATTAAATCAGACAATTTGTATGAAATGCCGTCAATGCTGACTGGAATACCTTCTTTAAAGTCTATTTCGATAATGTCCGGCGTATCAGGCGCATTTTCTAGACTTACTGTTAAATCATATGCATCTTCCGGCGGTGCCGCCCATGGATCTTCTAAAATTCCGCACTCATTGCTGCGTCCCCATAAGTTTTGGTCAATAGAGAATGGGCTGTCTAAGTTAATTGGAATCGGAATATTTTTCTCTTTCGCATATTCGATTTCTTCTTCACGAGACCAACCCCATTCGCGCACTGGCGCCAACACCTTTAAGTTCGGGTTAAGAGCTTGGATAGAAACCTCAAAACGCACTTGGTCATTTCCTTTTCCTGTGCATCCGTGTGCAACAGCTACTGCATTTTCTTTTTCTGCCACTTCAACAAGTTTTTTTGCAATTAACGGTCTTGAAAGTGCAGAAACTAGCGGATATTTTCCTTCATATAATGTATGTGCCTGCATCGCTATCAAAGCAAAATCCTGTGCAAATTCTTCTTTTGCATCAATTACATATGATTGAACAGCTCCAACTGTTAGAGCCTTTTCTTGAATAAATTTCAAGTCCTTACCTTCTCCAACATCAAGACAGCAAGCAACTACATCAAAACCTTGATCTTGTAGCCATTTGATTGCTACGGATGTATCTAAACCACCTGAATATGCTAATACAACTTTTGGATTCGCCATGAGCGTTTTCCTCCTATATATACGAATAATTATTCATTTATTTATATTTTTATTCAAAAACTATACTAAACACTTTAGCAACTTTTTAAGAGAATTTCAAGCTTTTATTCTATAAAAATACAAAAATATTTATATTTATAATAATGCCTCTATACATACACTCAGGACGTCTAAAAGTATTTGTTGTCACATCAGTATTTTCATTGCCGGTTATAAAAAAAAACCGTAAAAAAAAGGAGGCTCTCCTCCCTTTTATGCAAAATCTTATTCAAATGTTCCTTATTTTTTATGTAGTTCACTGATGACATGGCTGAGCTCTGGAAGTATAAGTTTCTTCATTCCAAGCATTACAGCTCCTGTTGAACCTGGCATTGCAAAGACTGCACGCTCGCCAACCGTCCCGGCAATTGCTCTTGACAGCATAGCTGCTGCTCCAATATCCTCTGTATAGCTAAGCATCCTAAAAAGCTCACCAAACCCGCTTATTTCCTTTGTTAACAATGGTGCGACTGCTTCAATTGTGACATCTCTTGGAGAAATCCCCGTTCCCCCGTTCAAAATAATTGCTTGTGCTTCTGTATTTTTCAATAGTTCTGTTTGAATTTCCTTTATTTCATCTTTGACAATCACATAATTAGCTGTATAATGGCCTGCCGCTTCCAACAATTCCATTATTGTCTTTCCGCTTTTATCATCAGCCTCTGTTCTTGTATCACTCACTGTAATTACTTTGCACTTAATATGAGTATAATTCTTATTATTATGAGTATTTATGCTCAAACCTGCTTCCTCTCCTTTATTTTCTGCTTAACTTTGCAGCTTTTCATACAGATACCGGCGCTGGTAAAACTTATAAATAAATTCTGTTATCTTTTTCGTATACTGATAATTGGCCCCCGCACCGATAAACATGCTGACAAAAGGCATTTTCTTATATGTCTTTTTACCAAATAGAAAAATAAAAAACATTTTCATTGTCTGCTGCAACATGACCTCTGCCACTTCCGAACTTGCAACGTTTTCTGATCCTTCATAAAAATAATTGTTCGGTCGTCCCAGCTCTTCCATTAATTCTGCCCAAGCCTTGCCTTGAAGTCTTTTTGGCAGGCATGCACCATGAAGAACCTTTAATGCAGTCATTATTTCAGTAGGAGTGTTGCCTGGTGAACCAAACAAGGAAGATATTTGCTGACAAAATCTTATATTGATTGCCATCAGTCCCAAAAAGTCAGAAGCTGCCGCTGCAACACCGCCAGTTCCTGTAATACTGCCTTGAAAACAGGCATACAAACGGTGTTTCGCCATTTGCTGCTGCCCAATAAAGTGGAGTTGATCAATTGTTAAAGACTTCATATCCGTTATTTCCGTAATATTCTCATTAAATATTCTAGCGGTTGACAGCATTCGCTCATTTGCATTTTCGTGAAGGCTGGAACTTAAAAGCATCGTATATGCATGAAATAAAGAATTATCAATAACTGCATAAATATCCTGCCACTTGCTTTCTTCTATATATGACATGCTTTTTTTCACATACTTTTCATATAAACTCACCATATCATTCTTTTCATATGAAAGCAGTTCTCTCTCCCACTCAGATAGCTCCTTAAGTACTTCTTCTTCTCTAAATGTCAGCATAATACAGCTCCTTTCAAGTTACCAAAGCCTTTAGTATTTACAGTATATCATTTGGCCAGGCACTAGCATTGTATCCATACATAAAAAAAGACAATCTTTTGCAATTACAAAAGATTGTCTTTCCCTTTTAATACAGCTTACACACTTGCAATTCTTGCAACGTCGCGTGCAATCATAACTTCTTCATTTGTTGGGATTACCATAACTTTTACTGGTGAGTGAGGATAGTTAATAAATGATTCCTCACCAGAAATTTTATTTAGTGATTGATCCCAATAAACTCCCATAAATTCAAGGCCTTTCAACACTCGTGCACGAACAACTTCACTGTTTTCACCGATACCAGCTGTGAAGATGATTGCATCTACACCGTTCATGCCAGAAGCGTAAGAACCAATATATTTATGAATATGCTCAGCAAATACTGTCAATGCCAATTCAGCACGGTCATTTCCAGATTGAGCTTGTTCTGTAATATCACGAAGGTCACTTGAGAATCCGGAAATTCCTAGCAATCCGCTTTTTTTGTTCAATACTTGCAGTACTTCATCTGCAGATTGGTCTGTTTTTTCCATGATATATGGAATCAAGGCAGGGTCGATGTTACCTGAACGAGTCCCCATTGTTACACCAGCAAGCGGTGTGAAGCCCATAGAAGTATCAATTGATTTACCGCCTTCGATTGCAGCGATACTTGCTCCGTTACCTAAGTGACAAGAAATCAAACGAAGCTGGTCAATTGGACGGCCTAGCATTTCTGCAGCGCGTTGTGAAACATATTTATGGCTTGTTCCATGGAAACCGTACTTACGAATACCGTATTTTTCATAGTATTCATAAGGAAGACTGTATAGATAAGAGCTTTCAGGCATTGTTTGGTGGAAAGCAGTATCAAATACAGCAACAGCCGGCACATCTGGAAGAACGTTTTGGAATGCACGGATTCCAGTCAAGTTAGCTGGATTGTGCAGTGGAGCCAATTCAGACAGCTTGTCGATCTTCTCCATAACTTCATCTGTAATTAAAGCAGAATCAGCAAACTCTTCTCCACCATGTACAACGCGGTGTCCGATACCTTCAATTTCATCTAATGACTTAATGATTCCAAGTTCTGTCAACTTATTCAAAAGAATAGTAACTGCTACCTCGTGATCAGGAATGTCTGTCACTTCTTTGATTTTTTCACCATTAACGGAAATATTGAATACTGCCTCATTTAAACCGATTCGTTCAATAAGACCTTTTGTGATTACGTCCTCACTTGGCATTTCAAACAGCTGGAACTTAAGTGAAGAACTTCCTGCGTTGATCGCAATAATTTTTGCCATAAAGTATTTTACTCCCCTTTTATATAACAACATTTTATTGTGCTAATCTGACATTGAACAGCTTCATATAATAACCTTACTGGACAAATATCTCTCAATTTCTCATTTAAACATTGTGTCACAAACATTTCAAGTTATATTGATACAGTTCTTTGTTTTTTTCTTGTTTTTTTGTTATTTTCGTGAATTTGTCCAAAAAACAAGGAAAAACTTTTATATAATAGTGTCAGACTGTATTAGTACAAATGCTGTTTTTTTATAGAACAGGTATACGTGTACTTTTGGCGTTACGGTCTGTTTTTTACTGCTTGTTTTCTGTCAGCCATTGTTCAACCTGGCCGAGTATTTTTTCCATTGCCTGCATATTAGAGAAGCTTGGAATGCTTGCAAGGAGCACTTGTTTCGGTGCCTTTATAGTATCTCCTTTTTTCTGCAATATCAAAATGCTTTTTCCTGCCTGTTTATTTTTAAATAATGTCAATGGAAGCTGCATGATTGCTTGAATATGAACGGCATCCTTTAAATAAGCATGAAGTTTAGGTGCCTGTTCACTTTCAAATAATCCATTTGGAACCATAAAAAATCCAAATCCACCAGGTTTTAAATGATTGATGGACTGTTCGATAAAAAGATGATGGGCATAAGAATGACCGCTGTCTGCCTTAAGCTCATACTCACTTGCACCAACATCATTTGGATAGTATCCTACTGGCAGATCACTTATAACAATGTCCACTGGATCGATGAACAATTTCTCAAGACTGTCCTGATTAAAGAACTCTATTGGCTGTTCCTGAAGATTCGCATTGACATACGCAAGCTGAAGAAGTAAATCATCGATGTCTACCCCAATCGCCTCTGCTTGCTTGTCACCTTGTTGGTTAATGACAGATGTTAACAAATTGCCTGTGCCTACAGCCAAGTCTAGTAGACGCAGTTCTTTTTCTGTATAGAACTTTTGCACAAGATAACCAATAAACATTCCAATTGAATCTGGTGTCATCTGGTGATTAGGCTGTGTGTTTTCTTTCATGCCTTTTAAGATTGCCAACTGAAAGCTTTTACGGATATCCTCTTTGCTGAATGCTGAAAGCGAAATGGTCTCATAGCTTTTAGCAAGTCTTTTCTTTGCAATCTCGCTAATTTCTTCCTGCAAGATTGCTTCCTGGAAGATATTTTCTCCCGTTTCAGCTAACGCTTCTAAATAGGTACAGTGCAGTTCTTCTTGAAGCACTGTAGCTGTTTCATTAAAAATAGTAAATAATTGTTCGACAGGACTTATTTTCATGCCTCTCACCTATCTTTCCTATATGTTAAGTTAATTTTTACTAATCCCGCACAGAAAAAGCCTCGAAACTCTTTCGAGACTTTCTGCGTTATTCCCGATTACTCACAAATCACTTATTATTTTGCAGCCTTTACTGCTTCTATAGCTGCATCATAATTCGGATGATTACTCGCCTCTTCCACATATTCGGCATATGTAACAACGTCGTTTGAATCCACAACAAAAGTAGCTCGTGCAAGCAAACGCAGCTCTTCCATTACTACACCGTACGCTTTGCCGAAGAAAAGATCTTTATGGTCTGATACAGTAATGACATTTTCCAATCCGGCAGCAGCACACCATCTTCTTTGAGCGAAGGGAAGGTCTGCACTTACTGTAATTACTTCTACATTATCAAGTTTTGCAGCCTCTTCATTAAAGCGTCTCGTTTGAGCATCACATACACCCGTGTCAATGGATGGGATGACACTGAATAAGCGTACCTTTCCTTTAGAGCTATCCAGCGTAATTTCCGTCATGTCGTTTGCCAACACTTTAAAGTCAGGAGCCTTGTCTCCAACCTTTACCTCATTGCCAATTAATGTGACGGGGTTGTTTTTGAATGTTACTGCAGGCATTAAAGTCACCCTTCCCGTAATTTTAAATATGTATATGTGTTTATCATAGCGATACACGGGTCTATTTGCAAAGAAAATGTCTGCTAAAAAAATAATAGTCTGATTCCACAGGCTAAAAAAGACTGCCTTAAAATGTGGTTTCAGACCTATTATCTATTATTAAAATTCAATATCTTCCTTCTTGCTGGCAGTTTGGCTGGAAGATTGCTGCTGCTGTCCGGAACCTGACTGGCTGTCTCCGTTTTTAGAGAACATTTGCTGAATTTTATCAACAGCTTGCGGAGCAAAATCCAATAGTTTTTCATATAGGTGTGTGCTTTCGTCAAGGTGAACCATTTTTACTCCTTGGCCATTAACAATTAAGAATGCTATTGGCGTAATAGAAACTCCGCCGCCGCTTCCGCCGCCAAATGGGTGTTTGCTTACACCATTGTCATGCAAAGAATGATCTTCAAGAGTAAATTCACTTCCACCTGCTGCAAACCCGAAACCAACCTTTGAAACAGTAAGGATTACACTGCCGTCCGGAGTTTCAACAGGGTCTCCGATAATCGTATTGACATCGATCATTTCCTTTAAGTTTTCCATTGCAGTTGTCATTAAGCCTTGTATTGGATGATCAGACATGTTTATTCCTCCATTTTCGTTATTCATTATTATTTTTGGATGGCCGGCGCTTCATTATTTGCTTTTAAATGAGGCATACCGCCCTTCCAATATTTCACTAGTTTAATTCCTGCAATCATAGCATGCCCTAAGCGAAATCGAATCATACACTTAAATAAAGTTTCTGAAGCATTGCGCTGGAATTGCGGATATATATGTATATGAGGCATATTTTGCATTTTCATATAATTGCTGATGATACCGATAATCGCACCTTTAACCGCCCAAACAGCTCCTGCTATCGCCCCTGTATGGGCAGCATCTCCCAGTCCGATAATGGAGCTCCATTCGATATCCTTTATGCGGACTTTTGACAGTAAATAGCGGAAAATGCGGTGAAAGCCTACAACATGCTGAAGCAGTTCCTTTGTGTTGGAAAAGGTATTAAGTAAATCGTCGCCTGTAAATTGGTTTGTCTTCTTATCACCTTTCTGTTCAGGTCCATCCTCTCCAACCTTCACTTTTGTTTCTTCTTTAACAACAAGAGAAGGAGAGTTATCATCTACTTTAATCAGCGGGAATTTCTTCTTGATTCTTATCAGACCAAAAAACACTCTAATTTCAATAGAAAGATCATCATTGTCTTTTGCATGGTAATATCGTATCCTTACAGTAATTTTCATCAATAAAAGCAGTAAAAACAAAAGAAGAAGGCATAGAATAATGATGCCGATGATGAATATAACTCTCACACTGTGCACATCCTTTCAGCCTTACTATTATTTGCTAATGAATAAAAAAATAAACCTGCCATAAAGGCAGGTTTCTCTTGAACTTATATGCTAGCGTCTTTCGTGTACAACAGCAGTATCTGCAAATAAATCATGCAAGCCTTGTTTCTTTGGCAGAAATGCGACTAGAAGATAGAGAATAAAAATACTTGCAGATATAAATCTGCCTATCCACTCCCGGAAAATAACGGTGTCCCACGTTAATTGATCTTTCTTCAAGGGAATTACCTTCAAACCGAAAATCATTTTTCCTAACGTCTGCTTAAAATACTTTGTCATCAATACAAAATACAGGTAGAAAACGAATGCTGTCAGAATATTTACGGCAGAAAACAGGCCCGTGTTTTCCGTAGACAAGTCCATTAAGCGAAATATAGGATAAATTATAATCCGGTGTATGCTAGTAATGATAATGATATCAGCAATATACGCCCAAAACCGCATCCAAAAACCAGCATAATGATGTAAATCATTTTTCGTACTTGCCTGTTCTTCAGCATGTCCAGTGAGTTGATCGGTTCCTGTGTTTGTTATATCCATATCCATTTATCCGACCCCCTATTCTGCATACAAGTACATAAGCCGCGGTGAATTTGCATTAGTTGCGATTGTAAGAATATTGGCCAACTCACGCTCTTCTCCGCTAAGCAAACTTTTTGCTGACATGCCAAACATGGAAGCCAAGCTTCCTGAATCGCTATAGCTCACAACCATTGCATCATTCCACTTATAGTCAGCTTTCATCGCAGCAATGACATCATCCAAGTAACCAAAATCATCTATTAAATTCAAATCCTTCGCCTGTCTGCCGTCATAAATTCGGCCATCGGCAATCTCTCTGACTTTATCCTCTTTTATGCCTCTGCCTTCTGAAATAACCTTTACAAATCCATCATAGGAATTGTTAATCATCGTCTGAAGAATATCTCTTTCTTCATCTGTCATTTCTCTTGTAGAACTCATGATATCTTTATATGGACCGCTTTTGATTGTTACAAATTCAACCCCGTACTTCTCAGCAAGTCCTTCGAAATTATAACCTGACATAATAACACCTAATGATCCTGTCATCGTTTCCTGGCTGGCGTAGATTTTGTCAGCAGGTGCCGAGATATAATACCCTCCCGAAGCCGCCATTGATCCCATTGAAACATATACAGGCTTTTTAGTTTCTTCTTGTATTTCGACGATTTTGTCATGGATTTCTGCACTTTCGACAACTCCTCCGCCTGGGGAGTTCACCCTAAGAATTATCCCTTTAACATCGGAATCATCCTTCACTTTATCAAGCTTTTTCATAAAGGCTTTGTGATTGTATCCCGCAGATGAAAGGATTGATTGTGTATCTCCAGTATCCTGAATCGTCCCATCCACTTCAAGCACAGCTATTTTATTAAACTCATCTCCACTCTCCAACGTAGTTTCTGCAAATTCCTCTTCACTGCTTGCCATTAAATCGGAAAAAACACTGCTGAAATCAGTAGTTAACGCTGTCGACACAAAGCTTGTGATTATTGAAAACACAAAAATGAATCCAGCGATTCCAAGTGCCGCCCATCTTTTTTTATTCATTGCTTATGTATCCCTCCTTCTCCTTACTTTCTACGAATGACTATAATAAATGTTTCAAGATTCTTCTGTTTTATAGTCTGCTTATAAGAATAAGTTCATTCTTAACTAGCAAGAGACTCTATATGCCTTCTTAAATTTCTGCGCTTTTTTTGCCTTTTGCACTGCTTGCATGAGAAAACAGCTTTGTCTTTGATAAAGAATAAATCGATAATGCAGCCCAAATAAACAGGAAGGATAATAAATGGGTTGTTGTAAATGGTTCATCATAAACAAATACACCTAAAATAAGAGTCAAAGTTGGTGTCATATATTGGATGAATCCCAGCATGGATAGTGGTATTCGTTGAGCACCTTTAGCAAAAAATAGGAGCGGAACTGCTGTTAACACACCAGAAAGAATGACTAACAAATCCAATTGTGGTGAAACTGCCAGAAAAGCATGGTCTCCCTTAACAAATAAATAAGCAATATACATTAATGCAATTGGTGTTATAAACAATGTTTCTAATGTGAGCCCTATACTTGAATCAATTGAAATAAGCTTCTTGGCCAAACCATATAATCCAAACGTGAATGCAAGGGACAAAGCTATCCATGGAAAGCTTCCATGGGAAAAGGTTAAAATTATTACTCCAATGGCTGCTAAACCGACAGAAACATACTGTGTTTTTGTCAATTTTTCCTTCAGCACAATCATGCCAAGCAATACGCTGACTAAAGGATTAATATAATAGCCAAGACTAGTTTCAATAATTTGGTCTGCATTAACTGCCCAAATATAGATAAACCAATTGCAGCTAACTAACAAAGAAGCAACAAATAGCATCAAGCCTTGTTTTTTATTAGTTTTGAAACTGGAAAGCACTCCAATCAGTTTTTTCCATTTCTTTGTTACTGTTATTAGCAATACCATAAATACAAAAGACCATAACACTCGATTTGCGAGAATTTCGTCTGCTCCTACCCCTTGCAGATTCTTCCAATAAATCGGAAATAACCCCCAGATTAAGTAAGCGATGGCAGCATACAGCACTCCCGTTTTCATTTGGTTATCCTTCATCTTTATCTCTTCTTTCTATTTTCGAAATATTTCATATTATAATTCTATTCCAGATAATGCACAACCCGAAATTTTCCAAAAAAGAAAAAGAGATTAAGTATTCCTTAATCTCTCTCTTCTTTTTGATATACAGTTTCACTTGCAATAATAGTTTGTACAACTTGTACTTTCTGGATATCTTTAGGCTCTATTGTAAATAAATCTTGATCAAGCACCGTGAAATCTGCAAGGTATCCTTTTTCAATTACGCCTCTGTCTTTTTCATGGCAAATAGCATAGGCGCTGCCCTTTGTATACAAGCTTACTGCTTCATATACAGATAATGCTTGTTCCGGCATATAGCCTGCTCCGCTTAGATCTTCTGTATTCGTTCTCGTCACGGCAGCATAAATACCTGCAAGAGGGTCAGCGGATTCAATTGGTGCATCAGAACCGCCTGCACAATGAAGTCCGCTTTTGAGCAATGTTTTCCATGCATAACAATATTTCATATTATCCTTGCCAAGTCGGTCATACACCCATGGAAAATCTGATGTAACAAAGCTAGGCTGAATATCTAGTATAAGGGGAAGGCCTTTCATACGGTTGATTAAGTCTTCACGCAGCATGGTTGCATGAATGAGTCTGTCTCTGCCGTATCCCTTTAACGGATGCTTCTCAATCATTTGTAAAACCATATCAAAAGCGGCATCCCCAATAGCATGCACTGCTACAGGCATATTATTTTCTCTTGCCTTCTTGATTAGCTCCTCTAACTGCTCCATTGTAAAGATGCTGACACCTTGTGTGGACGGATCATCAGCATAAGGTCTGCTTAAAAATGCTGTCCTCCCGCCAAATGCGCCATCTGCAAATATTTTCATGGCGCCAAATTCTACCCAATCTCCCCCAGATTGATAAGTATTTCCGGACTTCACCATCTCATCAAAAACACGATGATGTACAAGCAAATGTGCCCTAAACAGATGCCCCTCTTCTTCTATCACTTCCTTGAAGGCTGTTTGAGTTCCCTCAAAACCGTGATAATAAAATAAATCTTCTGTATGAGCACCTGTCAAACCAAGTCTGTAAGCATCCTTGATGCCTTCACGTAATGCATTTTTAACATATTCATGACTTTTCTCAGGTATGACCTTAGTAATAAGCTCCTGCGCTTTATCCTTCAATACCCCAGTAATGGCACCTGTTTCATCTCTTTCTATTACTCCGCCAAAGGGCTCTTCTGTCTTATTTGTCACGTTTGCTAATTGTAATGCCTTTGAATTCACTGCAATGGCGTGTTTGCAGATTCTGTCCAAAACAACTGGATTATTCGGGATTGCTTTATCAAGTTCTTCTTTAGTGAGTGGAGATTTGTCATCCCAAATATTCTCATTCCAGCCTCCCCCTAAAATCCATTCACCTGCTGTTGCCTTCTTTCCTGCTTTCTTTATAAGCTGCAATGCAGCTTCTTTTGAAATACATGCGGACAGGTCTAGACGAAGCAGTCTTTCCCCATGTCCAATAAGATGCATATGACTGTCCACAAAGCCCGGCAACATGGCAGCACCTTTTAAATGGACCTGATCCGTTATGTTGCTTCTATATTTTTTTTCAAGCGTCTGTTTATCGCCATAATCGACTATAAGCTGTCCTTCTGTATATACAGCCTCTATCATTTCGCCCTCTTGCTTCATTGTGTATATTGTTCCACCATAAAATAAAGTACCCATTCTTTTCCTCCTAAACAAATAAGCAGCTATGTATATATTTTGCATACATGCTGCTTATTCCTTCTTTGCTTATAGGGTATTTCATAAACCGAAATTTCGGTTATCCATTGTTTTTCTGTTCATTATCCCTTAGTTCCACTCTTCTTGTTTTACCAGAAGCTGTTTTAGGAAGCTCATTGATAAATTCAATCTTACGCGGATATTTATAAGGCGCAGTCATAGTCTTAACATGTGTCTGCAATTCCTTCACTAACTCATCTGTCCCTTCGATACCATCACGAAGCACAATAAATGCTTTTACGACATTTCCTCTGATAGGGTCTGGACTTGCGACAACAGCACACTCTTTTACTGCAGTATGTTTAACTAGTGCATCTTCGACTTCAAATGGCCCGATTGTATAGCCAGAGCTTATGATGATATCATCACTTCTGCCTTCAAACCAGAAATAACCGTCTGCATCCTTTTTCGCTCTGTCGCCAGTAATATAGTATTCGCCTCTGAACTGCTGTCTAGTCCGCTCCGGCTCTTTAAAGTACTCTTTAAATAAAGCAGGTGTGTCTTTATGGACAGCAATATCGCCAACTTCTCCCACTGCACATGGTTTACCATTTTCGTCGACAACTTCAACAATATTTCCAGGTGTTGGTTTGCCCATCGAACCTGGACGAAGTGGAACTCCTTTTGTAATGCCTAACAGCAGCGTATTTTCTGTTTGGCCATATCCATCTCGTACATCAAGATTGAAATGAGCTTTGAATACATCGATTACTTCTCTGTTCAGCGGCTCTCCTGCTGAAACTGCACTTCGTAAGCTAGGAAGCTTGAATGAACCGATATCTTCTACTTTAGCCATCAGGCGATACTCTGTAGGAGTACAGCATAATACATTGATTTCATAGTCTTCGAGCAGCTGTAAATATTTGCGAGGATCGAACTTGCCGTGGTAAACAAATCCGACTGCACCTGATCCTAATACGGAAAGAAGCGGACTCCAAACCCATTTCTGCCAGCCAGGTCCAGCTGTAGCCCAAACTAAGTCGCCACTTTCAATACACAGCCAGTTTGGCGCAGCTGTACGAAGGTGAGCATATGCCCAGCCATGTGTATGTACAACACCTTTTGGATTACCTGTAGTTCCAGACGTATACGAAATAAATGCTGTATCTGATTTTTTTGTTATCGTTAACTCCAACTCATCAGAAGCGTCTGCTGCTGCTTCATCTAAATATCTCCATCCATCTGCTTCTTTGCCGATAACAAATCGTTTCAGGCTGTTGAGCTCTTCTACTTTGTTAAGCTCGTCCAAAAATGGATAATAGCTGATGACAGCTTTCACTTCACCGTGTGTAATCCTGTATTGCAGATCCTTCGCCCGAAGCATTTCTGAGCTTGGAAGGATTGTAAGCCCTAATTTCAGTGCAGCTATGTATACTTGGTACGCTTCAATCAGTCTTGGTACAATGACCAATACAACATCACCTTTTACAAGGCCCGCTTCCTTAAAAACATTGCCCATCTTATTTGCCTGCTGCATAAGTTGGCTGTATGTAATTTCTTGCTTATCTCCGCTTTCATTTTGCCAGCGCAATGCAAGCCTTTCTTTGTTTTGCGCAAACTTTTCAATCTCGGAAACGAAGTTATACATTTCCGGAGCCAATAATTCTTCCCGACCCATTTCATTTCCCCCTAGTGATTAGGTTTAAAAATACTTATGTCATTATACTACTAACTCTTTCATTTTTAAAATATTTCATTTTCGCTAAGGAGATAATAAGTGATTTATAAGCAAAAAGAGATGAGGCAAAGGCCTCATCTCTATCGCCATATTATTTTATTATTGTTGGTATCCGCCACCAAGTTGTTGTTCAGCCATTTGAACTAGACGTTTAGTGATTTCACCACCAACAGAACCGTTAGCGCGAGCAGTTGTTTCTGCACCTAAGTTAACGCCAAATTCTGAAGCGATTTCATATTTCATTTGTTGTAGAGCTTGGTCTGCACCAGGTACTACTAAGTTATTGCTGCTGTTGTTGTTTGCCATGTGTATCACCTCCTTGTTGATAATAGAATGTGTAATACACATGGACTTCATTCATTTTTTCTAATTGGTAATTGTTCACATTATTACCACTACTAGCAAATAGGTTACTTTCTGTTAAAACAAGCTGTCTAACAGACTGTTTTCTTCCTGTTTGCCAGTTAGTATAATTGTTTCTACTTTGTCGACAGCTTCCTTAATCATTGGCTCAAAGTCCACAAAACTCTCATAAAACTCCACCTTCTCTTTTTTCGGTTTTGTTTTTGGGGAAGCAGGAACAAATACTGTACAACAATCCTCATAAGGTCTGATGGAGATGTCATATGTTCCAATAGACTTAGCAATGTCGACAATATCTCCTTTATCAGATGCGACCAATGGTCTGATAATCGGTGTATTTGTAACTGCATTTATCGCATACATGCTTTCAAGGGTCTGGCTGGCAACTTGACCGAGACTTTCCCCTGTAATGATTGCTAATGCTTCTTGCCTTCTTCTGATTTCATCTGTGATTCGCAGCATTAGCCTTCTTGTCGCAGTCATTGTATAGTTTTCTGGTATTTGTTTATGAATTAACTGCTGTATCTCTGTAAAAGGTACAATGTGAAGGACAAACCGCCCATTCATGGAAGCAAGCACATTGCCAATATCGACAACCTTTTGCTTAGCTCTTTCACTAGTGAATGGAGGACTAAAGAAGTGAACCCCCTCAAGTTCAAGCCCTCTCTTCATAGACAAGTAGCCTGCAACAGGACTGTCTAACCCGCCTGATAGCATAAGAACTGCTTTTCCGCTCGCACCAGAAGGCAGTCCACCAGCACCAGCAAAGTTTTCACTCGACAAATACACTGCCTCACTTCTCACTTCGACCTGCAGTGTAATATCGGGATTTTTGACATCTACTTTTATACCAGGAATATTTTTCAAAATATGAGAACCAAAAAAATGGTTCAGTTCATTTGTGTCCAAGGAGAAGGTCTTATCAGATCTTCGCGCACTCACTTTAAACGTATTTCCATCCTTATAGATTGAAGATACAAGCTCTAATGCTGTGTCTTTCAGCAAGTCTAAATCTCGGTCGACCTTAATAGCAGGGCTGAATGACTGAATTCCAAAGATGTTCCTTAATGAATGAACGACAGCTTCTGCTTCCGTCCCATTTAAAATGACATACATACGGTCACGCTGTCCGTCAATTTTGATGTTAGGAAAACTGCTTAAAGCATCTGCAATGGAATGTCTTAATTTATCAACGAATTTTTTTCTGTTTTTTCCTTTAGTAGAAAGCTCTCCATACCGAATTAATATACGATCATACTTCATCTGTTCATTACTCCTCTTAGCCAGTTGATAGTTTCCTTTAATACAGACATTGCTTCCCGAATATCTTTTAACTCATTATCATAAGCCAAGCTGATTCGAAAAGAACTTTCTGCGATATTTTCCGGTACTCCCATAGCCAATAATGTTTTGCTGACTGTGTTTGTCTTTGATGAACACGCACTAGTAGTCGACAGAAAAATACCTTTTTCCTCGAGGGCGTGAATCAATACCTCTGCTTTGATACCACTTGCTGAGAAATTAATAATATGCGGAACACTGTTAACCGGGGAGTGGACAACAACATTATCCATGCTTTCTAACTGATCACGGATGAACTTGTTCTGTTCAAGCATTTTCCCAAACTGATTTTTGTAGTTATCAAGCTGCATTCTTAAAGCTTTCGCTGTTGCTACTGCACCTGCCACATTTTCCGTTCCGCTTCTTACATTGCGCTCCTGTCCTCCGCCGGCAAGCAATGGAGAAATATTAATTCCGTCCTTTGCAAACAGGATACCATTGCCTTTTAGTCCATGAAATTTATGTGCGGACATTGTATATAAATCTATATGATAATCTCTTAATGAAAGAGGCGTTTTTCCTATTGCCTGAACACCATCTACATGAAAATATATCTTAGGATATTCGTTCAATAACTTTCCGATTGCTTCAATCGGTTGGATTGCGCCTGTTTCATTATTAACATGCATGATAGAAACAAGTATTGTATCACTCTGTATATGTTTTTTAATATCCTCAACAGATACAATCCCATCCTCGTTAACAGGAAGGTATGTTACGGAGAAACCGTCTTGCTCCAGCTGTTCCATTACCTTCATTATCGAATCATGCTCTATGCTTGTTGTGATAATATGTTGACCTCTTGACTTAAACCTTCGAGAAATCCCTTTTAGTGCCATATTGTTTCCTTCTGTACCGCCAGAAGTAAAATAAATCTCGCTTTCCTTAACATCTAGCAACGCGGCAATTTGAGCCCTTGCTTGTATCAAAAGCTTCTCTGCTTCCATCCCTATTCGATGCAAAGAAGAAGGATTTCCAAAATAGTTTGCTGCAACTGCTGTATAGGATTCAATCACTTCCGGAAACGGCTTTGTTGTCGCACTATTATCCAAATATATCATAAGCCCCTCCTAACTAAGAACTCCAGCACTTTATGGTATCATAGTAAACATTATTTGAAAATATAATAGAGCTATGCGTTAAAAACAAAAAGATAGTTTGAATTGCACTGCAAAAAAAAGATAGCCTTGCTCGGGCTATCTTCTTTTTTCTATTTCATTTGCTTTTCCCTTAAATCGCCAATCAAAGCTTCCATTCGCTTCATACTGCCAGGTTCAATTTCCTCAACCGCCGCAGCTGCTTGCTCTAATGCTTCCTTATAACGATACTTACGGAAAAGCATTTCCGCTTCTGCAAGCGACTTTTCAGCCTTTGGATATTTACGGCGGTATCTATTACCATATTGGATGACCTTCTCAGCCAACAGAACCGTCTCAACCAATTCTTCCGTAGCATTCACCAGCGCATGTGTAACATGCTCTGCATTTTCAACCATGCTTTGAACCGTCGGCAAATCAAGTGGCGCCTCCTGCAATACGGTTTTAAGCTTAGCCATAGCTTCCTTTGTCTCTTCTGCAAGCTCATTGTATTCTGCTGTAACACCAGGCAAATTACTGTTCGCAACCATCCGAAGAGCATTTGTCATTTGCTTTGTGAGCTCTGTCATTTTTTCATGTGCAGCTACTTCATCTTTTCTTAAGGCATGAAGCTTGTCAAAGAGGTCCTCCTGTTCCTTTGAAGCACTCTCAAGCTGCTCTTTAAGAACCTTTAGTTCCTCACTTAAAATCGTATGTGCCGCAGACTCTGTCAACAGCTTATGCTCAAGCACCTCATATTGCTTGTATAATAGCTTCAGACGTTTCTCGAGTTTGAACTGCAGCTCTAAATCTTCATCATTCAAATTATAGCTTCTCTGCAGCAAGGATACCTCTACTTGAAGGCGAGAGTTCCCTTCCCTGATTTCTTCAAGGATTGCCTTAGCAGGATCTAAGTTTTTGTTCCAGTAGTTTCTTGCAATTACTTCTTTTTCAAGCAAGTCATACAGAAGATCCAGTTTTTCCTGTACTTCTGCAATAACATTTTGCACCTGCTCTATCTTTCCTTCTACAAGCAGCTTGTTGCTTTCTTCCAGTTCCACTTCAATTTCCTTCACTTCTGTTTCAAGCTGGATATGTTCAAGAATGAAGCCTTGTTCCAGCATATCTGCATATCCATCTTTTAAATCATTCAGCTGTTCAGGAAGCTTCGTTTGGCACTCAATAAGCAACGGAGGCACATTATCAATCAAGTAGCGAATATCGCCAGTGAGCTTTTCGATTGCATGAATAATTTCCCTTGCTTCCAAATAATCGCCATTATTCGTTTTTTCTTCATACTCTTTTAGCTTTACAGTAGTTTCCTGCAGCATTTCTTCTATTTTGCTTTCTGTTTCTCCGAAAGAGTGCCTATGTGCTAGCAATGTCTTTTTGCTTTCTCGATAGGATTCCTTTAAAGCATCAATTTCAGTTCTGTTCTTTTCTTCGCTTCCAATTAAATTATTAAGCTCCTCAAGCATTGTTTCGATGCTGCTCTCCATGCTCTCCAATTTAACGCGGATTTTTTTCTGAAGCTCTTTTGCTTTTCTGAACTTATATTTATCAATCGACTCTTCTGTATCAAACAAAAGCTCTTCGAGTTCCGGCAACTGATCTGTCACGATACCATCCCAATCAGCTCTCCATTTTTCAAAGAGTTCCTCCGTTTGCCCAATCATATTAAGCTTTTTCACTTTCGAAAGCTCATTCAACACAGGCCGATTCATTATATCGATTTTCCAGCTTTCCAGCTCATCCACTGTTCCATAATATTTTCTTCTAATAAAATATCCTGCTGCAAATAGGCAGATTAAAATGCCTACTCCTCCGATTATGTAGTTCATTTGAAGCCCCCTGTTCATACACCGACCAAATTTATTTCAACATACTTTTATATGTAAAGGTTATATATTTGTATTTATGATACCATGTAAACGACAATTTTTGACTAATATTTTATTTTTTTTTTAAAGAAAATTGTTATTTTCCAAGACAGTTTTTCTTTATGTGAATTTACGTAAGGCAAACAATAGTTCTCCCCGTATCTTGCCGGCACTACTCCCTAGTGAAATTCAGTCCGATTTCCGTCTGTTTTTAAGCATTTATAGAATATTTTTAAAAAAAGCATTCCTGTATATCGGAACAATAAAGGTATAATAAATATAGCCATACTGGGAAAGGGTGAGAGTCATGTACAAAAGAGATGGTCATATTCATACACCATATTGTCCGCATGGGACAAAGGACGGATTAAAAGAATACATAAAAAGAGCTATAGACCTAGGATTTAAAGAGATAACGTTCACGGAACATGCCCCGTTACCGAAGGGGTTTGAGGATGCAGCCCCGACAAAAGACAGCAGCATGACAATGGAGCAGCTGCCTTCTTATGTCGAAGATGTCTTAGAAGTAAAGGCGGAATTCAGCAGGGAACTGATCATTAATCTTGGTCTAGAGATTGATTATATTGAAGGCTATGAGAATGGAACGATGGAGTTCTTGCTAGAGTGGGGGAAATTTTTAGATGACAGTGTATTGAGTGTGCATTTTTTAAAAAATCCACACGGAAAATATGATTGCCTTGATTACAGCCCCGAAATATTTGCTAGTATGATTGAGAAATATGGACATGTTGATTGTATCTATGAATGCTATTTCCAAACACTCTCTAAATCGATATTAGCTGATTTAGGTCCATTTAAACCGAAAAGAATCGGACATATGACGCTTGTCCATAAGTTTCAAAAGCAATTCCCTCCGGTTCAGGATTTTTCACTTGCTATAAAGGAAATACTTCATCTTGTGAAACAAAAGGAGCTTGAGCTGGATTATAATGCAGCAGGATTATTTAAGCCATTATGCGAGGAGACATACCCTCCCATTTGGGCGATAGAGGAAGCAGTGCGTCTGCAAATCCCGCTTATATATGGATCAGATGCCCACCAAGCCAAGGATTTAGGACAAGGGCAACATCTATTAATTGGGAACGGCTAAGCGCTGCGGAAAGCAAATTACTTCATCAATCCATTTATCGATTTCCTCTAGGTATTTTTTGATGAAATATGGTTCATTTAAATAAATATGAAGAACCTCTTGAATATACGATGCATTTAGAAAAGGCATAGAAAGGAAGCTTTTTAACTGAATGATGCTGTATGGAACAGATTGTTTTTTAAATTCCTTTTTTTCTATGCCACTTTCCAAAATGCTTGATAAATAATAGCGTTCCTTTACATAATAAGTAGACAATATTTCCCTGACAACTTGGGAATCAATAGATACTTCTCGGAGTACGAACCTTGTTAACTGTAAATTCTTCCATTGAAATTCAATGATTTCTTTTACGACTGTTTTCAGCTTTTCCGACATGCTGCTATAATTATGGCGGCAAACCTCCTCCAGGACAGCCATATAATTCTCAAAATAATTAGTGAAGCAATACTCAAGCAAACCATTCTTACCATTAAAGTAGTAGGAAATATTTGCAATATTTACATTGGCATGGCCTGCGATGTCTCTGATAGATGTACCATTGTAGCCTTTTCTGTTGAATAATGTAATCGCAGATTCGACTATTGCTTCCTTTGAATTTCTTTTCACCCATATCGCCTCTTTTCTCTTGCTATTCAAAGTAATATATGTTTGAATAATAATTATTTTTGTGCAGCATAAATGATAGAAGAATAGCCTCTATATAAATTTCTTGATTATATTGGCCAATCCTTTAAAAGAAAGTCGACAAAACTTTTTCATATTCGCTCTAATCTGCTAAAATAATGAGAATAATAGAAGGAAAGTTAGGTGATTTGCTTGTTTAACGTCGAAACATACAAAGGCAATCGAGAACAGCAATACGAATTGGTAATTAAACAGCTGAAAGCTCTTCTTGAAGGCGAATCAAATACAATTGCAAACTTATCAAATGCAGCTGCTCTTTTGAATCAATTTTTGGATCGTGTCAATTGGGTAGGCTTTTATTTAACAGAGGATAATAAGGAGCTTGTACTCGGCCCGTTCCAAGGTTTGCCTGCATGTGTTCGTATTCCTTTCGGAAGAGGTGTTTGCGGAACTTCTGCCGAGAAGAAGGAGACAGTATTAGTGGAAGATGTTCATCAATTCCCGGGACATATTGCTTGTGATGCTGCTTCCCAATCAGAAATTGTCGTGCCATTGGTGAAAGAAGACGGCACATTATTAGGTGTTCTCGATATTGATTCACCTGAAAAATCCCGCTTTGATGAAACAGACAAGAAGTATTTAGAATTATTTGTTTCTGCCCTAATGGATTTTGTAAATTAATTTGTTCTAGTTCATACGAAAAACACCCCGAAACGTGAAGTGACCCCTAAAAGTTAGACACGGTTATTTCGTCAGGCAGCTTGTATAAAATGAGTTCGGTATTGTATCGGACTCATTTTTAATTTTGCCTTCATGCGTTTTGTGTTGTAATACGTTATGTAATTTTCAAGTTCCAATTTAAAATGTTCCATACTTTCAAATTCCTTTAAGTAGAGGAATTCCGATTTAAGAATTCCAAAGAAATTCTCCATAACTGAGTTGTCGTAACAGTTTCCTTTACGAGACATACTTTGCACAATGCCTCTTGATGCAAGTGCGTGACGATATTGTTTCATTTGATAATGCCAACCTTGATCGGAATGCATCAGTAATTGGTGTTCCTCTGGTAACTTTTCTAATGCTTTCTCCAACATTTCTGAAACAAGGGAATACGTGGGTCTATGACCAATTGTGTATGTAATTATTTCCCCATTAAATAAGTCTAAAACAGGTGATAAATAGAGCTTTTCACCAAATAATTTAAGCTCTGAAATATCGGTTACCCACTTCGTATTAGGGACTTCAACTGTAAACTTGCGGTCTAAAATATTAGGTGCGATTTTACCGACTGTCCCTTTATATGATTTATACTTTTTCATTCTGACTATGCACTTTAAACCAAGGGTTTTCATGATGCGTTGAACTTTTTTATGATTCACTTTTCGCCCACGATTTGCGAGTTCATCACGAATTCGTCGGTACCCATAACGACCCTCATGTTCGTTGTAAATCGCTTGAATCTCGGTTTTTAACTCGGCATCTAGATCGGGTCGATCTAATTTCTTCACTAAGTCATAGTACGTACTACGTGGAATCTGTGCAAATTTGGCAAATGCCTTCACCGAGTATTTATGCCTTAATTCATAGATGACCTTTACTTTGTCTTTTTTGGTGATGTTTCCTTGGCTTGAACTAAGGCATTCAACTTTTTTAAATACTCGTTTTCCATTTCAAGTTGCTTAATACGTGCTTGAAGTGCTTCTGTTGACCCTTCTACTGGTGTTTGTTTTGGTTGTTTATTCGTTTCTTTTTTCATGGATGGACGCCCCTTTTTCTTTGATTGAAGGGCATCGAATCCTTTTGTTTCAAGTTGTTTGTTCCAACTTCGAAGTGTAGATGGAGTAGCTATATTAAATATAGCCGCAGTTTCGATAAAGGACGTACCATGTTCAATCATGTAATTTAGTACGTCTAGTTTAAACTGTGCTGAATAATTTGTATACCGTTTAATAAAAGCTTCTACACCGTTATACTCATATTGTTTCGCCCATTTAAGAATTGCTTTATGGTCTGTTCCAATAGTTTTAGCAATTTCATGTGAGCTTTCTTTGCCTTCTAAGTACCGTAGTGCTGCTTGTAATTTTTCCTCTGATGTATATTTTGCCATAAAAAACTGCGCCTCCCATTGTTAGATGTGTCTAACAATTGGGGCGCAGTTCAAACGTTTCGGGGTGTTTTCTTTTTGAAGCAAGCATTATTTTTGCAAGAATGCGTCCTGGACGATGACTCGGTCCTTCCCTGTTTCCTTAGCAATATACAGCGCTTTGTCTGCACGCTTAAAGAGTGCATGGTAATTCTCCTTCTTATGTCTCATCCAATAGGAGACCCCGCAGGAAATAGTCACAGGCGGGGCAGAGCTTTTCCTGACTTTTTCCACAAGTCTTTCTGCAATAGCAACCCCTACTTGGAGCGGAACTCTTGGCAAGTAGATTGCGAGCTCCTCACCGCCCCATCTTGCTCCAATATCTGTCGCTCGAATGTTTTCTAAGATGATATTAGCAACCTGAATAATAATTTCGTCACCGACTTGATGTCCATACGTATCATTAACTGCTTTAAAGTTATCAATATCAATGAGAATGAATGTACCTTCTGCATCCTCTACAAGGGACCTTTCTAGCTTTTCATCTAAGAAGCTTCTGGAATAAAGTTTTGTTAGATGATCTGTGACGACCATCTTTTCTAGCTCTTCTCTAAGCATAGAATTAGTCAGTGCTAATGTAGAATGATGGATAAGTGATTGCAGCAGCTTAAAAGTATCAAATGAAAAATGATACGGCTTTTGATGCATCACGATAGAAAAACCTTTTAAAATGCCTGTTTGCATCATCGGCACTGCCATAATCGATTTGAAAACAGCATCCTCTTCGGCAGGCATACTGAAATCTCCTAAAAACAAAGAGTCTTTTTCTTGTTTAATCTTTTCTTTAAAATACTGGATATAACTTTCAGCAGCTTTTGAGCAGAAAAAGTCCGTGCTTCCGTTTAAGACAGTCACTGTATTTGATTCAGCGGAAAATAAAATAAATCCTACCTCTTCAGCCTCAAAGCTTGTTGATATTCGATTCGACATATATGTCATCATTTCATTAAGCCTTAGATTAGCGTTTAACCGATGGGACGCTTCATTAATAAGCTGAAGATCAGACACCAGTTTTTTCGACTGCTGATACAGCTGTGCGTTTTCAAGTGCACCACCCGCAGTATTAGCAAGCAGAGAAATGAACTCTACTTCTTTTTTAGGGAACTTAACCGAGTTTTCAGCAATTACTTGCAAAACACCGTATACCCCTTGCTTTCCTTTCAAAGGAGCATATAGTATCGAATTTCTGCCCTCTTGAAGATACTCAAACTGGATCTCACCAGTTACGTAGGCTTCCATCGCAGCAAGGTTTGAGCTGTCATATTCCAAATCCTTAATGAGCAGATCTCCATGTGTGTTATTATCATGAGACAATAACAGATAATAGCCGAGCGATGGATAGATATCCTTTAAAGTATTGATAATCGCCCGCAAAACCCCTTCTGTATTCATGGAGGAGTGGAATTTTTCGGTTACCTTGAAGAGTTTTTTATATCTTTTCTCCTCTGCAACCACTTCCAGTAAATTTTGAACCTTTATTATATAGTAACTAAATTCTTCACTTATCAGCTTATACAGACAGTCATCACCAAGTGATTTGCTTTGTTCGGATTCATTTAATCTCACAACAAAAAAATTATAAAAGCCATCTTTATTTTTTAAAGGAATTAACAAATCATACTCTTCTAATTCATCAATACCAATTGGCTTTTTGCTGACTGCTCTTGTCAGCAGCCTGTTTTTTATATCTACTGTATACGGAAGGATGGATGCTGCAACTGTTGGGTTTGTTGACGCCTCCACAGCCCATTCATCGTTCCACTCATTAGCACTATAGTAAGTCACTTCTGCAGCATGCAAAAAATTTTTAATAATATAAAGCATTTCTCGCAGAATTATTTCGTAATTAAAGCTTTTACTTTCTATATCAAAGAGATCAAAGAAACGACTTTTTAGCTTTACTATTGATTGGTGGTCAAGCATATCCATCTAATTATCACCTATTCATCTAACTATTCATTGTATTTTTCCCAATTTATCCAAAGATATTGCCGCTGTCTTCTATTTAATTTTATAATGACAAGACTTAGTGCTAGACTAAAGTTAGCAACATCCAGTCCTATATAAACAACAGATACTTTTCGCCTAATCCAAAAGTAGGAATTTTATATACTTAAATTATCGGACAATTCTTATAGTAAAGTAAAACAATTATATCACAAGGCGCTGTAATGAGAATACAAGAGCATAAAATTTTCCTGCTCCTATAAAGGTAAATTTCTACTAGCATAAAATTAATAAATCTTAGCTTGACTTTTAGGCAGTTGAAATCATATAATATTCTTTGTGTAAAATATTGCAGCATATGCAAATCACTTTGTTGCTTTATTTTGTTCCTCAAAAGCTTTTTTGATGGTGTATTGTGTAACCCTTAGCTGCTAGGGCGAAGGTACATGAAGACAAAATAAACATAAAGGCTAGTTGCATCTGTTTTTATTTTACAAAATAAAAACATGAAGGAGGAGTCATCAATGGCTCGTTATACAGGTCCAAGTTGGAAACTTTCTCGTCGTCTTGGAATTTCTTTAAGCGGTACTGGCAAAGAGTTAGATAAACGCCCTTACGCTCCAGGACAACATGGTCCAAACCAACGCAAAAAATTATCAGAATACGGTTTACAATTACAGGAAAAGCAAAAATTACGTCATATGTATGGTGTAAATGAGCGTCAATTCCGTAATTTATTCGATATTGCTGGCAAAATGAAAGGTAAACACGGTGAAAACTTCATGGCGCTTCTAGAATCTCGCCTTGATAACGTTGTTTATCGTTTAGGTCTTGCTCGTACACGTCGTCAAGCACGTCAGCTTGTTAACCACGGTCACGTTATCGTTGATGGTGGACGTGTTGATATCCCATCATACCGTCTAAAAGCAGGTCAAACAATCACATTGCGTGAAAAATCACGTAATCTTGATATTGTTAAAGAAGCAGTTGAAGTGAACAACTTCGTACCTGATTTCTTGACTTTCGATGCTGATAAATTAGAAGGTACATTCACTCGTTTACCAGAACGTTCTGAATTGCCAGCTGAAATTAACGAAGCTCTTATCGTTGAGTTCTACTCTCGTTAATATTAGCATTAAGCATTATAATGCAAATAAAACCCTTGAAATGTTGTTAAATCAACGTTTCAGGGGTTTTTTCGTTTATATTTATTTTGCAAAATGGAGCAAGATAATGCACTAATCTGGGGCCACTGGGCCCAAATTGGGGCCAAAAAAATAATAGCATGGGTGAAGGAATGGAATGAAAAACACTGCTAGCATGGAATAAAAAAGATAATGATGTAAATGTGATTTATTATGTTAAGGTTAACCGTGTTAATTTAAGAGGAAAAAGTAGGCATTGGTTAATATGCGTCGAGTGCTGAAGGTAGGAAAAACATAAATTAAAAAATGAGATGTAGTGGTGTAGTATTATTATAATAATTACTGTTCAGGGTAGTGATTAAAGATAATAAGCATTGAGATTTAACTCCCAATGCTTATTTAAAATAGGGTTACTAAATAAGATCTAATAAATGTTTTTTATAAAAAGATCTTGGTGCCACCAATCTTAATGTGTTTAGTTTAATGTGAAAATTGCAGGACCCTAGCCTTTTGCCACATTCACAAGGACAAATTTTCTTGTTAGCTATTCTTTTTTTCATACAAAGCAATGATAGTGCTTTAGCAACCTGATTCGGATTTGTAAGCCCTAATATATCACAGTAATCATTGAATATCCCCTTTTTACCGTGTTCAAGTTCACCAAAAATAAAGTCGCCTCCATTTTTCAACTTATAAGAAACGGCATATAAATATGGTACTAGGCATTCTTCCGCATAAGTATTCAATGTTGCCGATTCTTGGAGTTTTAAAATGACTCTAAGTGGTGAACCTACACACAATGTATCATCCGGATTAATGTGATAATTGTTATCCCTTGGTATTTTTCCTTTTAACTCTTTAACTTTTGGAAGTTCAATCGGAAACCCTTCAGGAATCAAAATCTCTAGTTCATACCTATCCTCTATGATTGGACCACCTTCGTAATTTGCTCTGAATCTAAATGTACCTCTTAGATTTAACTCCCTACTCTTCATAGGACCAAAAGACATTTCCGGGTAATCATTTAGGAATTCCAATGCTCCGTGTAAGTTCATATCCAACCGCCTACATCTTTTGTTTCCATGGTTTAGCAGGCTCGCTAATGTAATGATCTTTCGGTTTACTAAATGGAGTAGATGAATTACTTAAACCAAGTTTTTTCTTGAGTTCCTCGCTATTTATTGATATCGAAAAACTTTTGCTAATGGCTTCAGTTAACAAAACAGGATCTTTCAGTGTTGTTATACTATTGTAATCTCTCCGAGCCTGTTGCAACCAAATCTTAAAGTTCTCTTCTAAGTTTAAATGAATGCACTCAGGCATAGCCCATCTGTCTGCAAAATCCTCTTCAGGATTGACCGGATTAGGGACACGAGGAGATTGATTATTAATCATACCAGCCATTTTCTCTAATATATTACTTAAAGCGACGTATATATCACTTTCTCCATTATAGGCTCTTGCTGCTAATGTTGTAATAATTATGGAAATCGGCTTTGATTCATCATCACCAAACATAATATCTCGGTGTCTCTTTAATATTTGTATACATCTCTGAAGAGGGCTTTTTTGTTTATAAAGTGGTACCTTATCCACTTGAGCTTTTTCTAATAAAACGTAATTTTCAGTAGTTTTATTTTGTTCATTAAACCAAATACTATAACCTTCAGGATTACTAATATTCCACTCATCAATAATTTTTTTATAATTGGGATCCCTGTCATCTGTAATTGAGATGGCTTTTTCAGATGCCCCCTTTGCAACACTCTCCCCTGTTCCTCTCATATTCATAGCTTCGAATAGCATAGATTTCTTAAAATCATCGAGGGGGATAGCAGGGACAATATCTAGGTGAAAGCTAATATCATCATGATACTCAAGTCTCCAGCAACGATGCTTTGGAACTAAAGGCTCTAAAATTCCTCTTGCTTTTCTGTAGGCTTCTAGCTCTTCTCCAACAAGTGTTTTTAATTCTTCCTGTGTATGGGAACTTTTACTGATTCCTTGGCGTAGCTTACAGGCAAGATCTAAGTCATATTCATCTTCCTCATTAATAGGGCGAATAGCAGTACCTAACAAAAAAGAACCTTGAGGAAAGATATGAACATTATAACCACTGAGTTTCGAGTTATCCCTGTTAAACCATTCTCCTAAATCTTTATATCTTTTTTCTGCCTTCTCATAAGCAGAATCTGGTAAATCCAAACGTTCAACTAATTCCTTTAATACAATATCTTCCCGATTATTCAACCCGAAACACTTCCTTTTAAATTATTCAATACTCCAAACATGAGAAAAGCCATTATTTTCGTCATAAATCCTTAAAGGTAAATCCGCTTTTGGCATCCACGCTCTTCCAATTTCAATAGCTATAGAAACTGGGGCAGCAGGAAACAAATGAAGTTCATTTTTATGACCATGGTTACTTTTAATTTGATCCATTAATTTTCTGAAAACTTCTCTAAATGATCTCAATTGCTCCTTACTTTTTAAAAAATCATTATACGGATTTTCTATCGTTAATGTCCAAATCGACACATCGTTTCCTAATACATCCCGAATACGACTATTATCTATTGTCCCACTTAATGAAAGGTTAAGTGCAACAGTATTTGTTTTTGTATCCGGCGGGATAACAACATAGTCAAATTCTTCAGGGGTCTCTTGCCATTTCCAATCTGAAGGTTCACGATGCAACTGATATACATCCGCAGCCTGTATATCGGATAACAATCTTCCAAGTTCTATTAAAAGCGGCTGGGGAGCTAGGGCAAATATGGACATATGATTTATACCGGCTTCAATTCTAGGTAATACTTTTCCTTTAAATTGTCGCCTTAAATTTTCAGCCTCCATTGTCCAATACAATTGTTCTTTATCATTAAACATACTGCCTTCAAAACCTAGTTCCATTCCCGTTTTTTCTGCAGGGTATTTTTCAGGTAACATAGCATATACCGCTTTCTCCATACTAACATTTGAACCATTTTGTCCAATATTCGCTCCATATAGTAGAACAGTCGATTGCTTTTCTTCTGTTAAAGAAGTCAGCATCTCCATTTTTTCCTCATGCCTCTTTTTCATCCCCAAAAGTAATTCTTCGGGGTGTTCTTTAACTTGATCACGGTCTATCAATCTATGATGGGTATCACACATTAACATAAGGTTCTTAATATCTTTACTCAATAATTCTGAACGCTGCTTGTCTCCCCTCGGACCATCAGGACTATCTGCCACAATATGAGCTATGTAGGCAGAATTAAATTCGGACTTAGTGGTTGAGTCATACCATAAAGGCTTATTACACCCCTCATACTGACAACGCCCTGCAGCCTTACCCCATAGCCTTATTTTAACCTTCTCAGGTATTGGTGTTTTTGACATACCTATCGCCCCCTATTGAAAATCAATTCCCTGTTATTCCTATAATGAATTCTTTATATTAATATTTTTTGTATATTCGGATAATATACCATAATCATATCCTCCCAACTCTCAAATTATAAATACTCTATCTACTAATATTATAATACAGAATATTTAAATATAGTTACATATTTCAAAACATATGTTCTTTTTTTGTTTTATAATAGAGTCGGATATGACATTTTAAGGTGAGGTGGACTATGGAAAAACAGGTGATTGCTTTCTTATTTGAGAATCTTTATACCAAAATTCTCCATGAGGAACTGATCGTACTTACAGAAAGTTTGTCCCCAACAAATAACCAGATCAAAAAAAGATATCTTACTATGAAAGAAGCTGCCAACATAAACGGGATTAGTTCTTCTGTTTTGCGTCAATTAACGTATGCAAGAGCTATGCCACATTTAAAAGTTAAAGGCCGGATAATACTTGAGGAAAACGAAATTAAACCGACAATTTCGGATTACAAAATGAATGATTGGTCAGATCCAGATAAAAATTGGGATGTTTCAAAGATACAATCAGAAATTATTAATTTCGAAAAAAATAAAGGAGGGCCTAGAATGATAGAGGATATTCTCAGGCAGATAATTAGGGAAGAACTTGATCAATTCTCTAAAGATCTAATAAAAGAAACCAAAAAGGAAAAAAAACGATACTACGGTAGAACAGTCCTAACGGTAAAAGAAGCAGCTGACTACTTCAGAACAAGTCCTGCAACTATATACAGTTTATTAAAAGAGGAAGGTATGCCACATTTCAAAATTCAAAGTAGATCATATATTGTTTTAGAAGAAGCAGAAGCGTTTTTATGGAGAGAAACTGCAAAATCATATGCAGAACAAGGGAATATATATTGGCAGCGCATACTTCAAAATCTTGATTGGGAAGAAAAAGAGCGAAATGCAGCCTATGCAAGAGCTTTAAAAAGACTTGAAGAGGATTTCTAATGCTTTAAAATCTCCATTTATATGTCACAGCTGAAATAGAAAATTAGTCCTTTCTCATCTAATACAACGTTTATATAAAGACTTTATTGTTTTTGTATATGAGCGGGAATATAAAAACCGCCTTAATAGGTATAAAGGCGGTTTTTATATTAGCGAAAACTTCCGAAAAAATAATTTATTCAATTTTAATTGACCTTCTACTAGCCTTGTTATACACGCGGTTAATTTCTTTTTTGGATTTCTCTACTTCGGATTTAATCATAGAATAGTCACTAGACTTGGGATTTTCAACTTTCTCCAATGTTGTTCCAATAGCTCCTACCATGTATCCAGCAGCGCCTAGTAAAAGTCGAATTTCCCCCATCAATTCCATAGTTAATCCTTCATGAACTTTGTTTTTCATATTATTTTCTTCTGAAGACTCAACGATTGTTGCAAGCTCTATCTTTAATTTACCAGAGTATATTTCCATGTGTTTATTCTCCTTTTTACTAGTGATATATTATCTAATCCCATTATGTTAAAGCCTAATCTCTATATAATTTAATGAACGTTTCCCAGAGAGAATCTTTTTTATTTGATAATTAGAAAGGTGAGATGTTGATTCCATTAGGTAATATTTTTTTATATTCTCAATACATACCTCATACAAATCCGTTTCATTTCTGCTATTTAGAAAAATTCTGATTTCTTTTATATTTTTACTCTCAAGTTCCTTACGCTTTTCCTTCTCTAGAACAGCAGATAATGTAATAAAACTGCTAAAATGAATTGAATAAGAACTATCTTTAATCATTATTCCAATCTCTTCATTTAAGTCTTTGTAGTAAATTTTATATGAGCATACTTGAATACCAGCATCTATTAACTGCTTTGTTTCTGTTCTCACTAAATCCAGATTTGAGGTTCGTTTTATGTGATTTACTAAGGAAAAGAAATCCTCAAAAGGGTATTCAATATTTATTTCTAAGGAGTTTTTTCCATTTTCATTTTTAAATATAAACATCGAACCATTCCTCATTTTTTTGTGGTTAAATATTTTCATTTAATGACCTTTTGCTTTTTCTGAGCCACTTATAGATTTTCTTTAGCAATTCGTTTACCCGCATCAATCAACGCCTTGTGTATAATATCCTTCTGTTCACATCTCTCACTACTTAAAAAATCGAAAATTATACTATCCGTTACGACTTCGTGTTTTGCAAGGACGGTTACAATATCCGATAAAAGCTCTTCAGAGATTTTTGATTGTGGAACCTCGTTTAATTTTGTGATTATATACATATCTATTTGTAGAAATCCTAAATGTTTTACGTACTGCATCTCTGCTCCTTCAACCACTAATTATTTGAGTCTTTGCATGTAAAGTTAATTATTGTATATTTATATATTATATTGTGCATATTTTTTATATATAATTTATTATATTTTATATTTCCATGGTTGTAAAATAAAAAAAGACAAAACTCAAATTTTAAAATGGATTGGAGGAAATAGACATAAAAACTGAAGAGAAACTAATTTTGGAGGGAAGGCAATGTGTAAGTACGTAAAAATGGATGAGTTAAAATATATTTAGATACGGTAAAAGGAACAACACGAATGGTTATAAAAGGAGAGCAATCTGAAGACGGTTACTTGATAAACGATGAATTTGCTGTATATATTGATACAGATTGGATTAATAAGTCGATAAATGCCGATGAGATTGTAAGACAGTTCAAAAAGCGCCTTGAGGAAGTAATAGGTCATTCGGTTAAAGTGTTTCATATCAGTAATCAAGTAAGATAATCAATATATGCAAAAAGAAATGGGGCTTAAACGGTTAAGTTTCGCAACCTATTTTCTTAAACAATGGGGGAATACCTAATGATACGAAATACTCGCGATAGAATAGCTAAAGAAATAGCAAACGAAAAAAAGATAGAACTAATACAAGCTCAGGAAATTGTCGATTTACTTTTACAATTGATTTACAAAGAAGGTTATGTCGTTATCAAACAGGATACGCAATAATCAAGGTTACCCTTGACGAAAAAATGTTAGAATAACAGTAAACAAAAAAAGCAGATGGATGCCAATTCCTCTACTTTTCTGCTATTATTATGAAGCCCATCTTAATTACATGCTGCCCAACACCTCAATTTCAATATGGTTTTCCTTTAAAATATTTATCACTTTAGCTAGATCTTCGAGTGGCGCCACCTAGAATAAACAAGCTGACTAGGCTACAACTTTATATGGAAAGGCGAGCAAGATAGCCTTGTGGGCCGAGACAGCCCCATAATGCTGGCTTTTGGCTAGGAATCCATGCCCGTAGAGGCTCCATGTAAAGTGTCAATCTGCTTCCACCTTCCCTTTACAATAGGAGTTTTATTGGTTTCTCTCAACTATGGCAAAAGTGTCACTAGATCATGGCAATATTCACTACTTGAACTATTGATTATTACTTTATTTCCATTTACATAAATCGTTTGGTTTTTATTAAAGAAAAGATCCCCGACGTATACTTCAGATTTCGCAATGCGTCTAACTACTGCTGGAATCCACAATAGTCTTTTTCTTGTAAGTACCCCCTGATCATTTAGCATTTTACTTACTCGACTAACTGTTACAGATTGACTTAAATGTTCAAAAATCATTACAATACCAAATGTTAAATACAAAAAGAAACCTATAAATAGACTATACCTCCATTTATAGGTCATCTTTTTCATTACGAACCGTTTGGGTGGATTATTTACTCTAAGATTCACAATGGACGCGAATCGAAATGCTACCAACACTCCGACTCGTTTTTTAGCTATCCAATAGTATATAGCTAAAAAACGAATCGGAGTTTCGAAAATAAGATCTGTCAATTATTCCACAAGGGAAACCAAATTCAATTTATCGGTTTAAAATAGGTTCTTCAACTAGCTTGATTTGTTATCTTCATTCTTTTTAAAAGTAGAACATATGACAGGAATTACAAAAGCCTTAAATAATTCCCCCATGCCCTCATTCTGTTGATTTTTTATTGCATTAATTAGAGAATCATTGGCAATCCCGATTGGCACAGCATACTCCCCAAAATATTCAGCTAACCTTTGGTCTAAGTACTTGCCTCTAGTGAAACCGCATCGACAACTTTTTTCTAAATAGTCAAGATTAAATATATCATTGCAATTTTTACACAGTAATAGTTTCATATACGCTCTCTTCCTTGTCTAAAAAGCCGCAAACTACTTGCCTTAATTTTATTCTTCTTTTTAACAGACCTAAAAAAATACTAATCCTTCACATTATATTGAATCCATGATGTTTTATCCCATTGAAAAACTCCCTTGATATCTTCAATAATTTGATTCTTAGTAAGCCCCTGCTTTTCTAATTCACTATATAATTTGTAAAACTCCAATTGTTCAAAATAAGCATCACAGTAGGTTTGGCCAGCCAAATAGCATTGGCATTTTGTTTTTTCAATGAACCCCTGTCCACTCCGACTTGCAAAGCAGAAAACAGAATTTTCAATTGCTTTTTTGATTGTATTAAGATGGTTATTCTCCATCGGCTGCCCTCTTGTTAAGCGCTATTTACCTTTGCCTTCCTCTTCTTCCTTAATCCACTCCTGCATAATTTCCATAGTTTGCTCATCTTTGATATATCCATTTATTTTTTCTAATAGCTTCCTGTTTTCGAACATCGCTTTCCGCATATCCGAATTATTCTTTTCACTTTTATTACTCATTAACTCGTCAATTATTAATTTTAATAATAATGTTTTTATTAACTCTACATTATCTGTTTCTTGAATCCAGTTCCACGTGTGTTCTGTCAATATCATATGAAATTTTTCATTCGATAACGCTGCCAACACTTTTTTCATATCCGAAAGTGATCCAAATAAAAATTGATTTAACATCTTCGAATATTCATTTTTTTCTATAAAGACTTTAATACTATAAGCGATAGCTCTCAATTGTAGTTCTTGGTCTTCTGTTAATAGGATATTATCATTGTTGAAATAAAGAAAAGCATCCCCATCAGCTAAATACATTTTACTTTCTGTAGATGCATCAGATATTTCAAGGGATGGCTTAACTTGTTCATGAAAGATTTGAAGTTCTCCTTCTATTAAAGAAATTTCATCGATTAAAGTTTGTTCAATACTTCCCTCAAAATCTGGAAAATGGTTCTCTAAATTTGCTGCTACTTCGTCCAAGGGAATATGAGTTTTGATTTCTCTACCTGAGAACCTTAAATCCAACATCATCATTCCAAATTGCCGTTCAACAATTTCCGGATGCCCTTCAACTTTATTAAAAGCTTTCATAAACGAAAAGTGTTCTTGAGGCAAACATATCCATGTCCGCGCAATAGCTTTTATCATATCAGATGATTGAAATTTTGGACCGTCCTCATGTTTACACGCTAAATAAATTAAGCCTTTTAAATCTTCTACTATGTTCAAATAATAGATCATAAATTTCAATGCGCCTATCTGCACCGGTGAGGAATAGGACCTTAGAATTCTTAAAAACCACTGAACGAAACTCTCCCTTGAAAAGAGATTAAAAATAATTTCAAACTTTTTTTCTTGATCAGCAATTAGCCACTTATCCAGAACCTCAATCTTATCAATGTCATTATTAATAAGACTAAATCGCGGAAGCAATCTCTCTGCGTCCACCCTAACAGGTAGATCAATTGGAGTAGAAAGATGCATGTCCGCCCACTCCTTAGCTTTAACACATTGTTTATAGTCAATATTACCACTGACTAAAGCGTATTTAGGTAGACGACTTTCTATGAGCATTGCAATAGCTAAGATATACAAATGATACTCATGCCCCTGCGTCTTTGAATCAAAAATGCGTACAATATGCTGCTCTTGATTCTCAAATAAAATATCTTTTCTTCCATCAGATTCAATCGATTTCTTATAAACACTTATTTCTTTATAAAGTTTAAAAGTTTCTCCATATTTTTTGCTATTCAAATCTCCACAAAACTGCCAGAACTTTTTTGGCTCAACTCTTTCTTTTGCTTGTACAAACACAGGGATAGTGAGTCCAAAGTAATTTTTCTCTTTTATATCTGCAAACGGAAATGCGTTTAATAATTCAAGACTTTCTTCGTACACCTTCCCCCATTGTAGTTGAGATACTCCTTCGGGCAGTAGTGACAAACCAACATACGTTCCCAAGTTAACACACCTCCAGCATTGTAATTATTGATACAGCGAAAAGCAGATTATGGTATATTCTTTTATCATAGCTTTCAATAATGGTACTTTATTCGTTACCTAGAAAGTTTTAGTGAAAATAATCGAGAATCAGCCAAACCTAACTCATAGCAAATTTGATTCTGTTCACTTAATATCTTGAAGAAGACTTCTTTTAATTTATCCCTCTCGCTTTCTGATGATAAGAGCGATAATAATTCACTTTCAAGACTTTCTAGTAGTTCCTTCTGCTTTGAATCTGATTTTTTTATTAAAGCTTCATGAATACGCTTCTCGACAAAATCATTAAATGCTTCATCAAATGAAAGATCAGCCAATTTCCCCACCTCTTTTTATATATAATTATGTATATTTTTTATATATTATTTATTATAAAATATGTTTATTTGCTTGTAAATTGGGAAAACGCTAAACTAGACTAAAAAGGGTAATGATTATGATTAATAAGAGAACAGGAGAATTGATTAGAAAGATCCGAAAAGAACATAAAGTCTCTATGATAGATTTGGCTTCAGCACTACAAACCACGCAGCCCCGATTATCTAGAATCGAGGCTGGAGAACAAGATATAAGTATCCGTTTTATAGAACAATTTTGTAATTATTTTAACATCCCTCTTCATGAATTTTTCAAGCAATTAAACGATATGAGTGATGAACAAAACCTAATTGATCAGCAGTTAATACAAAGCATCCACTTACTAACTGAAAAGCAAAAGAAGAACCTATTTGCATTTTTATCTGCTCTTAGAGAAGAATACTAAATTATAACGATAAAGATAGAGGACAGGAATTCATTATGAACCACTTCTGTCATATTTTTCACTGCCTATCTCCATTAGATTTACCACTTATCGCCAATACATTGGCCAACGGGTAGCATCAGGAACGTCTATTTACAACGTTAAGGATTTTGAAAGAAAAATGCCTAAAAAGCCTAATCCCTTGTATTTTTTTGCAAGGGATTAGGCTTTTGATTTTCAACAAACACGCCCGTTGAATATACTTTTATGTTCAACAGTATTCTTGTACTGTGTAGCAAGGAATTTAGTTTTTCAGCTTCTTGTTCAACATAAGCTTCGTTACTTGAATAAGAAATGACGTAAATTAAAGACGATATTTTTATCTAAATATGGTAATATTATACTGTAATTCTATTAAATTAAGCGGGTGAAGCTGTTGACTAGCATACAAGAATTATACAGTGATTTCAGTGTGGATCATTGGTTCGATTTAGAGCCTTGGGATGTACATTATATGAATTTTGAACCTAATATCATTTACGCAGCACATAAAATTGGTGATGTCTATTATGCCTTTAGTAATGGAAGGTCCTATCTTTCAGATTTCGATTGTGAAAATTTTGGTCAATTAATATCTCAAAATGATGACACACACCTCAGATACATAAGATCTAAATTTCTTCAAAGTGCTTTATCTTTTTACAACTACGCCATCGATTTATCTTGGCAAGTTATCTGGTTTTATCTAGGAGATAACTCATTTCTATTCATGGAGAAGCCTAGATACTATCAAAAATACGCTGGGTTCTGTACTTTTCCAACCCTACTTGAAGTGGTTGGATTAAGAGGCAGGGATGAATTCAGGCAACATTTACTTGCCTTTAATAACAACCCTCTAACGTTAGAGGTGAGACAACTATATAACTATGTAAAACATAGAGGTAGCTTATATACCAAAAATTTAGGTGAGCAATATAATAGCATGATGATGGGATATGTTAGTGGTAATATAGAATATACGCCTCAAATGATTACTAGAAAAGTCTTTGATTTGGATGAATGGAAAGAAAAATTAATTGAATTTGACCAGTTGTTTTTTCACTATTTTGAGGATTTAATCCATTTGATACTTCCACAAAATTATCAAACTACTAAATATGATTTTGGTTTATCCCTTAATTATAATCGCAGAAGGTTAGAATTTATACAAAATGACATGGAAGATTATGAGAGACGATTTAATGAGAATTTTTCAGGATAAAGCGATTTGCTTTATCCCTTTTTATTTTTAGAAAGGATTAATACATATTATAGTGAATCTGGCCCGTTTGCGGAAGACTGATTGCTGAAAACCAATTAAATTTGCATATCATTTTTCATCCAAAAACTTTGGTTTTTAAGCTTTAATCATTCAGAAGGTATCGAATGGTAAACAGTAGAAAAATAATGCAAACAATTAAGAGGAATTTAAAAAGTATTAATAAGGTTTAATAGTTGGAATCAAAAATAGTTAGTTTTCTTTGTACCAAATAAAGCCAATCTTGCAGCATTTGTACTTCTTCTTTATCTAACACCTAACATTTTTAAAAATTGAATCTTAGCGGTTGTTTATTGCAAAATAAAAGTACAGAGGTTTGCGAGGAATTTGTGCAGAATCTAACTGCATAAAAAATAGGCTTGCCAGCCCCTAAAATATCCCCTACTGTATGGATTGAGAGATCACAACAGTGGG
>NZ_JAMAUK010000039.1:0-30800 GCF_023714395.1 Niallia sp. MER 6 | reverse complement strand
GGAAAGTAGATTTGTTTTTCAACAGTGCATATATCCAGTGTAAAAGTTTATTTGCACAAGCAATTATAGTGACTTTATAGGGTTTACCTTCCTCCCGTTTTTTATCGTAATATTCTCTTAATCTCTTCTTTAGAGGAAGGAGTTGTTCATCTGTCCGTGCTTTACGCTTTTCTTGTATGGCTGCTGGCTGCTCCGACTGCCATATATAAAGCATGACGCAGCCTACTTGAACTGCGTTTAGTAATACGGTTTTGATGTAGCTCTAAATTTACCTGATTCAAAGACACTAGGGTCAATGCTCGCAAAGGCGACAAGTTTTTGGGACTTGTAAATCGATCTATTTCACCGGCCTCGGATATAATCGTTGCCGCGATTTTTCCACCGATTCCTGGAATAGATTTGATGATATTATATTCTTCAATTTCTTTTGCTAGGGCATCTATTTCAGCTTTGGCGAAAGCCCAGAAGGAAAGGAGAAGTCTATTCATTTCCATAGAATCAAATTAAAAGATATTTCTCACTTCGTTCGAGTGCTAAAGCACCAATAGAAAAAAACACTAATATAACTATTAAAAGAATCCCTATCATAGTAAAGATATAGATTAGATATAGTAAAAGAGTTTAATTAAAATACAACGCTGCTAATTATAGTGGCGTCACAGTAGATCAGGCACAGCATTAGTAACCTGTTACTTTCCTTTCCCTCAACGGCTTCCCAGCTGTTGGGGGTCTTTTTTTATGCCATCTTTAGTGCTTCTTCTAATATTTCTTGTTCAACTTTCCAATCATTCGTTTAAATGAATGAATAGCAGTATGTAAAATAGTCTGATCATCTAATATAGTCCTCTAATATGTATGTATCAATCCGAACCACTTGCCATTATTCTTCTAAAATTTTAGCGTCATTGTAGAATGGTTTAACAGCTTGTACAAACTCCTTAGAAACATAATCACTTGTATGTATGGTCTAACTTATTTAATTCGTCTGTACGTTTCAGAAATACTAGTTTTAAGGGCTGTCAAGTGTCTAAAAACTTTTCCCTTTGCTGGTGCTACTTTGACTTGTGTTTGGGGGCTGTCAATTGCATTAGAATTAGAAACAAATCGTTTGAATATCCAAACATTAGACGACTGATTCCGCACAGGTGAAAGTGGAGGAACACCACGCAATGTTGCATCACCTGACATTAATACAGAGGATTTTCAAGCAGCTGTAGACTTCTTATCTGTTCAAGAGAATGTTAACCCTGAAAAAATAGGCATTATTGGTATATGTTGATGGGGAGGAATGACTTTAAATGCTGCGGCTAATGATACAAGAATCAAGGTCACGGTTGCATCTACAATGTATGTTATGTCACGTGTGAGCGCTCAAGGGTACTTTGATGCAGTAGATGAAGAAGCGCGTTATGAAATGAGAAAAAGTTTAAATGAACAAAGAACGGTAGATTATAAAAATGGAGAATATAAAAGAGCAGGTGGAGTAGTAGATCCTCTTCTAGAAGATGCGCCATCTTTCGTAAAAGATTATTACGATTATTATAAAACAAATCGTGGGTATCATGAGCGATCATTAAATTCTAATGATGGATGGAATACAACTTCCTCTTTATCATTTATGAATATTCTACTTTTACAATATAGTAATGAAATTCGCAATGCTGTTCTAATGATACATGGTGAAAAAGATCATTCTTTATACTTTAGTCAAGACGCATTTAAAAAATTAAAGGGTGATAATAAAAAACTTACAGTTATTCCAAATGTTTGTCATACAGATTTGTATGACAAGACAAATATTATACCATTTGAGGAAATTACAGAATTTTTCAAGAATATGATTTAATTAGTTATACAAGTTGGTAATAATAAATATTATGTGCCAATCCAAAAATAAGAACCCTCCAATCATTTTAATTTAGGAGTTCTTATTTTTAATGATTAATCAATCCAGGAGTTTCCCTGCTAATTTTATTTAAATTTAGTTAATGGTGTATTTCCAGCACTTACATCAAAGCCATATCAATTGGTTATGTCAATCGTAGCAATAATGTTGAGGTAATATCTATTACGGGATATATCTCCTGTTTAAACAATGCATATATGAATCTATAATTGCGATAAATATACTATAAGGTTTAACTAACCTTCATAATAAGAATGTCTTAACCCTACATGGGATAAGACGTTCTTATTATAATTTAACCATCAAGGTAATCCAGCTGATAGGTGGAAATTATCTCAAGTAGAATTATTTTTCGTCTCTATTGTTACTTCATTTCGATACTCATTAGGAGTAACCCCATAAAATAAACGAAACTTTCTATAAAAATAAGTTAAATTATTGTAACCTATTTCTCTAGAAATATCATCAATACTTTTATTAGAAAATTGCAGCAACATGGAAGCGTGCTTAAATCTCAGCTCTTGAACAATAGCTAAAAAGTTTTTCCCTGTTACTCTTTTTATTATTCTACCTAAATGTGCTGATGAAAATTTAAAATGTTTAGCTGTTTCTTCAAGTGTAAGATCCAAAAAATTTTCCTCTATATATGCTAATAACTCCAATATAGATATACTAGAATCTTTCATACTTTCCTTTAAAAACAATTCATAATTATTACTTTCTAAAAGCCTACTAAATAATATACCTATATAAGCCTTTATAATTTCAATATTAGTGCTCTTACTGCTGAAAGCTTCACAGAGTATATTTTGGATTGTTTGTTTAATTTGCCAATTATCTGCAGTACGAAATAATAAAAAATTTTTTTCTTTAGCCGTGTTCGTTATAATTGAGGCAATTGTCTTTCCTAAAACATTATCACCTAAAATTTTATAAATAAATTGATTGTCAAAAAAGTCCTTCTTAGCCAAGAAATTTATTAAAATATCCTCTTTTCCTACTTTATTAATAGAATGTTCTACATTTTTATTAAGGAATAAGATGTCCCCTTCACTTAATGTTAACTTTTCACCCTGAACTTCTTGAATGAAAGTGCCACTATAAATATAGTTCATTTCAAACAAATCATGGGTATGGTTTAGCATTTTAGCAAACCGAGTATGTCTTGAAACTACAAAGATATCTTCAGTAACATTTAGTTTTAATATCCCATCAGCTAAGGTGTAAGAAAAAGAAGGATGACTATGACTATTCATTATAGAATCAGTGAAATTAAACCAGTAATTAGCTTCATTTGAAGTCAATTTACTAGATGAGTAAGGGGTTAATATTAATTCTTTTAACGTTTCATCTGTGATATCAGTAGAGTTTTGTAATTCTATTTCAATATCCGATAATTTATATAAAAAATCATTTAATTCTTCATAATTCATATATTAACCCTCCAGACTTAATGTATCACTTTTGGTTAGTCAAGACAACAGCTTTGGATATTGGTGGAAGGGTTTTCATGCTGTACTATAGCCATATGGGAACCCATGAAAAATGTATTAAAAAGTTAGTGAATGCTGGATGGAAAAACAAATCACAAGTAGATGTAAAAAGGAAGGTGAAGTGTTAGATGAAGTTAAGTAATTTTGAACAATATTACGAAAAGTCGTCGAAAGTCCCTTTTAAGAAAAGAGAAATGGTCAGTTATACTTTTGGTGGCCTTGGAGATTCTATCCTCTCCGGAATTGTATCAACCTTTTTTATGATATTTGCCACCGCCGTTCTGAAAATATCTCCTATTACAGTTGGAACAATTTTATTAATTACGAAATTTGTGGATGCCTTTTGTGATCCAATTGTTGGTGTTTTAATGGATAACACAAGAACAAAATTTGGAAAACTTAGACCTTATATTCTATTTGGAGGCCTATTTTGGGCTGCTATGACAGCTTTACTCTTTATTAATCCGAGTTTTGGTTCAGAATCGCTAAAAATAGCATATGTCGTTGTTATTTATACACTTTGGGGAATTGGCTTTGCTCTTTTTGATGTTCCTTACTGGAGTATGTCAGCCATTATGACTACTGATTCTGACAAAAGAAACTCCATCGTTAGTTTAACAAGAACTGCAACAACAGTTGGTGCACTGGTTGTATCATTAACAGGGGGTATTTTAGTATCTTATTTTGCAGATAAACCTTATAGTGGTCAAGGATATTCGTATGTAGGTTGGATATTTTCATTCCTGGCAGCAATTAGTTTTGTAATACTCTTCCTGGTTTCGAATGAGAGGGTGAAACCACAAACAGAAAAGATTACATTCAAGAGTATGATAAATATTTTAAAAGTAAACAAACCTTTGCAGGCATATATTATTAGTCAGTTTCTACAGGTACTAACAATGGTTACTCAGGCACTAACTAGCTATTATGCTATATATAATCTTGGGAGTATCTCTTTGATGTCGTTTATTATGATTCCAATTATGATAGGTTTCTTATCAACACCTTTCCTTGTTCCAAAATTACTTAAAAAAATTGAAATCACAAAATTGTTCCTTTACAGTTCAGTTGCTTCGTTAATAGTTGGTGCAATTTATTTTTCGATAGGTTATGAAAATTTAATATTTGTTTTTGTCATATCAATTTTTTCGGGGTTATTTATGTCGATGAACATGACATTATCTACATTATATTTAGTTGACTCAATTGACTATGCTGAATGGAAAACGGGATATCGTGCTGAAGGTTTAATGTTTGCTACACAGTCACTAACAGCAAAAATAATGTCAGCGCTATCTTCATTTATTACTGGTGTAGTCTTAACGATTGTAGGTTTTAATACTAACGCAACAATCCAGGCCTCATCAACACTACAGGGGATATTTTTTATTTTTGTCTTAGGTGCTGGGATAAGCGCCCTTTTAGGTTCCATTCCTCTTCTTATGTGCAAGTACAAAGGGAAAGAAAGATTGAGGATTTTAGACGAAGTGAAGAAAAGAAGAGAAGAGGCAGCAGATAAGAGTAGGATTATATCCTAGTTATCCAAATAAACACTTTTAAAATAATTTAGCGATAGGGAGAATAAAATGAAAGTAACTGAATTAAGAATTAATGGTATAAATAACCCAGTAGGTTTCTCTTACGATATACTAAAATGCTCTTGGAAAGTAATTGAGACAAAAGCAAAGAAACAGAAAAGAGTTAAAATTGAAGTAAGCGATAAAGAAACATTCGAAAGCGTTTTATATATTAAGGAGGGCGAGTCATTAGACTCTATAGGTGAAGAAATCCTTTTAGATTGCCAGCCAAAAACGAAATACTTTTACCGGATTGAAGTGGAAACAGATCAAGGGGAAATAGCTACAAGTGAAGCAGCTACCTTTGAAACAGGGAAAATGGATGAAAAATGGAGTGCCAATTGGATTGGCACTCAAAAGGAAGATACCTTCCATCCGCTGTTTCGTAAAAAGTTTATTATAAGTAAAGATATAACAAATGCACGATTTTACGTGAGTGGTTTAGGATTATATGAAGTATATATCAACCATGGAAAAGTAGGAAATGAATATTTAACTCCTCTTTATAGTGATTACCATAGCGAGTACCAGTACCAAACATTTGATGTAACTGGGATGCTGACCTCGGAAAATATATTAGAAATTATACTCGGGAATGGTTGGTATAAAGGAAGGTTCGGACTAGGTGACTTAAAGGAGAACTTTGGAAATGAATTTGCGTGTATTGCAGAACTCCATATCACTTATTTAGATGGTGATATAGAAATTATTAGCACAGATGAAAGTTGGAAATACATTGGCTCTGATATAGAACTAAGTGATATTTATGATGGTGAAATACTAAATCGAATGCTCTGGAATGGAAAGAGTAATATGGAGAAAGAAGTGCGAATTGTAAACTTAGATAAAGAAAAGCTAATTAGTCGATATAGTATTCCCGTTATTGAAAAAGAGATTTTAAGTGTTGAAGAAATTATTTATACACCGGCAGGGGAAACAGTATTAGACATGGGGCAGAATTTAAGTGGAATAATAGAGTTTCAAAATAGGTTTCCTAAAGGAACAAAGTTAATATTTGATTTTGGTGAAATCCTACAAAATGGAAATTTTTATAATGCTAATTATCGTTCGGCTAAATCTCAGTTTATTTATATTTCTGATGGGACAATAGAAACAGTTAGACCACACTTTACCTTTTTTGGATTTAGGTATATTCGAGTAATAGGTTGGATTGGAGAATTAGTAAAAGAGGATATAATTGGAAAGGTGATTTATTCCGATTTAGATCAAGTTGGATTAATTAATACTTCCGATGAGAAAATTAATCGTCTTTTTCTTAACTGTTTATGGGGACAAAAATCAAATTTCATTGATTTTCCTACAGATTGCCCACAGAGGGATGAACGTCTTGCCTGGACTGGAGATGCTCAGGTTTTTGCCGGAACAGCCTCTTATAACATGGATACAAGGGCATTCTACAATAAATTCTTACATGATCTTAGAGTAGAACAAAAAAAACATAATGGAATAGTCCCTGGCTTTATTCCGGTTTTTGGTCAACCCATTGCATGCAGTGTATGGGGAGATATTGGAACATTCTTACCAACCGTTCTTTTTGATCATTACGGAGATAAATCGAGTCTGGAAACCCATTACCCGATGATGAAAGACTGGGTAGATTATATAACCGTAGAAGATGTAAAACGAGGACAAAAATATTTGTATGATTTTGGCTCGCAAATAGGTGACTGGTTGGCGCAAGATGGAAGATCTCCACAGAGTTTTAAAGGAGGTACAGATGATCATTTTATCGCCTCTTCTTACTATTATGAGTCGACTAGATTAGTTGCTGAAGCAGCGGGTGTATTAGGCAATACGATAGATGAGGAGAAATATAGAAACTTATCTCTCAAAATTAAAGAGGCTATTCTAAATGAGTATTTTACACCAGCAGGGAGGTTAAGTATTGATACTCAAACTGGTTACTTAGTGGCATTGAATTTTGGTCTTTATGTTGAGAAAGAAAAAATAGTAGAAGGTTTAAAGGAAAGATTATATAAAGATTGTAATAAACTTACCGGTGGCTTCGTGGGGGCTCCAATTATGTGTCGGGTTATGGCTGAAAATGGCCTGGTAGAAGAAGCGTTGGATTTCATATTCCAAGAAGAATTCCCAAGCTGGCTTTATTGTGTAAATTTAGGTGCCACAACGATATGGGAGCGTTGGAATTCAGTATTAGAAGACGGAAGCATGAGTGGAACTATAATGAACTCTTTAAATCATTACGCTTATGGAGCAGTTGTGGAGTATCTTTATCGTGATTTAGGGGGAATTAGACCACTGGAGGCAGGATTTAAAAAAGTGTTGTTTGAGCCCCAAATTAATGGGAAATTTCAGTATTTCACTGCAGAATATAATTCTATTAGTGGTAAGTATACCTCGTTATGGAAAATTAATGAAGATGGTAGTGTTAGTATTCGATTTGAGGTGCCATTCGCCCGGACTGCGGAAGTAAAATTACCAGAATACAAGGAAGAGATTCTTCATTTGGAAGCAGGAATTCATGAATTCAGTTATTTTCCGAAAAAGAACTATAAAAGTATATTTAGTGTGAATACTCGCCTTACCGACTTGGTCAAACATCCACAGGCACTGGAAATCCTTGAGAGAAGAATACCCTTTGTGACTCAAATGATCACTCAAGGAGATGCCGATGGAATGTCCCATTCCCTTAGCAATCTGAAAAGGTTGGTCTTCTTTGGTATCAACCCGGATGATGTTGAAAAAGCAGCTGAGGAGATTTTAATGATTGAGAGGTAGAATGATTTAATGAATGTGTAGGAATGAGTTTTTAAAATTTTACATTCAAGACAGGAGATATGATAATGGAACCTTTCGTTTATTTTAAATCAGAAAGAATTTCAGATAGCGTAACTAGGATATTCGGACCAGCGGGCGAAATCATGTATTTAGTGGAAGGAAGTGAAAAAGCAGCTCTAATTGATACAGGTACTGGCGTAGGGGATTTAAAAGCGTTTATTGAGAGTTTGACGGATAAACCGTATTTTGTCCTTTTAACACATGGTCATGTTGATCATGCTATGGGTGCTCCTGTTTTCAATAATGTCTATATGAATCCCGCAGATAAAGAAATCTATGCTATGCACAGTGATTTTAGTGTTCGTAAGGGATTCCTTGAAATGAATATGGGGGAGATGTTTGCTAGGGTAAAGGAGGAGGACTATATTCATATAGGGTCGAGTGAACGATACAAATCTCTTTTACCTGGAGATATTTTTAATCTGGGTGGCATTAATTTAGAAATTTGTGTTGGAGCTGGACATACCCCTGGCTTAGTAACAATTTTAATTGTCGAGGAAAGGACATTGCTTTTAGGAGATGCATGTAATTTCTTTACTTTCCTCTTTGATGAGTTTTCTCTTGGTATTACCTCCTATCAAAACATACTGAGGGAGTTAAATGAAAGAACAACTGGCCGTTATGACAAAGTCTATTTGTCACATGGGAGTGGAGATGCACCAAGGGAAATGTTAGATTCGATTTTAGCACTTTGCGAAGATATTAAAGCAGGAACCACAGATGATGTTCCATTTGTTTTTATGGAGCATAAAGCCTTTATTGCAAAAGAGGTGGATGAAAATATGAGAAGGTTAGATGGTGGACTTGGAAATATTGTATATAGTAAAGACAAGGTTCATAAATAAATAATAAAAACTGCCCAATACATAATTTATTATTGGGCAGTTCCTATTATGTTTGCAAAAATATCTTACACAAGATTATAAGGTTAATAAAATCTTCTTGTCTGCGTTAAAATCTTATAACGTTTAATAATTACTGTTGAAAAGGCGTCTAATTCCTTGGTATATAAGGGGTTAGACGCTTTTTTGTTACACTCCATTACATTCTAAGAAGGATTAACGCTCAATTTAGGAGTTCACGCACCATTACGCGTGAACTCCTGAATTGAGCGTTAAAGTATTAGGTGAGGGAGCTTTGCTTAAAAAGGTAAGGCATTTTTGTATATGCAACAATAAGGGCAGCATTCCTGTAATAAATGAAAATAAACACTCTTATGTCACAATCGGGGCAGTTTAGCTATATAGTATTTGCAAAAAAACAAAAACGAAACCCTCACATAGATAGTGAGGGTTTAACGTGGAAAGGAATAAATCCAATCAAACCTATTATAACTTTCCCCACTTGTTCAGAATTATTCTTTTTCAATGGAATTAATAATAATACATTGGATTTGAGTCAATAATTTGGACACAAAAAAGTTAAGTATTAAGCGGTTCTTCTAATCTGATCCTCCATAGCTTGAGGTGTTTGATAGCCGATGCTGCTGTGAATTCTGTTTCTGTTGTACCAGCCCTCTATAAACTGAAACATGGCCAGCTTCGCTGCCCGGTAGTCTGTGTACTGGGTATGATAGACTTCTTCTTTCTTTAATATGGCGTGAAATGACTCTATACAGGCATTGTCATAAGGACAGCCTTTCTGACTGAAAGACTGCCTGATTCCGTATTTTTGGACATGCTGAGTAAACTCACTGCTGGTATATTGTGAGCCAAGATCGGTATGAAGAATTAAGCCCTTTCGGGGCTTTTGAGAAAAACAGGCGTTTTGAAGTGCTTCGATCACTAATTCCGAAGTCATAAAACGAGAAAAAGAATAGCCAACAATTTTTTTCGAATGCAGATCCAATACAGAGGCCAGATAGCACCAGCCGTCTTTTACCGTAGGAATATACGTAATATCCGCCACCCATTTCTCATTGATTGTGCAGGTAGAGAAGTCTCTTTTTAAAAGATTACCCAGCTGCACAACCTTTTCTTTTGAGGGGAAAGGACGGTATTTTTTCCTGGTAATCGAACGGATGCCTGCCTTTCTCATTAAGCGCTGGACACGCTTCAGGCTTAAACAAACCCCGTTGTTTGATAAGGTCTTATGGATTTTCGGTGCACCATAACGCGCCTTACTTTCCAGGTGAATCCGTTGGATTTCCTGCGTGAGTTCCTGGTTTTCCAGTTCACGTTTTGACGTCGTTTTTTTAAGGGAGCCATAGTAGCTGCTTCTTGGCACGGCCAGTACTTCGCACATTTTCTGGACGGGATATTGATCCTTGTGTTCCTCGATAAAATCGATGAGCTCTGATTCGGTTACTTTTTCGCGAATATGGCCATAGCCTTTTTTAGAATTTCTACCTCCTGTTTTAACCAAAGGTTTTCTTTCTGAATCTCGGCTAACTCTTTTGGTGTCAGCGCCTCTTTTTCTGAACCAATAGGGGTAAAGTCTTTCACCCATTTATAAATCGTTACTTCTGATACGCCATATTCGCTGCTTAATTCTTTAACCGGGCTGCCGGAATGATACAAATCCACAATCGTTTTCTTAAAATCATCGTTATATTTTTTGCCTGCAGGTTTACGTTCCAATTCGGACACATCCTCTCAAAATAATTGTAAGGACTTAATTAAATTGTGTCCATGAAACTATACTAACTCCAACATACTGTGATAGTTAAGTTTTTTTAAAAACAGTTGTTACAGCAAAGAAAAAAAACAATGTCCCTAAAAAAAACCGTATAACGTCTAAATAGTGATTGTCTATCCCTATTATTAGTTAACTATGTGATAGCTCGTAATACGTTCGTACATTCCTAGCAAATGATTGAAAATAAAAAATGAATATAATAACTCTCCATTAAGAAAACATACTAATTGCTTCTTTGCATATATAAGTTGGATTAATGAATAGATAAGGGATGATAGGCATTGCTAAAGAAGCTATTAGTAGTAGGATTTAGTATTTGGAAGTACCATGATTGGTATAGGAATTAATGGATTTATCATGCCTCTTCATTTAATAAATGGAGGAGTTTTTGGTATAAGCTTGTTGGTTAACTATATATGGGGTATAAAAACAGGAGTTTCAATTATACTTATTATATTTCAATTTATTTGTTCGCCTTAAAGTTAGCGCCTGTGTTCTTTAAAAACGGTGTAATTGGGTTGATGATTTCTGGAGTTATAATTGATTTATTCGGTCCGTTAAACGGTGTATTTCATCTTCAAATTATGAGTAGTGTTATTTTTGGATCCATCATGATTGGGATAGGGGTGGGGGTAATGCTAAGGTATCATATTAGTCCAGGAGGCATGGATTTGCTAGCACTTTTATTTGCAAAATGGACAAATTTAAATGTGGGTGGCATTTTATTTCTCATGGATACTACCATAATCATTACTGCACTCTTTTTAATACATGATATAAAAATATTATATTCATTGATTATCGTCAGTATTGTTGGATTATTAGCATGTATAATTGCTACTTTTCATGAGATTAAATTTTATGTGAGTTGATGTTAGGCGATAAGTTTTTCATATTTTTTCAGTTTGTAAAGATTATCGATTTTAAGGCTTAAATCCTCCTTCTTAACTTAAAATCCAAGCAGATTAGATGAACATAATAGAAGTTATATTTAAACTGCTAACTTTTTTGATGTCCCACTGCTATAGGGGTATTACAAGTTATTTATATATTTTTTTGGTGTGCCATGAATATAACCTGGAGCTTGTTCTAGCTCTGGAGCTTCTCCAGTTCCAATAGAATTTGCTACATATTCAAATTGACCCATACCATCCATAGAAGTACCACTTGTGGTGTAAGTTTATTGTTTGTTTATTGAGGGAGGATAGTTGAAGAAAGATTTAGGTTTTTTATAAAGTTTTTTAAAAAACCTTGGAATACAAGCGAATACCTTGAGTTGATTGACCCGAAATATTAAGAAACCTAGTATACATCTGCAAAGTCTTATGGCCGAGGGTCTCTTGCCCTCGGCTTTTAGAACTATAACTTTAATTACTTTTTTCTTCAAGTTCCTTGATCAGTTCTTTCATTTCTTCGATTTCTCTTTTCTGAGTATCAATAATATTATTTGCAAGTTCTTTTACTCTTGGATCCTTTAAGGTGGCACGTTCACTTGTCATTATAGCGATTGAATGATGGGGAATCATTGCTTTCATCCACGAAGCATCATTAACTGTAGCTTGACTTCGTACAAGCAAAAGTGAAAGAACAAATACTGTTGCACTCCCAATAAAAATGCTGATATTTGCTTTTTTATTGGTGTACATCTTCAGCATGAACACTAACATAATTATAGACATTGCTGCTCCCATCATGATGGCCATATAGAGTCTTGTTTCGCTAAAAAAAATATGATTTACCTGGTAGGTATTAAGGTACATAAGACAAAGCATAATAATAGTAGACGTTAATACCATGGCTCCAAATCTTCCATACTTATTCACTTTAACCCCTCCCTTTTTTTGCGTTACTTTTTTCATACCCTACTAGCCTTTATTTATAACTGCTTTTTATATTAAGGTAGGAAGGAAACAAGTTACTTCTCAAGGACTACGAAGGTGGGCTGCCACAATCAGCGGTCTTATAGTTATTGAGCTAAGGTAGGAAAAGCTGAAAAAGAGGCATTAGTCTTTGTTAGAGTTTATATCACCCATTGCATGATTAATGAAGTTAAAATCATAAATATTTTTAAAAAATTTGGAAACAATGTAGCATTTTTATAACAAATTATTAGGGGGGCATAATGAAAATTAATAAATTTGTATCTGTAATATTAATATTAATATTAGTGTCAATGTTATCTGCATGGAGCAATAGTTATCAAAATAGTTCAGATAAAAATATAAGTGGTGAACATTCTGGTTCTGCTGAAGTTCCTAAAGGGTTAAGTGTAGCAAAAAATCCAATTTATAAAGTCGGAAGTCAAGTAGTTGTTAAAGCTGACCACATGAAGGGGATGTATGGTGCGAAAGCAACTATTGTAGGAGCTTATAACACGACAGCCTATATTGTTACTTACGCTCCGACAACTGGTGGACCTATGGTGAAGAATCATAAGTGGGTTATCCAAGAAGAAATGAAAGATGCTGGTATGAAAACCTTGAAACCTGGAACGGAAGTTATTTTAGTAGCAAATCATATGGAAGGTATGAAGGGGGCAAAAGGAATTATTGATCTAGCAGTGCCCACAACTGTCTATATGATTAATTATATTCCAACAACTGGAGGACCAGTGGTAAAAAATCATAAATGGGTGATAGAAACCGAACTTTCAGTTGAGTGAAAATCAAAGAGCAGACTATAGAATATAAGTAAGTCTATTTATAGAAAGACAAAGGAAATTCAAATTTTAGATTGTCCTTTGTCTTGTTATTTGTATTTATCTGTCTTTTAATGGGAATGTGAATGATTCACTTAAAGTGACGGGGGCTTTCCTTAAATATAAGGTACGCTTTTCTTATGTTGCTAAAAGGGGCAGCATTCCTGTAATAAATGAAAATAAGCAAATAGAAGAAACATGGCAGTTGTGCGGCCGAGCCTAGGTCGTATCATAGAGCGGGTGGGATTCCCACCGAGTAAGAACTAGCCATTCGTTCGTAGCGAGTCTTGGAGGACTGAGGGTAACGTTAGTCTTTATGCGTAGACAGTTAGGTAGCGGGCCGAAAGCCATATGGTTGCAGGGGTTGAGCTCCATAAACGTTTCTATACTGAGAGGGCTGATGCCTTAACTGCGTGCAGAAAGCAACATTCTATCCTTTGTTAAAGGCAAGAAGGATAAACCCTCTCTGGAGTCAGAGACCTTGGCACGTTATACATCGATATGATACGGCAACTCGGGATACCCTATCGGTCTCTTCTTTTCTAAAAGAGTATGGTGTACAAGTGATAATAAGCAAGGAAACCAAATGCCGTTTAGGGATTCGGATAGCAGAATTAGCAAAGTATGATAGTAAAATGAAATTTACATCTCTTGGACATCTATTAAATGAACAGTCACTTATTCAATGTCATTACCAGTTGCCGAACAAGAAGGCATCGGGTGTTATGGGTACAACTAAAGTACAAGTCGCTGAAAGTCCGAAGGAAAACATCAAGGACTTGGTAAGTAGACTTAAAAGCAAAAGTTATCGCCCAGTTCCGGTAAGACGAATGTATATCCCGAAGCTCAACTCAGACAAGAAAAGACCACTGGTAATACCGGAACATGAGGATAAAATTGTACAAAAAGGTATTACCAAAGTATATGAAAATGACTTTTTAAATTGTTCATTTGGCTTTCTGCCATATAAAAATGTCATGATGCGTTGGTAATACTAAACTTTTATAATGAGAAGAGAGCAGTAAGTTATATTGTAAGTGTAGATATCAAAGGTTACTTTGATAATGTTGACCACAAATGGATGATGGAGTTCTTAAATCATAGGATAGCTGACCCAAACCTCCTGAGTATAATCAACAGATTTCGTAAAGGTGGTTATATGGAAGAAGGTAGGAAATACAAAACGGACACTGGTACACCGCAAGGTGGAGTGATAGCTCCTATCTTAACTAATATATATCCATTATGTTCTTACTTATGGTTTGAGATATTGGTTAGAAAGCGTTGTGAAGGATAAGCATACTTAGTGTAAGTTACGCAGATGATTTTGTATGTTGTTTTCAACATAGAAGGGAAGCTGAACAGTTTAAAGTCCAGATTGAAGAAATTTAACTTGGAGATAGCGGAAGATAAAACGAAGGTTATTCCCTTCGGGAGGTTTGCAGAACTAATGCCGAACGAATAGGGAAAGGTAAACCTGAAACCTTTGTTTTCTTGGATTCACTCATTATTGCGGACAAGTAAACAAGGGAAGTTTCATTTTAAAAGGAAAACAAGTAGAAAGAAAGTCCAGGTAAAACTTAAATAGTCTAAAGAATGGTTAAAGCAGAACAGATAAGAACATTCAATTGATCAAGGATAGATTCAAACTGTTAACGACTTCAGAGAGAAAATAGAAAGTTTTCTATTTAAATGGCTAAATAGAAGGAGCCAAAGGGTTTCCTTTACATGGGACAATTTTAGGCTCTGCCTTTATAAGTTTCCGCTTCCAACACGAAGGATTAAAGTTAACATAAATAATGGACAAAAAACAAAAATAGGAATGCCTAGGCCCACAGCACTGATAAGCCTTCTAAATGATAATGACATGGAGTATTGCTAAAGATATAGAAGAACGCTTAATTAGATGTATAGATAAAAGTACCATGATAAATGGACTTACTTCTTAATGCCCTATATCCTTTTTACCGCTAAACTAATAGCGTTCTTTTTTATAAAATTTATTATTGACATTATACCTCCTGGGGTATATTATTAAACTTGTCAGTGAAAATATTTCAACTGCTGATTCTTTATAAATGAAAATCCTGATATAAAATGAAAAATTAAAACACTAATTATAAGTGGCATCATTACATGATTATTTACTATAAAAAGAGGTGAACAAAAATGGATTATAATGAACAAATAAAAAATAGAGTAAAACGTATAGAAGGGCAGTTAAGAGGAATTTTGAAAATGATGGAAGAGAATAAAGATTGCAAGGAAGTAATTACACAATTATCTGCATCAAGAACTGGAATTGACCGAACAATAGGATTGATTGTTAGTTCAAATTTAATTGAATGTGTTCGGGAAGCTGATAAAAATGGTGAGAATACAGAGGAATTAGTAAAAGAAGCTGTAAACCTACTTGTAAAAAGCAGATAAGAAAGAGTTGACACCTTCTCTTTTTTTAATTATCATTATACCCATAGGGGTATTGGTATTAGAAAGGATGATTACTAGTGAAAATCGACAAATTGTTAGATGCAAAAGGATTAGCATGTCCGATGCCAATTGTAAAAACAAAGAAGGCAATGACTGAACTTGAAACTGGTCAAATATTAGAAATTCATACAACAGATAAAGGGGCAATAAATGATCTTTCAGCCTGGTCTAAAACAGTAGGTCACGAATTATTGAGTCAAAAAGAAGAAAATGGTGTATTGAAGTTTTGGATTAAAAAGGGATAATTTTTTGCTTTTTACAATACCCATGCGGGTATGGGTTAAATTAATACTGGAGGTAACAATATGACTGAAAAGAAAAAAACAACCATTGTACTATTTAGTGGTGATTATGATAAAGCAATGGCTGCTTACATTATAGCTAATGGTGCTGCAGCTTATGATCATGAAGTAACTATTTTTCACACTTTTTGGGGTTTAAATGCTTTACGTAAGGACGAAGATATTGCAGTAAAAAAAGGGGTTATGGAAAGAATGTTTGGCAAGATGATGCCTAGAGGTGCTGATAAAATGGGGTTATCCAAAATGAACTTTGCTGGAATGGGTCCTAAGCTGATTAAGGATATTATGAAAAAGCATAACGCTATGCCTTTACCACAATTAATTGAAATGGCTCAAGAACAAGATGTAAAACTTGTAGCTTGTACCATGACAATGGATTTATTAGGACTAAAACAAGAAGAGTTATTAGGTAACATAGAATATGCAGGTGTTGCTGCTTATTTAGCGGATGCTGAGGATGGAAATGTTAATCTATTTATCTAACTAGATAAAAGTAAAAGTTCTCTTGATTAAAGGAGGTTTTAATATGACATATTTAAATTATCTTGTCCTTGCATTGGTATTTTTCATAATGAGATGGTTTTTACCAATAAAGGGAATTAACAATATTACCACTAATCAATTAAAAAAAGAAATAAATAATAAGAACAAACAATTTGTGGATGTTCGAACAAATGGAGAGTTTAAAGGAAACCATATTAAAGGTTTTAAAAATATACCACTCCATCAACTAGCTCAACTAGCAGAAAAAGACCTTTCAAAGGAAAAAGAAGTTATCGTAATTTGTCAAAGTGGAATAAGAAGTCAACGAGCAAGTAAAGTCTTAAAAAGGTTAGGTTTTAAAAACGTAACTAACGTCAAAGGTGGCATGGGTGCTTGGTTTTAAAATAAACAGAAGGAGAAGAACTAACTAATGAAACAAATGACTGTAAAAGAAGTAGAGGCTCTAATAAACGAAGGAAAGAAATTAAATATTATTGATGTGCGAGAGGTGGATGAAGTTGCCACTGGGAAAATACCAAGTGCTATAAATATCCCATTAGGTTTAGTTGAGTTTCGCATGCATGAATTAGATAAGACTATTGAATATATCATCGTTTGCCGTTCTGGTGCAAGAAGTGGTCGTGCCACACAATTCCTTGAAGATTATGGATTTAATGTGATTAATATGACTGGTGGAATGCTTGCTTGGGAAGGAAAAGTAGAATAAATTTTTTTAAAACTAATAATACCCTAACAGGTATAAGTGATGGAGGCTGAAAAATGGAGAACTTAAAAGCAAATACAATTTTAGATGCAAAAGGTTTAGCATGTCCGATGCCAATTGTTAAAACAAAAAAAGAAATGAAAAACTTAGAGGCAGGGCAAGTATTGGAAGTTCAAGCGACGGATAAAGGCTCTAAAGCAGACATGAAAGCGTGGGCTGAAAGCACTGGACATCAATATCTAGGAACAATAGAAGAAGGGGAAGTGCTGAAGCATTATTTGCGTAAATCTTCTAATGAAGAATCGAATGAAAAAAAACACCCAAATATTATTAGCAATGAAGAACTAGAAAAGAAAATAGATGTGGATAAGAACATTGTAGTTATTGATGTAAGAGAAAATGCAGAATTTGCTTTTAACCATATTCCTAACGCTATTTCTATCCCATTGGGAGATTTGGAAAACAAAATGAATGTTTTAAACAAAAATGATGAAATTTATATAGTTTGTCGAACAGGAAATCGTAGCGATCTTGCTGCGCAAAAGTTAACTGAAAATGGATTTAATAATGTAATTAATGTTGAACAAGGTATGAGTCAATGGAGTGGGAAAACAAGTAGTATAAATGATTAAAAAATGGGGGAATTAACGATGAACAAAAAAGTAGCAATTATTGCAAGTAATGGTGGATTATTTGATGCTTATAAGGTTTTTAACATTGCAACTGCGGCAGCAGCAACTGATCAAGAAGTATCTGTTTTCTTTACTTTTGAAGGGTTGAACTTGATTCATAAGGAAGCATATAAGCACTTAATCATGCCTGAAGGTAAAGAACAGCTTGCTGAAGGATTTATTAAAGCGAATGTACCTTCCATTCCAGAATTAGTGTCTATGGCAAAAGAAATGGGAATTAATTTTATAGGCTGTCAAATGACAATGGATGTTATGGGATTAGAAAAAGAAAATTTTGTCGATGGAATGGAAGCAGGCGGAGCAGTAACATTTTTGGAATTTGCAAAGGATGCAGATGTAACTTTAACTTTTTAAAATTATATATTTTTTTAAATAAAATAATACCATAGGGGGTATAAAAGTGACTGTTTCTGTAAAGACTTCAAAAGATGTGACGAAAAAAGTTTTTAATAAAGAAGAGTTGTTTATTCTTGATGTTCGTAATGAGAGTGATTTTAACGATTGGAAGATTGAAGGGGAAAACTTTGAATATTTAAATGTTCCTTATTTTGAATTACTTGATGGTGTGGATGAAATTAAATGTGAAATCTCCACTAAGAAAGAAGTACTAGTTGTTTGTGCAAAGGAAGGCTCATCTGTAATGGTAGCAGAAATGCTTTCTGATGTTGGATTAAATGTTTCCTATTTAAAGGGTGGAATGAAAAAGTGGAGTGAACATTTAGAACCGGTTAAAATAGGTGACTTGAATGATGGTGGCGAAATTTATCAATTTGTTCGAGTTGGTAAAGGCTGTCTATCTTACATGGTGTTATCGGAAGGAGAAGCAGCAGTAATCGATTCAACGCGTATGACGGATATCTATCTTGATTTTGCAGTAAACAAAAATGTAAAAATTACACACGTATTTGATACGCACCTTCATGCTGACCATATTTCCGGAGGACGTACAATTGCAGAGAAAACTGGTGCTGACTATTGGTTACCACCTAAGGATGCAACGGAAGTGACTTTTGCTTACCAACCATTAGAAAAAGGAAAAGATGTAACCATTGGTAATACAACTATTAATATTACGGCTTTGTATTCACCTGGACATACGATTGGTTCTACTTCATTTATTGTGGATAATAAATACTTGCTGTCAGGTGATATTTTGTTCATTGATTCTATCGGAAGACCCGATCTGGCAGGTATGGCGGAAGACTGGGTCAGTGATTTAAGAGAGACTTTATATAAACGCTACAAAAAATTGTCAGAAGAACTAATTGTTCTACCAGCACACTTTATGATTATTGACGAGTTGAATGAGGATGGTAGTGTTGCAGAAAAACTTGGAAAATTGTTTGCAAAAAATCATGGACTGAATATCGATGATGAAAATGAGTTTAGAAATTTAGTAACAGAAAACTTGCCGCCACAACCAAATGCATATCAAGAAATTCGTGAAATAAATATGGGGAAAATTAACCCGGAATTAGATAAACAACGTGAGATGGAAATTGGACCTAACCGTTGTGCCATTCGTTAATTATAAAATAGGAGGAATAACAAATGGATTCAAATAAAGTATTAGATGCTAAAGGCTTAGCTTGCCCAATGCCGATTGTAAAGACAAAAAAAGCAATGGGAGATATTGACACAGGTAAAGTATTAGAAGTCCATACAACGGATAAAGGAGCGCTAAACGATTTAACAGCCTGGGCTAAATCGGGAGGACATGATTTATTAAAGCATGAAAACGAAAATGGAGTGTTAAAATTCTGGATTAAAAAGGGTTGAAAATAAAGGGGACCAATAAGGTTCCCTTTTTCTAAAGAGGTGTAACAAAATGGATATAACTTTTATAGCTACAATTTTTGTTATTGGATTTGTTGGTTCTTTTATTTCCGGGATGTTAGGAATTGGTGGTGCTATCATCAACTTTCCCATGTTGCTATATATACCAGTAATGTTAGGCGTAGGACATTTTACAGCACATGAAGTTTCAGGGATTACAGCCATTCAAGTGTTTTTTGCGACACTCGGAGGTGTTTTAGCCTATCGTAAGGATGGATTTCTAAATAAAAAATTGATTATTTACATGGGAGTAAGCATTTTAACTGGAAGCTTTATAGGGGGACTCAGTTCTACTCGTATGCCGGAGAATGGAATAAATATTGTTTATGGAATCTTAGCTCTTATTGCCGTTATTATGATGTTTATTCCTAAAAAAGGGGTTGATGATGTTCATTTTAATCAAGTAAGGTTTAACAAATGGCTTGCATCCTTGTTTGCGTTCATAGTGGGTATTGGTGCGGGTATTGTAGGTGCAGGAGGAGCATTCCTGTTAGTTCCTATTATGCTAGTAGTCCTAAAAATACCAACAAGAATGACGATTGCATCCTCCTTGGCCATTACATTGATTTCATCCATTGGAGCTGTTACCGGAAAAATCGCAACAGGAATTATACCTATAATACCTGCTTTTATTATGGTTGTGGCGAGCTTAATTGCTTCGCCTATAGGTGCCAACATGGGTAAAAAATTGAATACAAAAGTGTTACAAGGGACAATGGGTCTATTAATTTTAGCAACAGCAGTGAAGAACTGGTTCTCTATCTTATAATAATAAAACTGCAGAAATCTGCAGTTTTTTTCTATTTATCGAGGGTACGAAGAGGAATTAGGTATTTAGATACAGCTTATTCAATGTACACCTTATATGTGGTTATTCCTCTTTTTAAAAGACTATTTTCGTATAGATTGTTGCTATTATGACCATACTCCTAAAGGTTCTAAAATACTGTCACAGTAGGAATTTAGGATGTGGAAGGACGTTTATGCAGATTTCTCGGATTTACCAAAACACGAGCAGTAGAAGTTATTTGACCTTATAAAAGAAGACTTCTTCTCTAATGTACAGGAAGATATGAAAGATGCGTTTACATCTATTAGAGAAACACGATTCAACGAAGGAATAGGTTGTGTACATTGTGTGGGTGTAAAGATGAAACGTAACGGTAAATACAGAAATAGACAAAGATATCTCTGTCGTAATTGCGGCAAGTCTTTCAACGACCTAACAAACTCCCCTGTATCGGGAACTCGTTATCTTGGGAAGTGGTCTAAATTCTTTCTGTTAATGGTCGAGGGATATACCTTATCTAAAATTTCAGAAAGGTTAGGCATCCACTTATCTACTGCATTCTACTGGCGACACAAGGTACCTTTCGCTCTACGCTCATTAGGATTTCAAACCTTAAAAGGTATTGTTGAAAGTGACGAGACTTTCTTTAAGGAGTCTTTAAAAGGGCGTAAAGTGGTGCATAGAAAGCCCAAAGAACGTGGAGGTAGAGATAAGAAAAGGGGTATTAGTAACCTTAAAATCGCTGTTGTGGTAGCGCAAGACCGTAATGGACAAGTGATTGCCAAAAAAGCTGGTACTGGGCGAGTAAGGGCTGAAGAAATCGATGCGGTTATTGGTGATTTTATCGAACCATCTTCTTTATTATGCACAGCAACGAATTATAAGAAGTTCGCTCTTATGAGGGAGCTAAAACACGAGACTATCAACTTAAGTAAAGAAGGTTATGTCAAAAAAGGCATATATCATCTTCAGCACGTCAATAGCTACCATAAACGCTTGAAAGATTGGATGCAGCGGTTTCAAGGTGTGGCAACAAAGTATTTGGATAATTACCTCTACTGGTTCAATTTCCTTCAACAAAGCAAGAAAATGGCGACTAAGGAGCGAGCAAATCAAATGCTTCTAAGTGCGTGTCAAAATTCCAATATAATTATAGTCAATTATTTGCGTGAGGTGTAAAAAAGCCACTTACAAAAGAAAGTAGCCATACCCAATATTATACTAAAACTACCCGATAGTTAGGGAGGATATTTGAGTTAAATATAACTTAATATTCTATCAAAAGAATCAATTTCAGCATATGGGATTATATCAGTATCATTCTTGTTCATATGAGGATTGAACCAAATGCCTTTTATATTTACATTTTGACAACCACCAATATCTCTTTCTATGTCATCTCCAACATATATTGTGGATTCTGGTTTCACATTAATCTTATTTAATGCTAGTTCAAATATACGTTTGTCAGGTTTACTATAACCTACTTCTTCAAAAATGATGATTATATCAAAATAAGTATCTAAATTAGTATTAAGTATTTTTGCTTTTTGTCTTTGCGTTGTGCCGTTTGTTATAATCGCAATTTCCACATTCTTTTTTATAGCATTTAAAAGATTTATAGTATTTTGGCTTATGGAAAAACAATGTGGAAAATTATTATTCCAAAAATCTTGTATTTCAGCACTTAGTAATCTATGTTTTGGCGGAAATTCATCAAATAATGATTCTAAGACTCTTGTTTTATCACTATAGCCATAGTCTTTTTTATCATACTCTTTAAATTTTTGTAACATTTCGAGGCTGACCGAATGTTTAACGTCCTCATAACACTTTTCTAAAATCATTAAAAACATTTTATCAACTGCATTATCTCTATTAAGTAAGGTATCATCTAAATCAAATAGTATCGCTTCACAATCTCCCATAAAAATCACAGCCTCCCAAGCATAAAAAAATTTATAATTAAATTCACTTACTAGATTAACAAATACCCCCAAAAAACCTATAACATTAGAAAAGAATCTTTTACTAATTATACCATAAAGTAGAGAGGGATTTCTTAAACGCTATTACCAACAATCCTACGAAAACAGCCTTTTAAAAAAAGGTTTGCTGGATTATAAACTACACAAATACCTATTCTTAAATAGACAACCTTCCCTTACCTGCATCATGCATAGTATAAATTAAAAAATGGAGGTAAGTATATGTATCCTTCTGTAACAACAGGCCTAAATGGAGTAGTTTATCAGGGATATTCTCATGCTCATCACGGTCCTTGGGGGCAACCTTTACATTGCTCTGGTCCTTCCTGTCACGTTCATTTTGGTCAAAAAATGTATAACATATCACATCCACCCCTTTCCCCAATTAATTACTATCAATATCTTGGACCAATGGTTCCAGCAGCTCATAGACAAAATGACATAATCCCTTTAATTGAGAAATCTATAGATGGTGAATTTTCTGCAATAGCTTGCTATCAACAACTAATAAATATGGCACCAACAAGAGAACAAAAAGAAATAATCACTGAAATTAGGAAAGATGAAATGAGACATTTAAATACCTTTTCTAAAATTTATAGTCAACTAACAGGGCAAAAATACAACCCGAAAATAACTGAAGAGTGTCCTAGTACCTTTAAAGCTGGAATAGATTTTGCTTTTCATGATGAACAAAAGACGGTTGATCATTATTTAGAAATAAGTTCCAAAACAAATAATGAATATATTAGAGACCAATATAAAAGAGCGGCTAGTGACGAACAAAACCATGCAGTTTGGTTTCTATATTTTCTAAAGTAATACTCATTGCTCATAAATGTAAGTTGAAATAGACTTGATTCTACTCTTTATCTATGGGTGAACTAATAATGTCATTATAGCAATCAATATAAAGGTTGTTTTGTGCAAGTAAAACAGCAAATTGAAATTAATATCCGATTCCTGCTCGATTTTACAAGTCCTGTAGATGAAAATGTGATGCTTGGATTAATTACGTTCGAATAGTATTGGACTGTCCAAGTATCTTGGTTGATTAAGCGGTCTTCATTATTCATTTTACAAATCATCAATTTAGACACACGGACGCCCATTAAATTGTTAAATAACGGAACTGATATTTTGGCAGTACAGGAGCTTATGGCTCATGCTTCTTCTGAGATGACAAGGGAACAAAAAGAAAACGTTTGAGAATGCGATAAATCAAGGCATGTTTCGTTTTGACTTGGATGGAACGATTGTCAATGTAAAAGAGTCTGAAGAAGTTCCTGAAGATGTATTGGAGTGGCTATGGAGAGATCACAAACTAACAGTATGGTTCTTGTAGAGCTCGACTAGAAGGTGAATGTCCCTATGCGGAAGAACCTCCTTGTTTGACATGTAAAGGTGGTAGCCCTTGAAAAGACTTAGCGGTTAGTCTTTCTGAAATGGATATAGCCAAGTATGATATTCATATTGAATCTACAAGAGAATGCTTTCTATGGCTGTTTCAGGAGATAAAAATAAAAAAACAGGTTGAAATAAAGGATATTTTTAATGCAACTGTTAACAGTATGATTAGTCTATATTTTTATATAAAGAATACAAATAATCCTCAAAATCTTCCAGCCATTTTACACTATAATTATATTTTTAACTTTTAGTGGTCTGTATGTAACTTCTTCATAGTCTTCAATAAGTAAGAACAGACTGATCGTTTCCTTTAATAATATGGAGGTACATGGAAGGAGGGTGGTTATTGTTACAAAACCCAATTAATTCGGAGAAATATTTCACCTACTAAATGTACATTATATTTAAGTTTCAACCTATACACCTTAATTTAAATTTAAAATCAAAAGAAACTCTTCCTTATAAAATCACAATTTTTTGAGATAAAAGGCATATTTTAAACGGGGATTAAGGAATAATAGTATTAGGATGACAGTCTTGTCCTAAATACAAGATGGTACTACTAAACAAACAAAATCCTTGACAGTTAAATGGATTTTGTTTGTTTATCGGCACATTTTAAGTACTAAATAGTAATTAAATGTTGAATAAAGGTGGGGACGTATTGGAATTTTCATTTATTTGGAAGGCTGCGATACTAATTATTACAGGGATTTTATTGTTGAGAATTTCTGGAAGGAAATCTATTTCACAAATGACGTTAGCACAGACAGTTATTATGATATCCTTAGGGACAATAATCGTTCAGCCAATTGTCGAAAAAAGTGTTATAAAGGCAATTGGAGGCGGTGTAGTATTTATCCTTGCCATATTAATATTAGAAATATTACAAATGAAAGTTAACAAAATTGAGAAGTTTATTACAGGTAAATCAAAAATAGTTATTAAAAATGGAAATATAGATTATCAAGCAATAAAAAAGTTACGATTAACGGTTGATCAGCTGGAGATGCGAATTAGAACCAAAGGTATATCAAATATTAGTGATATACAAACAGCAACAATCGAACCAAATGGTCAATTAGGATATGAATTAAAAGATGATGCAAAACCTTTAACAATTGGTCAATTTAGAGAGATGATGAAAAATATAGATACTAGTAATGGAATACAGGGAACAAAACCATATAAACAGGAGCTTAATAACAATGGACCTAACTTATTTCAAGAATTAACAGGGGAGAAGATTCAATCTCATAATCCGTTGTTAAAGTAGCCCTGTTTTTTCATAATCTGAGTGTGATGCTACATATTTTCCAATATGTAATGACTACTGATAGAAATTTCAAATTCAAATTTAAAAATAAACCTTTCGCAAGGTTAATTCTACTGGTTTTCTTCTAAATCTACTTAGGTGTACCTTGAATATAGTCAGGAGCTTGTTCTAATTCTGGTGATTGTCCAATTCCTACTGGATTTTCTACATACTCAAACTGTCCCGTACGGTCCATGGATGTTCCTTTTGCCATCTACCTGCTTGACTATCAGTACCTTCTGAACAGCTCATAAATTTATAGGCTACATCTGCTTTTCGAATTGACGGTCAAATGTACTTGGTACTACTTTTCCTTTTTTTCTTCTAATTCTGCGATTGCTGCTAGCCATTGATTTTGATGCATAGTATCACGAGCAATTAGAAATGATAACATATCTCGTACTCCATGATCAGATGTCATTTCGTATAAGCGGACAACCTGGAGTCTACCTTGTGACTCAGCATTTAAATTAGCTCTAAAGTCAGCAAGCAGATTGCCACTAGCTATAGTATAGCGTGCTGTCCAAGGATACCCAACACTATCATTAGGAATGGCTCTTAGTCCATTTAAGGTTGTTGTTCATACCAAGGTAATTATATAATAGATGTTTTAACATAAAAAAAACACCTTCTGTAAAGACATAGAAGATGACTTTGGGAAAGTTCATGGGAGACCTTTACCCTAGGTTAAATATAATATAAGATCTAGAAGAATATACATGATTAGCTAAGCAAGTTCTTCTTATTCAGATGTTCAAGTATTATCTTAGCTTACTTCATTAGAATGATAGTATCCATTTGCCTGTGGAAATATTCCTAGACAAAAATTAATTATAGTAATAATCTATAGTTATGAGTGCCAGATAGCCTAAAAATGATTATTTATCTTATCTTCTTTTTAAGTTAGAAGGTTAGTTATCATGACTTGATTAACATCCTTATGTTTAGATTAGAATTTTTCCCTTACGCTTCTTTATTTAATTACTCAAGTAACTAGCCCAAATGTAATTTTTAAGATTTAAAAGGTAGGTTTTACCTAAAGAAGGAAATAAGCTATCTTTAACCCCAGGTTGTTACTTTATATTATCCCATTAGTTGACGAGCTTTTGGTGCCTTGTACTCAGATTTATTAATGGAGAGAAAGATCTTTATGTGTAGCTATTTACTCTTAATTTCCATCTTACTGAAGCTTTGTAGGTAGAAAGGAAACTTTCATTTGTATTATATTATTTATTCTGGTGAATAACCCCATTTTGCTGATGTAGTGGCATTTACGCTTTGCATATCAAAGTATTAATTAATATTAGATAAATCCTTTACTTGTTACTACTTGAAATTATATTATAATAAATTATCTGAAAATTAATTAAGGGAGAGGAAGATCTTGTGAATGCAGTAATAGATAAACTTAACTTTCATGAACTAATGGAAAATAGCTTGAATTCCCATTTGGTTCTTGATAATAGAAATGTAGTATATGCCAACATGGCAACTATAGAACTTTTATCTTTAAATTCCAAACGAGATATAATCAATCAAAGTTTTGATCTGTTTCTACATCAAGATTTTCATTCAATTTGTAAAGAACGACTAAAGAGGGTTATAGAGTATAAAGAAAGTGTGCCTTTAATGGAACAGAAAATGATTCAATTAGATGGAAAAATTATTGATGTAGAAATTACAGCAACACCTTACAGCCATGCTGAAAAAACATTAGCACAGGTTATAATAAAAGACATTACAGAAAAAAAAGAGATTCAAAATAAAATAATGCAAACAGAGAAACTCTCACTAATAGGAGAATTGGCCGCAGGAATTGTACATGAAATTCGCAATCCTTTGACTTCCATAAGGGGTTTTTTACAATTGCTAAAAAATGACTTTCCAAAAAACGAATATGCTGATATTGTTCTTACGGAGCTTAAGCAAATCGAGAATATAACAAATGAATTATTACATTTATCCAAACCAAAACAAACTAATTTTAGGAGGATAGATCTTATACCAATTATACAAGAATCTATTAATTTATTTGGGACAAAAACTCTTAAAAGAAATGTTGAGATTTTTTTGGAAAAGTGTTCAGAAAAAATATATATTCAAGGTGATAAAACTCAACTAAAGCAGGTATTTTTAAATTTATTAAAAAATGCAATAGAATCTATTTCGGATAACGGAAAAATACATATTAATGTAATTAAGACTAGGGATGATGTGAGGATTAGCGTTAGAGATAACGGAACTGGTATCCCAAGGAGACTAATTGATAGTATTGGGAAATCATTTATTACAAATAAACCAGAAGGAACTGGATTAGGTCTAATGGTAACTTATAATATAATTGAAAGTCATAATGGTAGAATTTTGATTGATAGCGAGGAAGGAAAAGGAACTGTTTTTACAATAGAGATCCCTAAATAAAAAAGAATGTTACCTGCCTATATTCTATAATATTGGTATTATAAAGTAGTGGTTTTTGTGGAAGCGCTTGCCTTTTATGGGATTAGTTTAAGGATTACTTCTACAAATTAATAGATTTTTGAAAAATAATTTTCGGAACTTATATAGGACATTTACATACCAATCCTTTGCTATCCTTCAAAAATATAGCCAAATATAATAGAATTCCCTTAAGATATTAGTTGCTGACATTAAGGATTTTGACGCTATTTTAATATTATTTATTTTTTTTAAAAATAAAGGGGGATTAAACGTAGAATTAATTGCCTTTTTCTCTTAGATAAATAGGACATTTGGGAGCTAAATAACTACATAAACAATGTAAAATTAGAGGAGGTCAAAACAGAGAATTTAAAACAAGAAGAAGGATAAATTCCTTATCTGATAAAACCACCACTAAAAGCCAGTTCTTTGGCTTCAGGTTCATAGTAAAGACAGATTAAGTTTTTTGTTTACACTAAAATGGCCCTTCTCTGTATAAAGAGAGGGGCAAAAACTTACTCAACTATATCTGCAATTAGATTTGGTGCAGTCAGTTCCTCACCAGAATTATTTGTATAACTAATAAATTCCGTTATGGTTCCATACACAGTGATTGAATCTCCACTTTGATTCTCAAGAGGTATAGGTGAGTGTACACGTACTAAATTGCCATCTCCTACATCTAGAGCAACTATAGAGCCAACTCCCCCATTTTCTGAATCCCTAATCTCATTAATAACACCTTTAAATTTTGCATATTTCCCAATATAGTTATCTGAGTCTTTTATTAAAGTATTATAGTCAAAAATATTAGATTCTGACCTTATTTCTTCTGGCGATCTAAGAGAATCTGCAACTTGTTTGTGCATGTCTTCATTATATTGTTCTTGAGCTTTTTCAGCTTCCGACCGATTTTCATTAATGTTTTCGACAATTTTTTGATTTTCTCGTTCTTCAGCTTTTGTTTGTTTCTGTCGTTCCCAATAGTTAGGAGTAGTGAATTCACCAATAAATATGGAAATAAATAAAATAGGTATCATTCCAATGCTTACAAAAAATAAGTTTTTTGCAGGTTTTCCCCTAAAGAATTGAATTATAGCTAGACCCAAAATAACAGGATAACCAAAAAAACAAATACTTCCGATAATTACTGATATTATATTTACTATGTTCATTAAAATCCCCTCTTGAATTATATGTAATTTATCCAATTTAATTATCGGATGAATTTTGGAAAAGTTTAACTTGTAAAAATGAATACTAAAAGTTACCGTTGGACGGAGAGCCTTCAGGATTAGAAATACGCCTGATTACTCATATAATATCGTCTTACTCTTCGGAGGCGTTTTTTGTATTAATTGCATAAAAAAATGTTTATTTGCTTATTTTAATAAAGAGTATGGTTTTTCTTTAATCCTTGATGTCTTACTCTTCGGAGTAAGGCTCTTTTATTTCAAAAACATTACATACAATTTGATAAATCTTGAAAGAGGTACAAACATACATAATACTAGGGATAACAAAAGTTTTATTACAAAGTAAATATGCCACCCTATAATCGGCATAAATAGATTCCAACCCCAAGGATGTGAAGGCAAGAATAGAATTGACAGATTTCGCTAAGATAGTTTTTACACCTTTGCTTCAATCACCTAAAACTTTAGTAAAATGACATGAGTTGTTATTTTATTGGGGGTTAGGATTTTGGAGGAGAAATTAGTGCTATATCTAGATATTCATCAATTACATGACCGAAAGTTTAAAATCACTCAAATTGCTAGAGAACTTAAAGTATCACACCCAACAATATATAAATACTAAATATGACATTTGAAGAATCTAAAGAATATCTTGAAGAGTTTTAAGGCAAAGGAAAAAAGCTCGATCCCTACCGGGATTGGGTTATTGCTTGGCTAGAAGAGTTATCCTCACTTAAGTGCAGCACTAATTAGAGATTGGCTTCTGGAACGTTATCCGGATTTAGTTGTTGGAGAAAGTACTGTTAGAGCATATATAAAAGAATTACGTGAGATTTATCAGATTGAAAAAAAGTTATGGTAAGACAATATGAGGCGATTCCTGAACAGCCAATGGGCAAGCAATTACAGGTTGACTGGGGAGAAACAAAACAGAAAACAACCGAAAAGAAAGTGATAAAACTATATTTTATCGCTTTTGTCCTCGCTCATTCACAATATAAATATATGGAATGGCAAGTTAGGCCGTTTACAAAAAGAGACGCGATCCGCTGTCATGAAAATGCTTTTCAATTTTACGGAGGATATACGGAAGAGATTGTCTACGATCAAGATCATTTAATTACAGTGATTGAAAATACAGGTCAGCTAATTCTAACTACTGAATTTCAGAGCTATGTAAATGAACGCAAGTTCAAAGTTCACCTATGTAGGAAAGCTGATCCAGAGTCAAAAGGAATGATTGAAAACGTTGTAAAGTACATAAAAGGTAATTTCGCTGATAGCCGAGTATTTAGTAGTATTGAAGATTGGAATAAAAGAGCATTACAGTGGCTACAACGTACCGAAAATCAAAATGTTCATCAAACAACAAAAAAAGACCAGCTGAAGTCGTAGAATGAAATGGGCCAGATTCCCGTACATTAAGTCATTAAATGAATTTATCTTAGAAGAGCAGACAGCTTTAACCGCACGTCAATTGAATCAGCTCGTAGAGCTGAATTTGCTTGAACACCAATATAACATTATTTTATTAGATCCTCCTGGGGGAGGTAAAACGTTTTTTGGCGATCGGCCTTGGGTTAGAAGCTATTAATAGAGGCTTCCATGTTTATTTTATTACCATGGGGGAGGTTAATCCAGTAAGGATTAGTTCACTTTTGTTTATATTCTTATGGCACTATAAGGGCAGCATTCCTGTAATAAAGGAAAGATTAGATTATGGAAGAAATATGGAAGATTAATTGAACAAGAAACGAAACCATCAATTATTAATGGTTTCTTTCTATAATCAAGTTTGATTAACTTTAAAGCGACGGATAACACTACTTAAGTTTCCTTATTTTATGTCCTTTAATGGTTGGTATTGTTCAGTGGAATGTCAACACCAAACTGGACAACTTTTATAAGGCCTGTCTCTTGAATTCTACTGGCGTTAAGTAACCGAGTGTTCCATGAATTCGAATATGGTTAAACCAATGAACATAATCATTTAATTCC
>NZ_JAMAUK010000038.1:0-34923 GCF_023714395.1 Niallia sp. MER 6 | reverse complement strand
GATTTATTACAATTACTATAGATACCAATGGAACTTAAAAAAGATGACCCCTGTTCAATTCAGAGATCATCTTCTTACAGCAGCATAGACTTTTTATAAAATGTCCTTTACAAAGGGTACACTTTATTTCCCTCGCGGATTTTTTATTCAACTAGCCTGTACTTAAAGGCATAAATGACGGCTTGTGTTCTATCCTGTACTTGAAGCTTGCTTAAAATATTGCTCACATGGGTCTTAACTGTTTTGATAGCAATGAACAATGCATCTGCTATTTCCTGGTTGCTTTTTCCTTCGGCCATGAGCAGCAGTATTTCCATCTCTCTTGCTGTTAGTTCGTCATGAAGTAAGCTTTGCGGCTTCTCCCGCATCTTCATCATCATCTTATCAGTGACTTCCGGCTCGAGGACAATTTGTCCTTTGAAGGTGGAGCGGACGGCATCTGCTATTTCACTTGCCTTCGATGTTTTCAGCATATAGCTGGTCGCTCCTGCCTGCAATGCTGGATATACCTTCTCATCATCCAAAAAGCTTGTAACTATAATGATCTTCGCCTCCGGCCACGCTTCGATAATGTGTTTTGTTGCTTCAATCCCGTCCATTTCCTTCATGACTAAATCCATTAAGATGATGTCAGGACGTAATTCTAAAGCCATATCTATGGCCGTTCTTCCATTGTCAGCTTCACCGACAACCTCAATGTCCGCTTGTGCTGATAAGTAAGAGGAAACGCCTATCCGGACCATCTCGTGATCGTCGACAAACAGAACTCTTATCATCCTTTCTCCTCCTCATCTAAAATCATCGGCACTTTCACCTCAAGCCGTGTCCCTTGCTGCTGCAAGCTGATTATTTTCAGCTGGCCGCCGATTTCAGCTGCCCGCTCATGCATATTTTGCAGACCATAAGAACCTGTTTTGCTCTCTTCCACATCAAATCCGATGCCGTCATCCATAACCCTTAAGATGACGTACTCTTCTCTATGTAGCAGCTGCACATCAAGCTTGCTTGCTTTAGCATGCCTGAGTGTATTTGAGACAGATTCCTGCAGAATTCGGAATAAATGGTCTTCTATACCTTTATCCAATATAAATTCCTCGAGCTTCCACGTAATTTGCATTTCCACTTTTTGCAAAAGCTCTGATAATAACTCCATTATGCCCTCTTTTAAGGTTTTATCCTTTAATGCCGCAGGTCTTAAATGCAGCAGCAGTGCCCGCATTTCCAGCTGCGACTGGTGAATGGTCTCTTCAACAAGCTTTAGCTGCTTTGTTTCAACAGGATCACCATCAGGCTGTCTTCTTTCGTTGATAGCAGATAAGAGCATGGAGGCAGCGAAAAGCTGCTGGCTCACAGAATCATGAAGCTCTCTGGCAAGGCGGTTCCGTTCATCAGCAATGACAGCTTGAACTCTTGTATGCTGATTCTCAGCCTGCTCTGTGACAAGCTTCTGCGATAGTTTAATTTGCTCCTTCAGCTTGTTTTGCACACTTGTTATTTTGGTCCCTAAAGAATGTATTTCTTCATAAAAGCCTGAGCTTTCCCGGTCCAGCTCCTTATTCTTTTCCCCGCTGTGAATCATACCATCAAGAGCATTAAACTGCTTTCTCCATGAGTAACCGCTCAACACTCCAAAAAAGAGCCCAATCGCCACATCTGCACTAACGACGAACAAGACAAAAGGAATATCAAGAACCTGTTTATCCCAAATATCACTCCAGCTGTCCGGCGGAAACACGAGCAAAAAGACAGCAGAAGTGAAAATCAGCAAAATTAATGCAATGCTTATTCCCCATATAATTTGCCGTTGTATGATGCTCATATTCTTTTCACCTCTAAATTTCCGACTAAAAAAGAGGTGATGATCTTCACTCTTGTTTCCGCTTGGTCATAGGCAGCGCTGCTTCTGATTACATTCAGATTGAAGGCATTCCCTTCATTTACTTCATCGAAGATAGAGGCAGAGCCTAACAGGACGGAGTGGTTGATGCTGACCTCCAAATCATATGGTATATATATTTTGACATTGCCGACAAGATTCCGGATGGAGATGACTGTTTCCCCTTGCGGCAGTACCGTATAGCTCAAATCAATAATCGTATCACTTGCACCTGTTTGAATATTGATATCCTTCCACTCATAAACATGATCAGGAGTTTCATTCCGATGGAACAGCCTGTTGCGAAACATCGGCTCCTTTTTAATGATTATATCCTCTCCGTCCCCTTCTTTCTTTTCCTTAATAATTGGTTTGATTACCTCTTTATTGTTTTTGTTCTGGATAAACTGCACAAACCAATAAAAGAGGAGACTGAATAACAGGAACTTCACTGTAAACATATTGAGCACACTAATCAGCAGCACGAGCAATCCAGCCCAAAACATCAACTTTCCTGTTTTCCCCTTTAATCCCCGTTTTCCGTAATACATCAGACCGATGGAAATCAGAAAGGAAAAGATTAATCCTGGATGCAAAACGAAAATTTCCAATAGAAGCAGGAACCCGGCAACAACTACAAACCAGCCAGCAAAATCCTTCTTAATTCTTTCAAACAATGAAAGCTCCTCCTTCCTTTCCCTTCATGGTGGCTACGCCCTTCCGGCTATAGATATAATTTCATTCCCGTCTTATCTATACTCGGAAAGGCGTATAAAAAACCTACGCCTTTTAAGAATATCATTTTTTTCAAGATGTGAAAGTTTCATCTTTCTTTTCCTCTAGCTTTTTTTCTAGGATTGCGATTTTTTCATCAATTGTATGCTGGTAATAATTGTTCGTAATCTTCTTATCTAAGCCTTCAATATATGTTTCCAGTTCATCGAATCTTGTTGGTTGACCTTCTTTTCCTTGTTCATTTGTAACTTTATCAATTGTATAGGAAGCTCTTGTCATGTTTTCCTTGCCCATCAGTTCAAGGCGGCGGATATTCATATCCTTTAGCTTATGCTTCATCAAGGCGTATTTTGCCTCAAGCTCACTTGTTTGCTGGTCTGTGATTTTCAGTGATTCCATCAAGCGGACAATTCTTTCTTCATAATGATGCTGCTCTGTTTGAGCAAAGGCAAACAGCTCTTCTTCCCCTGCTTTTGATGCGATTTCTGCTTGATTTTTACGTTTTGCTGCTAGCTCCTCAGCCTCTTTAAGCTCCTTTGTGAACGCTTCTTTCAATACATATTGGCGCTTTACAAGCCCTTTTACCTTTTCTGTCTCTTTTTCACATTCTTTTAAATATTGATTGAGCAGAGCAAGAGGGTTCTTGTTCTCTTTTTTATCCAGCACTTCATTGATATCTGCCATTACTGCATTTTTGATTCTTTCTAATAGTTTTGCCATAATTATTTTCCTCTTTTCTGTTTAGTTTTTGTTAAGTTCAGACCATTGCTTCTCAAAATTCTGGAACGGATCATCAGAGGTATTGATTTTTTCTGTGACACTCGGCTTTTTCCACTTTTTAATTACTAAAAACAGGATGTACGCTGCAGCTAAACCAAGTATTGCAGGAAGATTACTTGCAGTGATACAGAGTAATATGATGCCTAATGCTCCCCATCCTATCTTCGCTCCTGTATGGCCTGCCTTTAAAAATTGCTTGAACACAAGGTACAGCAATGCTCCGCTTATAATCAGCCCAACTAGAGGGCCTAACTGTGACAGAAGGATAATTGCCGCTGTCGCCCCGATAAGAACTAAACCTACTTTTTTCATTTCATCAATCTCTCCTTTCATTTCATACTCCTATCATAGCTTTCAGCACGTTTTTTCATAACGTGCTTCCGCTTGATTTCTCTCTAAGACTTGAGGCTTAGTGGATGCTCAGCTTTCTGGCGGCATAAAAAAAAGACCTTCTCTTCAAAAGGTCTTTAGGCTGGCATTAATCATCCAACGAGTCTGCTGTAAATGGCTCTTGCCCTTGAGCGCTCATCAGTGCCATGGATAATGGCACGTCCGTCTTTAAATAGGACAACCCTGTGCTTTTCAAACTCACAAGCGAGTAAATAGGGATTAACAATCATATGTTCAACAACATGCTGAATGCTTTTAGCAAGGGCATCCAAATCAAAGCTTTGTGAAACTCCCGGCCGGATTTGGATGGCATCCCTGCCGCATAATATATCTGTTTTCGTTTGATTACCTGTGTCCAAATAGGAGAATAACCTTTGGCTACATGCGGGACAATGAGGGTCTTTCAGTTTATCGGCATGAATCTCTGCCTTTTGCATACTCCAAATATCATAGGATACGAGTATCGGTTCGACTGCCTTGCCTGAGAGAACCCTCAGCGCGTATGCAGCCTGAAAAGCTGCGACAAGCTGGACAATAGGACTGATAATTCCAGCACTGTCACATGTTTCTGTTTGTGCTGGGAGCTGCTCGATAATACAGTGCAAGCACGGTGACTCACCAGGAATGACAGGGTATGTCAGCCCATAGCTGCCGACACAGGCACCGAATATATATGGTATATTCATTTTTACAGCAGCATCATTGATGATAAGTCTTGTTTCAAAATTATCCATTCCATCGATAATAATGGAAGCTCCCTTAATCATTTCTTCTATATTCTTGCCTGTTATGTCCTCAACCCGGCAATCAATCTGCACATCACTGTTTACCTGTTCTAGTCTCCGTTTTGCAGCAATTGCCTTTGGCAGCTTTAATGCTGCATCTTCCTCTGTGTAAAGCTGTTGTCTTTGTAAATTGCTCCATTCCACATAATCTCTATCGATGATTGTCAGCTTTTTAACGCCTGCTCTTGTCAGCATCTCTGCTGTCGATGAACCGAGTGCCCCCACACCTAAAATAACGGCATGACTTTCCTGCAATCTCTTTTGACTCGATTCCCCAATAAACAGCTCTTGCTTTTTATATTTGCCAATCATGAGGTCACCAGTCCGCTTGCCGGGCTGCTCGCTTCTCCATATTTCTTCATCGCCATTCTCCCCGCTTCAAAGCCTAGTCTTCCTGCCTCAATCGCCAGGCTCATGGCTCTTGCCATCTTCACAGGATCTTCTGCATTGGAAACTGCCGTATTAAGTAGCACTCCGTCTGCCCCAAGCTCCATGGCAAATGCTGCATCCTTTGGAGAACCAACGCCAGCATCGACAATTACAGGGATTTTTGATTGCTCGATAATCAGACTGATATTTAGCGGATTAATTATCCCTCTGCCTGAGCCGATTGGTGCCGCACCTGGCATGACAGCATGGACTCCCAATTCCTCAAGGCGCTTAGCGAGCACCACATCATCAGAAGTGTAAGGCAAAACAGTAAATCCTAATTCAAGCAGCTTCTCTGAAGCCTTCAATGTTTCAACAGGATCTGGCAGCAGTGTTTTGCTGCAGCCGATTATTTCTACTTTCACCATGTCACAAAGACCTGAAGCTTTTGCAAGCTTCGCAATTCGTACTGCTTCTTCTGCATTTTTTGCTCCAGCCGTATTCGGCAACAAGGCATATTTCGTCAAATCCAATTTCTCCAGGAAGTTAGGCTGAGATTCTTCAAACACATTCATTCTTCTGAGTGCAAATGTTAATATTTCTGCACCGGATACTGCTACTGCTTCCTTTTGGATATCATATGATGGATATTTACCTGTTCCTAGCAATAATCTTGACTGAAATGTACGGTTACCTATTTTCATCATTTATTTCATCCTCCTCCGACAAAATGAATAAGCTCTAAAATATCCTTCTCTGTAAGTGCTGTAGATTGATAGGTTTCTTTCTTAATAATTTCTCTGTTTAATTCAGCTATAACCATTCGATCCTGCAAACCATACCAAACTAGTAAATCTTGCAATGTTCCTATATCATCAGGAACATCTATGCTTTTCCCATTTAGCTGTATATTCATTTCTTACACCCTCTCCATTTGGGAATGCTCTGCTCTGTCGATTCTGAATGCATTCAGCCAAAGCTCATTCACCTTTCTTCCCATTATTAAATCTGTTATCATCATCCCTGTTGCTGGTGCCATTAAGATGCCGTTTCTCTGGTGGCCAGCAGCAAAGTATAACCCTGTGGTTTCAGGATGCTCACCGATAAAAGGTCTTTTGTCGAAGGATTGCGGCCTTAACCCTGCCCAAAACCTGCTTGGGCGCATTAATGCAAGCTCTGGCATCATTTTCCGTGCCTTCTCCATGATTTCCTGTATGCCGCCAAAGCTCGGCAACTCATTCCAATCATTCCATTTCTGTGTTGCACCTATTACTAGCTGATTATTATTTCTTGGCACAATATAGCTCTTTTCATGAAATAAAGTTTTGCTCAAAGGCAATCGGTCATTGATAACAGAGAGGCACTCGCCTTTAACAGGAACTAAGGCATTTTCAAGTCCAAATTTAGCAAAAAACTTATTTGTCCATACTCCAGAGGCAATGATTACTTTTTCCGCATAGAAATCACCTTTCGTAGTTTTTATAAGATACTCACTGCCAAATCGCTCCACTTCAAGCACAATCGTATGTTCAAAGATTTGTGCACCTAGCTGATAGGCACCTTTGCTGAATCCGTTACAAGCAGATATCGGCGTGACATGGACATCGTCTTTCATATATACAGCACCGAAGATGTCTTGGCTAACATGCTTCTCTATTTCCCAAACTTCCTCTGCAGACAGCCATGAAACAGAAGGTAAGTGAAGAACAGAATTAAATTTTTTCTTTTCCTCCTCTGAATAGACTAGATTAAGAATCCCTCCCTTTTTCAATTCAATATCAATCCCGCAAGTCTCTTTTAACTGCAGCGACAACTGGTTATACAAATTGTGGCTGTCTGCGACAAATGGATACAGTTCTTTAAATTCCTCCCATTCAGAATGGGCACCCAGCATTCCTGCTGCAGCGCTTGTTGTTTTCCCGCCAATCTCATTTGCCTCGAATACGGCAGTCTGAATGTTTTCACTGGATAGATGATAAGCAATTGCACTGCCGATAATGCCGCCGCCAATAACAGCAGCTTCAAATTTTCGTGTTTGCATACTCTTTGCACCTTTCTTGATACTTTTTTGCGGCGAGCTTTGGACTTCCTGCAGCAAAAATCCCTGACATAACGCAAATTCCATCAGCACCGCATTCATACAGCCCAGCCACTTTGTCCTCACTTATCCCGCCGATTGCATATACAGGAAGCTTGACTGCCTGCTTGATTTCTTGCAATGTCTTTATTCCATTAGGAGGCATCCCCTTTTTACTGTCCGTTTCATAGCAATGTCCGTAAATAATATAATCTGCCCCTTCCTTTTCTGCTTCTAGTGCTGCCTTAAGGCTATGTACTGATTTCCCGGCGAGCTGGCATGCTGTCCTTCGGCGCGTCCTTTCAATCAGAAACCCCTTTTCGGGAAGATGAACATGAAGCATATTGGCTAAAAGCAGGATTTCTTCCCTTCCATTGATAACTATTTTTCGTTTATCTGCCCCTCCTGCCAAAAGCTGTTTACAAAGACAATATATCTCCAGCATCGATTTAGACTTTTCTCTTATATGAATAAAATCAACATAATCATGAATCTCCAGTATTTTAGTGCATGTTTCCTCTACTGAATAAGCATCATTTGTTATGGCAATAAGCTTCATTTCATCAATAACCACCTTTACCTATGAAATTACTCAACTTTAATTGGTAGCCATCCCTCCAATCCTCCCTTTTTCCAATAAAAAAAGCCACTTTATCCCGTAGGAAAGTGGCTTTTGATTGTATGAACAGTAAAAGTACATAACAAAACAATCTTCCACTTTCCTACGCAGGTACGAACCTGTTCAGGTTATGAGGGTTTAAAAGTAGCTACTTTATTCTCAGCCCTTATCAAGGGATCCCCTAGTGATGATTTCTCATTTAATTTTCGTTTGTACATACAGAATATCATATCTATTTCATATTTCAAGCAATTATATTAAATTTTGGGAATCATTATTATTTTTCGTCATTTCTCTACTTCGTCAAGGAAACTGTCTGACCTGATTCCTGTCCTTCTTAAGATGAACTCAAAGTCCACATTTACTTTGGCCTCTGAAAAGTATTTGTTCCAGTCGTCCTTTATCTTTGCAAACTGGTCATTATGCTGCCTTCTCATCATTTCTCCGAATCCAAATATATCCAGCCCATATTCATTTTGCATTTTTTCGACTGTGCTTTTAATTTTTTCTGATGCATCTTTACTGACAAGGTCTTCATACTTTTGAAAGGTCTCTATTTTATCCAATGCTTTAAAGCATTGTGTGCCTTCAATATAGCCTTCTGCTTTAATATTGATGTTGAATTCAGGTATTACTCCATCCATTTTCGTCTGGACATCTGTTGTTGAGTGGATAATTCTCACAGCACTATATTCATCATCCCCGCATTGTACTGTCAAGGTTGTATTTTGAAATTTATTTGTTATCCATAAATACACTCGAGTGTCCTCTATTGGCAAAAAGCCGACTAGCTTCTTTTTGTCAAAAACCGCAAGGGAATCAACTAGTACGATTGCTTCTGGTGTAACATTATTCATATTTTCAACAGTTGCTCCAACTTTCTTGTCTCCTTGTACAACTACTGCATTTAAAATTGCTTCCTTCCCTTCTAAAGTGATGTCATTGATAAAGTCATTTATTCTCATATCCGGATCTCCGCCCCAGTCTTGGAACATGTTTTCAAGCTGTGTCGACAACTTCAGAGAAGAGGATTTCCGGTAGAGATTTGTCACCTTTAACACATCGGACGCTTTCGTGTCCTTTGCAATTAGAATTTTGAAGTCATCACGAAGCTCCCTGTTTCTTTCTAAATAATCAATAAAATCAATCATCCCAGTCCTTGCTACATCTTCTCCAATAACGAGGAGCTTCATATGAGAAAAAACAAGGTATTGAGCATAATACTGGCTGAATTGATGACTGATTTCCGATAAGGTCTCTCCTTCAATCGTTTCTACTAATGCAGGAGCATTGCCTCCGCTCGTCCGTGAATTCAATTCTGCTGCATTTAATGCCTCTACCGTCACTTTATATTTGCCGTCATCTCCTCTATCAACCGCCATCCCTGAAACGAGTTTAATTTCTGACAGTTCCTTCCGATCCCAGCAGCCACTCAAAAGGAAAACAATCATAATGGAGATAAGCAGTTTTCCATAAAGCTTCAATCCCCGCTTCCTCCTTTCGTCTGTTTAGGAGGAGATGGTGAACCTTGCGGCTTTTGCTTATCTGTGCTGCTAGGACTTAAATAGGCAGGCCGCTTATTTTGAAACCAGATTGGCGTGCGAATAAATATATCCTTTTGATCCTCGACAATAAACGGTGCAACTGGCGCCAAGTACGGCACACCAAAGGAACGGAGCGAGCTAAGGTGGGCAACCATAAATATCAGCACAAGTAATACTCCATACAATCCGAGTATCGATGCAACAATAATAAGCACGAACCGTATCAACCGGGAGGCATTCGCAAAGCTGTAATTCGGAAAGACAAAGTTAGCAATCGCTGTGATCGCTACAATAATTACCATAATATTAGAAATGATTCCCGCTTCTGCTGCAGCTTGCCCGATTACCAATGCTCCAACGATGGATACTGTCTGACCTACTGCCCTTGGCATGCGGACACCGGCCTCACGGAGAATTTCAAAGGTTATCTCCATAATAAATACTTCAATAACTGCCGGGAACGGCACACCCTCCCGCTGGGCAATTACGCTTAACAGCAAAGTTGTCGGCAAAAGCTCTGGGTGGAAGGTTAATACTCCTACATAGGCAGAAGGCATCAGCAAACCAATCATAAACGACAGGTAACGGATCATCCTGATAAAGCTGGACATGAAATAATTCTGGTAATTATCCTCAGATGAAATAAAGAAATCTGTCAGTACGGCAGGCACCAGCAAAATAAACGGTGTCCCGTCGGTTATGATGGCGATTTTTCCATCCAAAAGCGCTGAGCAGACTGAATCCGGCCGCTCTGTATTCAAAGCCAGAGGAAAGACAGTCGCCGATTTATCCTGAATGAGCTCTTCTATGTTCGCAGATTCAAAAACAGCGGAAATATTAATATCTTTTATTCGTTTCCGCACCTCTTCTAATATCTTTTCATTCACAACCCCTTTTATGGAGCCGACATACACACTCGTTCTCGTTTCATTTCCTACCTTGAATTTCTCAAACTGGAGATTATGGTTTTTTATCCTTTTCCGGATTAAATTAATGTTGGTTGATATGTCCTCAACAAATGCATCCTTTGGACCTCTTACAACTGTTTGTGTAGTCGGCTCCGAAACGGTTCTTCCTTCACTGTTGATGAAGCTGATAGTGAGTGCAGCCGGTATCCCTTTTATAACAACAGCAATTCTTCCCTCAAGAATTGTCTCTGTCATTTCACTGATTGTATTAATAAGTTTATAGCCTGACACACCAAAAGCTTTTTTCCCAAATGCTCGCAATTCTTCTTCACTCGTAATCTTAATATCCTGTTCAACAGGACTTTCCAAAGTTTGTCCAAGCATATCCTTGAGAAAGTCGGTATTGATGACCGTGTCTAAATAAAAAATAATCGCTTCTGACTTACCTACTAATACATCATCTGCCTTTAAATCTGCTGTATTGCCAAAAATCCTTTTAATCTCGTCCTTCACGGTTTCAAAGCTGATTTCTTTCATTTCAATTTCTTCCGCTTTTGTCGGTTTCGTATTAGAAGGTATTTGTTTTTTGCTGTTGATGGAAAGCAGTTTTTTCAAGAACTTCTTCATGCTTTTGCCTCCTTGCCTGAGCCTCGGTCTTTCCTCCACTTTTTAAACAGTAATGTAGCCAGCACTAAAATTGGGAACCCATATTCCAATGGCAGATGTAAGATAAATATATCCACATAAAGACCCTCTTTTATATGGTCTGCAAAGTCATTACTAATAAAAACAGCGAAGATCGAGACGATGCAGGCAACTGGGATAGAAAAAAACCGGTATGGCTTATTGAATACATACTCTAATCCTTTGAGACCGCCATAAATAAAGACAGAGCTCTTAATTAAAATTCCGAGCATGATAATGAAGACGACTAATGCATCAATCCGTTCAATAAATTCACCAATACTCACAAGCCTCGCTGCACTAAGCAGGGGAAAATTGGAACGAAGGGCGATGTTTTCACCTAAAGATGTGACGATTAAAAACACAGACAGAAGCAGCAGGAAACTAGCAATGGTAACACCCATAAGGCTTACTTTCCTGCTGTACTTGAAGTTCGTCACATCTGCAAGGACCACTGTGAATGCAATCAGCTCCCCAAAGGGAAAAACAGAGATAGAGGGAATGATTGCTTTCAGGATTGGCATAAAACCGGTTGAAGCAACTGGCTGAAGATTGTCCAGCTCAATATTTCCGCTCCCATACAAGAAAATAAACAACAAGAGCATGAAGGCAAATGTATATGGTGTAAAGATTTCAGAGGTTCGTCCCAACACTTCAATCCCCATATAGAGGATATAACCTATGACAAGGACAGGCAGAACTACTGTAACTTCAATGGGCGTTAACGGAAGAATCGCTGCTGAAATCAGCTCTCCAAAATCTCTAATTACCCGGCATGCTATATACAGAAAGTAGCAAATGTATACGAGAGACATAACGACTGCTACAGGTCTGGAAAAGCAAATTTCCATTATTTCAAAGAGGTTTTTTCCAGGCTGCAAAGACAGCAAAAAATAATAAGCAGACATGATGAGGATTCCGATAAAAAAGCCTGCAATTACGACCATCCATGCATCCCGCTTCGCCTCTAACCCTACTCCGACTACAATAGCGCTGCCGAGCAGGAAATTTATAACTAATGTGATTAATTGGCTTAATGAAATATTTTCCTTTAGCATACGCTCAACACCTTATGGATTATTGCACAGCAAGTTACTTTACATATTCCTTTCCTTCATCTGTTTGCCATTGTTTTTCCCTCTCCATTTTTTAAAGAGCAGGATAACTAATAACAATGCAGGCAGCCCAAATTGCAGCGGTACATGCAGCAAGAAAGGATTGGAAAGCAGTCCTTCGTTAATATGATCGGAATAGCCTTTTGCAATAAAAATCGAGAATAGTGAAATTAAACATGAAACGGGAATTGCAAAAAAGCGAAATGGAATCGAAAATACATACTCTAGTCCCTTCAATCCTCCATATATGTAAATAGAGCTTTTCACTAATGTCCCTAGCACCATTGTAAAAACAACAATTGCATCAACCCGCTGAATGAATTCCCCAATAGAGATAAGACGGGCAGCGCTCAACAGCGGAAAATTAGAACGAAGAGCAATATTTTGACCTAACGCCAGAATAATCAGCATAGATGATGCTATCAGCAAAAGGCTGGAAATAATCATGCTGGACATTACGACTTTGGCGCTCTGATCTAATCTGGATACACTCGGAAGGATGAATGTTAAAATAAGCAGCTGGCCATATGGACGTACGAGTTCATAAGGAAAAATCACCTTCCATAAAGGGCTGAATCCTTCTCCTAAAACAGGTTTGACATTTGTCATATCCAGGTTTTTCCCCGAATATAAAAACACAATTAATAGGACCATAAAAATAATCGCATATGGTGTGAATATCTCAGATGTCCTTGCCAGCACCTCAATCCCTAAATAGAGCACATAACCTATCACAAGTAGCAGTGTAAAAGTACTGAATTCAATGGGAGTGGTCGGCAGTACCGTCGCAGATATCAATTCTCCAAAGTCTCTTATAATCCGGCAAGCATAGTACAAGAAATAAATGATGTACACGAAGCTAATACATATTGCTATCGGTCTTTTAAAGCAGTACTCAAACATCTCATACAAATTTTTCCCAGGAAGCAGTGAGCTTAAATATAAATAAAACATAGTGATGAAAATCCCAAAGCCAAATGCAATAAAGAGAGCAATCCATGCATCCTCTTTTGCGTCTAATGCAAGTCCGAAAACAATGGAGCTGCCAATTTGAAAATTGAATACTAATGCTGCTAATTGGCTTAAAGAAATGTTCTCTTTGAGCATTGGACTCCACTTCCTTTAGTTTTTAACATAAATAGTTTCAAGCATTGGTTTTGTTTCCCTGCAGCTTCTTTTTCAGCCTCCTGAAATCAACCACTACAGACCAGATAAAGCCAAAGCCTGCTGTTAAGACAATAGTGATTGCTCCTGCTCCAACTTCAGCCTTATATATGTTCATAAAGCAATTCTTTAGGCTGTCATGAAATACGAACATATCTAAAATCAGGGTAAGGCTTCCCATCATGCCAATCAGCAATAAATAAACAAATGTAACCATATTAATTCACCTGCAAAATATTATTCTTGTCTTATCTTGTGAAAATTCTCCAATATTATGTAGTAAAAATTTGCAGGCATAAAAATAAAAAAATGCCGCTAATTTTTTAGCGGCATTTGAGTTGATTATTTTATTGTACGTCTGTAATTTCACCTTGATAAAATACTTTGCGTTTGAGGGGAAGTTTTAATTCTTTCAGCATTTGCTTCAATTCCCGTTCTTCTCTTTCTGTTACAAGGCTGATGACTGTACCTTCTTTACCGAATCGTCCTGTTCGGCCGGAACGGTGAATATATTGGGTCTTATCTTTTGCAAAATCAAAATGCACAACATGGGTTATATTTTGGATATCTAGCCCGCGTGCTGCAACATCTGTTGCCAGCAGCATACTCGTTTTGCCAGACCGGAACAGTCTTGTATATTTTTGCCTGTCCATCTTGTTAAGATCACTATGGAGCTTGCTCGTTTTAATTTCCTTGAAGGCTAATTTTTCATGAAGCACATCTAAATTTCCAATGTCCTTAATAAAAACAAGCACCTTTGCATTTTCAAGACGAGAGATTTTCTCCATCAGTTTAATTTTGTCTCGATGCTCTGCCTGAAAATATATATGCTGCACATCTGCTGCTTCAATAGTAGTATCCTTTTTAACTCGAATAACTGCTGGATCTAAAAGCAGTTCCTTGCCAAGCGCTTCTGTTCTGTCTGTCAACGTTGCTGAGAACATTACAACCTGTCTTTCCTCTTTCTGTGTCGCTTTAATGATTTGGCGTACATATTCAATATGCTCTGGAACGAGAAGCTGATCAGCCTCATCAAGGACAATTGTTCTTACTTCATGCATTTTTAGCTTCTTTTGCTTAATAAGCTCCAAAGCCCTTCCAGGTGTGCAAATAGCAAGATGAGGATTTTTCTTCAGCTTTTCTAATTGCCTTTTTACATTAGCTCCGCCAATGAACGAAGCAGATCTCACACCGCTGTTCTCTCCCCATTTTTGAACCTCAGCCAGAATTTGCATAACCAACTCCTGAGAAGAGGCCAATATTACTGCCTGCATAGCCTTGGATTCTGCGTTAATCTTATTTAATACCGGCAGCAAGTATGCCAATGTTTTTCCCGTACCTGTTGGCGATTCAGCGATGATGTCCTTGCCATCTAAAATCTCCGGAATAGCCTTGTCTTGAATAGTTGTTGGTTTTTGAAAACCTTGTTTAGCCCAGTTTTCTTCTATAAATGGTTTCATCTTATTTAAAAGGGTTTGGTTACTCATTTTATTCTCCTTTTTCATTGCAGCTGCTGCTTTTTACTGTTCCTTTTTGTTATAAGGATTATGTTTATTAGAACATCTAAAGGTTCAAATACAAAAGCATCTCCTTATTATAAATTATTCTCGTAAAAATAGATATGCAATCATCGAAACAGCAGTTTAAGAAAAAAAGAAAGTCTGCTGAGAAATGCAGACTTTCTTTTTTAATTTAGACGAGGGTTTGAGCATCTCCAACTGTTTGGTAAATATCAACTCTATCTTTAATCTTTTTCATTTTAACGTCGAGTTCATGGGCCGCATCTGCTGCTTCTTTCAGTTCTGCAAGCAAATGGTTTGGTATGCCTTTATCAAATTTATAATAAATTTTATGCTCAAGGCTTGCCCAGAAGTCCATAGCTATTGTTCTTATTTGTACCTCTACATATACTTCTTCCATTCCATTGCTCAAAAACACAGGAATTTTAACAATTAAATGGAGACTTTTATAACCATTTGGTTTTGGGTTCTCAATATAATCTTTTACTTCTACGATTTTTATATCACTTTGTTTTTTCAGCATTTCATAAATGTCATAAATATCAGAGATGAAAGAGCAGGTAATTCGTACACCAGCTATATCGTGAATATGCTCTTTCGCATTTTCAACTGTAATGTCGAGACCTTTGCGGTTAAGTTTTACCATAATCCCGCGCGGATCCTTAATTCGTGATTTAATATGTTCAATCGGATTGTGATTGTGGATAAATTGAAATTCTTCATTTAATATTTTCAGTTTTGTATTAACTTCCTCTAAAGCAAAGCGATAGACGATTAAATTGTTTTTCCACTCTATCAGTTCATTTGAAAGGTCGTCTAAGCTCCAATCGTTTAGAGAAAGCAGTGATTCATTGTTGTTAGAGCGATCCATAAATCAATAAGTCTCCTTTGGTTTTCTATAAACCTTTTCTGCATTGACTCCAATATTCTTCAAAAGTTCGATAATCTGATCGATTGTTTTCATTTCAACCATTCACCTCTTCGAAATGTTAAGGGTGACAGGCACCTGTCTTTATTATAGAGAAAAATGACCGGTCAGTCAATTCCCCTTTTCTTGGTATTTTAAAGACCTTCAGCTCCATTTTCGCCAGAATTTGTCTGAAACTGGTTCTGGTTCAGTCGATAATAAAAGCCTTTTTTCAGCAATAACTCATCATGCGACCCTTTTTCAATGATTTCACCATTATTAAGCACTAGTATACAATCGGCATGCTTTATTGTGTTCAATCGATGAGCAACAACAAAGGAGGTTTTCTCCTTCATCAGCACCTGCAGCGCTTCTTGAATTTTCAATTCAGTTATTGTATCAATACTGCTCGTTGCCTCATCAAGTATAAGTATTTTAGGGTCAGCAAGGATTGCTCTAGCAATTGACAACAGCTGTTTTTGTCCTTGGCTGATGCTGTTCCCATCTGCTGCCAAAACCGTGTCGTATCCGTCCGGCAGACTATTGATAAAGCTGTGGGCATTTGCAAGCATGGCTGCTTCCTCTATCTCTTTATCGGTTGCATCCAGCCTTCCATAACGAATATTTTCTCTAATTGTCCCTGAAAATAAATAAGCATCCTGGAGAACAAAGCCCATATGGGAGCGTAGGCTCTCTCGTTTAATATTGGTAAGGTCATAGCCATCGAGTTTGATTGTACCTTCTGTGGCATCATAAAATCGCGACAGAAGGTTAATGACCGTCGTTTTTCCTGCTCCAGTAGGACCGACAAGGGCAATCGTTTCACCTTGTTTAGCATGGAAAGAAACACCATTCAAAATGCCTTTATCTTCTTCATAAGCAAAAGACACATTTGAAAAAACAACATCACCCTTTACAGCTTCAAGAGAAAAGGCTGTGTTTTCATCCTTCTCCTCTTTCTGTTCATCAAGCACTTCAAATACTCTTTCCGCCCCAGCTATTGCAGATAATAATGTGTTGAACTGATTGGAAAGATCATTCAGAGGGCGGGTGAACTGCCGTGAGTATTCAACAAATATGACGATAACTCCGATAGAAATGTTTCCAGTTTTTAAAATGATTAGTCCGCCGACACCGACAATCAGTGCAAAACTGATATTATTGAGCATGTTCATCAGCTTTGGAATAAAGCCAGAATAAACTTGGGCCCAATAGCTAACATTTTTTAAGTTTTCACTTTTATCAACAAGGTCACTAATCATCCTGTCTTCTAGGGAAAAGGTTTTAACAATTCGCTGGCCTGAAATGGATTCCTCAATAAAACCGTTTAGATTCCCTAATTTATTCTGCTGTTCCTTAAAGAGCACTCCTGTTCTTGCCGTTATCCATTTCATCCCAAAATACATAACAGGTATTATCGTTAAACTCAGTACGGTGAGGAGAGGACTGAGCCAGAGCATGATGGAGACCGTTCCAATCAGTGTTAGAATACTCGAAAATATTTGGATAACAGAGCTGTTGAGTGTGGAGCTGACATTCTCAATATCATTTGTCACCCTGCTCATCAGCTCTCCATGCTGTCTTTTATCAAAATAGGCAATCGGCAGCTGGTGAAACTGTGCAAAAAGGTCAGTGCGAAGTCTGTACACCGTTGACTGGGATATGCCAATCATCCAATAGTTCTGCAAAAATAGGCTGGCAGAATAAAAGAAGTAGATGACCCCGAGTATAAGCAGCATCGTGCCAAGCCCGGTAAATTCTTTGTTTACAATATATTGATCGATTGATTTACCGACAAGAAAAGGCCCTAATAAACCTAACAAGCAGCTTGCGGCTACAAGAAACAGCACAACAAAGAGTAGGCCTTTCTGGACAGCCATGTACTGCCATAAACGATACAGGGTTCTGCTCATGTTTCGGGGTTTTGCCTTCGCCTTTTTCTTTGTAGCCTTCCTACCTATTTCCGGCTTAGGATACAAAAAAGCATCGGTCAGGGTCTTAAACATGACTAGCCTCCTCCTTCCCTAACTGTGACTCAACTATTTGCTGGTAAAGTTTGTTTTCTTTCAACAGCTGTTCATGATGGGCATAGGCAAGAATTTTCCCTTCCTCCATCAGAAGAATCCGATTTGCCTTTCGTGCTGTTGAAATTTTTTGAGTAATTAAAAGTACAGTCGCATTATATGTGGAGATTGCCTGAAGCAGCTCTTTTTCTGTCTGCAAATCTAACGCACTTGTGCTGTCGTCCAAAAGCAATATTTTAGGATTTCTTACGAGTGCCCTTGCAATAGACAGTCTTTGCCTTTGTCCGCCAGACAAATTAATGCCTTTTTGGCCAATTCTTGTCTCATATTTCTTCGGCAGCTTCATAATTGTCTCGTGTATTTGTGCATCTTTAGCTGCCTTTACTATCATCTCATCAGAAGCAAAAGGGTTTCCCCACATGATATTTTCCTTTATTGTTCCTGTAAACAATAAGGAAACTTGCGGCACATAGCCAATCTGCTTTCTCAAGGAATCAAGATCATAATCAGTGATATCTGTGTCATCCATATAAACAGCACCCTTAGTCGGTTCAAAGAGTCTTGGTATTAACTGAAATAATGATGTTTTTCCTGCTCCGGTAATTCCCATGACAGCAATGACCTCATTGGGCTGTACAGTGAAGCTGATTTTCTCCAGTACATTTACTTTTGTATTCGGATAAGCAAAGGCAATATCTCGGAATGTTAATTTTCCGGTAATTTTCTTTTGCTGCTGAGAAGGATTCGCTTTATCATTGTCCTTTTCTTCCATCTCAAAAACCTCCTGCAGCCTGTCAGCTGATGCCTTACAGCGGGAAATCACCATAATGAGCATTGTGATGACAGATAGAGAAGAGGTAATTCTTAATGAGTAGTTGATAATGGCAACAACATCCCCCACCTGTGTCTCACCAGCAGCTATTTGGCCTGATCCCAGCCAAAGGATGGCAATTATACAGAGATTCATGATAAACAGCAAGAGCGGAACAGTGATTTCCATTACACGCAACGCTTTTTCTGTGCTTTGTTTTAAATCATCACTGGCAACAGTAAACCGATCGTTCTCAAATCGCTTTCGAGTATATGCCTTTATCAGCTTAACGGCGGTTAAGTTTTCAAGCATTACATTGTTCACGAAATCTAATTTACTCTGTACTTTCTTAAACAGCCTCCCGCCTTTGCGGATTACCCATATAAACATCAGGATGATAACAGGAATAGTCACTGCAAGTATTAAAGCAAGCCTGGCGTTGACAGCAAAGGACATGATGATTCCGCCGACTATTAATAAGGGAGAACGGAGAAGGAAACGCAAGCTCATAAAAATCATATTTTGCAGCTGTGTAATATCGTTTGTCAGCCTTGTTATTAAGGAAGAACTGGAAAACTTGCTGCTGTTGGCAAATGTAAAGTATTGAATGATTGAATAGAGCTCTTTGCGGAGGCTGTAGCCGAAGTTCTGGCTGACATGGGCTGAATAAAATGTGTTGATAATTCCTGCTGCAAAGGCAAGCAGGGAAATACCGACAAGAATGCTTCCCCAAAAAATAACAGTGTCCGTATTTTGATGTGCCAATCCATCATCGATAATCTTTGCCATAATAAGAGGCTGGACAAGCTCTACTGCAAGTTCTGTCAGCATCAGAACTAATGCAACAGCGATGCTGACTTGATATGTCCGAAGTCTTTTAAATATTTTTGCCATGTTTCTCCTCCCGCCTTTTGTATAAACAATGTAACCGTTTTTAAATTCTTTAGGAAAACTAAATATTGCTATTATCATACCTCTTTTCCCCAAAATAGAAAACATAAGTTTATACCTATCTCAGCACTTTTTTAGGCAGGAGCAGCTCCGCTAAGTTTACGGTAAAAAGGCTGTAGAATTATTCTACAGCCCCCGCCTTAAATTTAAATTAATTTTTTATTATTCTGCTCCTGTCAGTGACCATTTATACATCTCATTATGGAAGCCAAATACTTTCGGTTCTCCGACAGCAACATCTTTTGATACTGCTCCAAAATCAAAATCGGAATAAAGGGTGAAGACTGGCAATTCCTCGCTCCAGATTGCCTGAAGCTGATTGTAAATTTCTTTACGCTTTTCTGTATCAGGCTCTTGTTTTCCTGCTAGAAGCAGCTTATCAACTTCAGGGTTGCTGTAGTTAGTATAGTTGCTTGTAGCGCCGCTACCATAAACAGTAGTCACATCAGGATCGATTGTATTCGTGAATCCCATAAGCAGCAAATCAAATTCGCCTGCTTTTGCTTTTGACATAATTGTCGGGAAATCATAAGTTGTTGTATTGAGTTTCAAGCCGATTGCCTCTAAGTTTTGGGCAATGATATCAGCAGACTGCTCACGAACTTTATTGCCAATCGGTACAACAAAATCAATTGTTTTGTTGAAATCCCATCCAGCTTCCTCTAACAATTGTTTTGCCTTTTCTGGGTCATATGTGTATGTTGCTAAATCCTTATCCAAGTAAGGGCTAATTGATGTATATGGTCCATCAACGATCTCTCCTTCACCCTTCAACAGCTGATCAACTATTTTCTCCCGGTCAATCGCATAAGCAATTGCTTGGCGGACTTTTTGATCAGTAATTTTTTCTGTGTTGAACATCATATTTTGATAGCCATATGTTTTATCTGTTTTTGTTGTTACATTTTCAAAGCCCTTCACTGTATCGAAATCCTGTACAGCAATCTTGCCGATACCGCCGGCAGCATTCATATTAATCTCACCTGTTTGAAGCTGTGCAACAAGGTTTGCTGCAGGCATAATCTTAACGAACATTTTATCAAGCTCTACTTCACCTAAATAGTAGTTGTCATTCTTTTCATACTCCACATATTGGTCCTTCGCATATTTCACGAATTTAAACGGCCCATTTGTTACTGTCGGTTTTTGCATGAAAGGATCCTTCTGCAAGTCTTCTGGAGCTACATCTTTTAAAACATGCTCTGGAAGAATCATAAATTTAGAGCCAAGCTGTTCTTTAACCATGTTTGGATCTACTGGTGTTTTTGTCTTAAATTGGATTGTTTTATCATCAACAATTGTTAAGGAAGGAATTTCTGTAACACCATCTGGGAACTTGCCGTTTTCGGTCAATCCGTCAATGATTGTCAAATATGTGCCGATTGCTGTTTCTGTTTTAGGGTTTGCCACAAGATTCATCGTGAACGCAACATCATTTGCTGTTACTGGCGTTCCGTCAGACCATTCTGCTTTATCATTCAGCTTAATGGTGAATGTTTGATTGTCTTCTGTTTCAAATGAATCTGCAAGCTTAGGAGTGAATTCCAGCGGCCCAGTCATTTCTAAAAACGTATCAAACATGAATTTTTCAAGCCATGAAGCAGCAATATCAGATGAATTAATAGGGTTGAAGCTGACTGGAGCATTTACTAGTCCGATATACATCGTGTTGTCTTTGGAGCCCCCTGCATTCGTGCCGCTGTTTGCTGCACCTGAACATGCTGACAATAAAAGCAGGACTGCAATCGCGATTAAGCCTAATCCTTTTCTGAATACATTCTTCATCTGTTTTCCCCCATTTATCTTTAGACTGTGTATATATATTCCCATCACTTACTTCAGGCTTTTTGGGTCCATTGCATCTCGCAGTCCGTCGCCCATAAAGTTAATGGAAAGCACGGAAAGCAAAATCATAATGCCCGGTGGAATCCAAAGCCATGGCTGTGATGCCAATACCGTTATTGATTGTGCTTCTGTCAGCATATTCCCCCAGCTCGCTGTAGGCGGCTGAACACCCATGCCGAGAAAGCTTAAAGAAGCTTCCATAATAATTGCCGAAGCAATCCCGAAGGTTGCATTTACTAAAATTGGGGCAATACAGTTTGGCAAGATATGCTGAAAAACAATTTTTGGTGTAGAAAAACCTAGAGCAACACCTGCCTTCACATAGTCCATCTCCTTAATGGAAAGGACGCTCCCCCTAACAAGCCGTGCAATCGACGGCCAACCAAGCAAGCCTAAAACCAGAATAACATTAATGAGCTTTGGCCCCATGATGCTTACCAAAACTAGAATGACCATCAAATAAGGGAACGACATGAAGACATCTGTAATACGCATAATGACCATATCTACCCATTTTCCAAAGTATCCAGCGATCGCACCTAAAATAGTACCGATGGCTACATAGATAACAACAGCACCGACGCCTACTGAAAGAGAAACTCTGGCAGCATATATCAATCGGCTAAATAAATCTCTGCCTACTTCATCTGTCCCAAGAATATGTTCAGCGCTTGGCGCCGCAGCGAATTCCCCTTCAACAGCATAAGGATTATGCGGGGCAATCAGCGGAGCAAATATTGCTAAAAGCACAATGAAACTGAAAATGATTAAACCGACAACAGCCAGCTTATGTTTAAAAAATCGTTTCGTAATTAGCTTTAGATAGCTTTCTTCATTGCCAAGCTCCTCTTTGACTGCAACTGGCAGCTGATTGATTGGCAGCTCTGTATCGAGCTTTACATTTGGTATACTCATCCTAATTCCTCCCCCCTTAGCTATATTTGATGCGCGGATCGACGACAGAATAAAGAATATCTGTGAGCAGATTGGAGAACAGTACAGCAAAAGCAGCCAGGAAGTTTATCGCCATTAATGTCGGATAATCTCTGGAGCTGATTGACTGGATTGTCAATTGTCCTAACCCGGGCCACTGGAAGATCTGTTCTGTTACAACTGCACCACCTATTAACACTGGTATTTCCATACCTATAATCGTGATTATTGGAATAAGGGCATTTTTCAAAGCGTGTTTATTTGTGACAATGAACTCCTTAAGCCCTTTTGCTCTGGCTGTTCTTAAATAATCCTGTCCCAGCACCTCAAGCATGCTGCTTCGAACGTATCGGACTGTGCTGCCTGCTATCCCTGTTCCTAATATGAGTGCCGGCAGCAAGAGGTGAACGAGTGTATCCATAAAGCCTCCGTCACTTCCAAGTGTAAACATTCCACCTGTAGGGAGGACACCTAGCACTAACGCAAACACATAAATCGCTCCGAGTCCTAGAAAAAAGCTTGGGATGGAAACACCTAAAAAGGAAAATGTTGTCGTTAAATAATCAATCCAAGAATACTGTCTTGTCGCACTGAGAATCCCAATCGGAATAGCAATAATATAGGCAATGACAAGTGCTGCCCCCATGAGGAGAAGCGTTGGCCCCACTCTTGTTAAAATAAGATCGAGCACTGGTTCATAGGTTGTATAAGAAAAACCAAAATCTCCGTGAAGCAGATTGCTAAGCCAGCGGAAGTATTGGACATAGATAGGATCATTAAGTCCGAGCGCCTCCTTCTTTGCTTCTGCATCCGCTTCTGTTGCATCTGGATTGAGGTACATGTCAACAGGGTTTCCGGGTGCCATATTAATGATGACAAAGTTAAATACCGTCACCCCAAACAATACTGGAATGGCAATTAATATTCTTCGGATAATGTACTGTAGCATTTATGAGCTCCCTCCCTTTGTTATGATAGTGGAAAATGACAGGCAACCGTATGGCTGTCTCCGCTCAAAACAGGCTCCTGCTCTCTGCAAATATTAGCCGCAAACGGACATCTCGTATAAAATCTGCACCCCTTTGGAGGATTAGCCGGACTCGGTACATCTCCTTCCACCACAATCCGCTCTCTATCCCGCAAATGCGGATTTGGAATCGGGTAGGCGCTTAACAACGCTTGTGTATACGGATGCTTTGGCCTTGCAAAGATATCACCGGTTTTGCCGAGCTCAACGATTTTCCCTAAGTACATAACCGCAATTCTATCACTGATATATTTGACTGCACCAAGGCCATGGGCAATGAAAAGGTAAGTTAAATTGAACTCCTTCTGTAAGTCCTTGAGCAGATTCAGCACCTGTGCCTGGATAGAAACATCAAGTGCAGATACAGGCTCATCACAAACAATCAATTTTGGATTCAGCATCAGTGCCCTTGCGATACCAATCCTTTGCCGCTGGCCACCTGAGAACTCATGAGGATATCTCCCCTTATGGAACTTAGTTAATCCCACTGTCTCAAGCATCTGATCTACCTTCTTGTTCACCTCTTCCTTTGAAGCTAATTTATGTGCCAACAGCGGCTCCGCTAAAAGATCGCCGATTCTTTTGCGCGGATTAAGGGAGGAATAAGGGTCCTGGAAAATTATTTGCATTTGAGTGCGGATTTTTCGCAATTCCCCTTTGCTTAAATCTGCCATATCTTTTCCTTCGAACAGCACACTCCCATCTGTCGGAGGGTCCAGCTTAACAATTGCTCTTCCTGTCGTTGATTTACCGCATCCCGATTCACCGACAAGTGAGATGGTTTCACCAGGATAGATGGAGAAATCCAGCCCATCAACAGCCTTTACATGACCGACTGTTTTCGACAGCACACCTTTTTTAATTGGGTAATATTTTTTGAGGTTTCTAATCTCTAACAACGGATCGGATAATTGTCCTAATATTCCGTCTTTTTCAGGTAAAGTTATCTTACTCATACATTTACCTCACTTCCACTAGTATGTGTGCTTGTCTTGCTGCCTGCCTCATCATAAAGCCAGCATCTTACTTTATGCTCACTCTTGCCATCAACCTCTACATGGGGAGGTCTTTCTGCAATGCATTTTTCCATTGCATAAGGACATCTTGTATGAAAACGGCAGCCCTTTGGCATTTGCTGCAATGTCGGTACAGACCCAGGGATAGAATACAGCTTCTCATCTGAATCGTATTCTAAATGAGGGATGGAATCGATTAAACCTTTTGTATATGGATGCTTCGGTTCATCGAATAATGTAAATACATCCGCTTCCTCCACCACCTGGCCGGCATACATAACAATCACCTTATCAGCCATTTCAGCAATAACGCCCAAATCATGTGTGATCATCATAATGGAAGTGTTCGATTCCTTTTTTAAGCTTTTCATTAGTTCCAGTATTTGCGCTTGAATTGTGACATCAAGGGCTGTTGTCGGCTCATCTGCAATCAACAGCTTTGGCTTGCAGGATAATGCCATCGCAATCATGACCCGCTGTCTCATTCCGCCTGATAGAGCATGGGGGTATTCATCAATAATTACTTCTGCTCTCGGTATCCCAACCTTTTGAAGCATTTCTACTGCATAGCTTTTTGCCTCTTTCGCATTGTAGTCCATATGCAGACGAATCAATTCAACCATTTGGTTTCCGATTGTGAATACCGGATTTAAGGAGGTCATCGGCTCCTGAAAGATCATGGAAATTTCGTTTCCGCGCACCTTTCTCATATCAGCCTCTGAAATTTGTGTTAAATCTTTGCCATTCAGCTTTACAGAGCCCTTTTTTATGAAGCCGTGTGTTCCGAGAAGTCTCATGATAGATAAAGAAGTAACACTCTTACCGCAGCCTGATTCACCGACAATCCCGATTGTCTCACCAGGCTCTAGCTGGAAAGTCACTTCTTCGACAGAAATGACTTCCCCCTTATCTGTTTTAAAAGCCGTTTGCAGTTTATCCACTTCTAAAATATTGTTCCCCATTCTTCCCCCTCCAGTTGAATTTCAGTTAAATAGTGGTTGATTCTACTAATGCATCAGCCTTTTCAGGATTCAGATAATAATCTACTAGACTCAAGAAAATTTTTGCTGTATGAAGCATTGCTCTCTCATCAAATGTAAACATTGGATGGTGATGAGGATAAACAGCACCGATTTCTTCGTTTCTAGCACCGACAGAAAAGAATGAGCCTGGTCTGTGTTGAAGATAATAAGCAAAATCCTCTCCGCCCATTCCTGGCTTCACGATTTCCACTAGCTTCTGATCTGGTAAATTAGCTGTAATGCACTCTACAAGAATATCTGTTTCTTCCTGTGTATTCACAGTGGAAGGATAGCCTCTTGAATAATCAAATTCATAGGTTGCATGAAATGCCTTGCAAACACCGCTAATCAGTTCATCCATTTCTTTTTCAATAAGGTCACGAACATCTTCGTCAAAAGTACGGACTGTGCCAGTTATTTCTGCAGTGTCTGCAATGACATTCCCAGCATTACCTGCATGGAAGGAGCCGATTGAGATAACAGCAGGTTTTTGCGGATTAACACGGCGGCTGACAATATGCTTTAATTGGTTAGCAATCTGCGCTCCAATTGCAATAGAATCAATTGTTTGGTGCGGAGAAGCTCCATGTCCGCCTTTGCCCTGAATCTTCAATTCAAAGGTATCACTTGCAGCAGAAGCAGGTCCGACTCCATATAGCACTTCTCCAAGCGCATTTCCTGAAGCAAGATGTGCCCCAAACACAACATCTACTCCATCAAGACATCCATCCTCTATCATGGCAATAGCCCCACCTGGCGGAAGCTCTTCTGCATGCTGATGTAAAAGCACAATATTGCCTGCAAGACTTTCCTTATTGTCATTCAGCACCTTTGCCACTGCCAGCAATGTGGCTGTATGACCATCATGTCCGCATGCATGCATGATTCCGTCTACCTTCGATTTAAAGGGAACATCCTTCTCATCTTGAATTGGCAATGCATCGAAGTCAGCTCTCAAAGCAATGGTTTTCCCCGGTTTAGCCCCGCGAATTTTTCCAACAACCCCATTTCCGCCAACATTTCTTCTTATTTCAATTCCGAAGCTCTCAAGTAAATCACCGATCATTTTGCTAGTGTTTACTTCTTGAAAGGAAAGCTCGGGATTTTCATGAAAATGACGTCTCCACTCCACCATTTTGCTATACATCGCTTCAATTTCTTCATACCATTTGCTTAACATTGCAGCATCTCTCCCATCCACTATTTAAATTATCAGCTTGACTACAAATCTTAAAGAACAGTTTCCGCCACTTCCTCTTGTGACTTAATAGCAACATAGTGCTCTACAATACTCAAGAAAGCTTTGCCGGCATTTATCATGGCTCTCTCATCAAAATCAAACATTGGATGGTGGTGCGGATAGCTTTGTGCCTCTTCTATTCTTGCACCAGTATGGAAGAACATGCCTGGTTTTTCTAGCAGATAATAGGAGAAGTCCTCTGCTCCCATAATTGGCAAAGATCGAACGACCATTTCCTTATCTAGGCTGTCTGCAATCACCTTCTCAAAAACAGCCACTTCCTCTTCATGATTATAAACGGCAGGATATCCTTTTATGTAATTCACTTCACAAGATGCTTGCATGCTTTCACAAACACTCTCTGCCATTAAGCGTATTTCCTCTTCCATAAATACACGTAAGTCTTTATCGAGTGTTCTTACTGTTCCAGTCAATGTTGCCTTTGAAGCAATAACATTTTTAGCATTGCCGCTGTGGAAGGAACCGATTGACAGTACAACAGGGTTCAGTGGATCTACTCTGCGGCTTGCAATGAACTGCAGTTGTGTAACAAGAGCTGTGCCGACAGCGATAGCATCGACCGTTTCATGTGGCGATGAACCGTGTCCGCCTTTTCCGCTTACTGTGATTTCAAATGCATCTGCTGCAGCCTGGGAATAACCTGGCTTGCAATAATACTTGCCTAACTCACTTAAACTGGATAGATGTGCTCCGAATACTACATCAACTCCTGCAAGGCAGTCATCTTCAATCATTGCCTTTGCACCGCCTGGTGACAGCTCCTCTGCATGCTGATGTAAAAGCACTATATTACCGGCGATGTTTTCCTTGTTATCCTGCAGTACCTTTGCAACGGCAAGCAATGTGGCAGTATGGCCGTCATGCCCGCAAGCATGCATTACACCAGCGACCTTTGACTTATAAGGCACTTCCTTCTCATCCTGAATTGGCAATGCATCAAAGTCTGCCCTCAAGGCAATCGTTTTCCCTGGTTTCGCTCCATAGATTTTTCCTACTACACCTCTGCCCCCAACATTGCGCCTCACTTCTATTCCGAATCCCTCAAGGATATCTGCAATCATCTTTGGAGTTTCAACCTCCTGGAATGACAGCTCAGGATACTGATGCATATGTCTTCTCCACTCCACCATCTGATCGAACATTGTTTCCAGCTCTTCATGCCATTTTTGTAACATACGTTCCCTCCTAATATAATGAAGAATTTTAATTACATCTTTCCAAAAGGTTTTTTGAGGTTTTAATAATTACAAATTAAAAAGTATATTTATTCACTCTTTTCTAGTTGAGTTGCCACTCTCTATTACTGGTAATATTAGCGAATTCCTCCTTTCTTTTTCCTAGCAAGTATTCTATTTCTTATAAATTAACTTCAATTTTCGGAATAGTATACTAAGTTTTTTTAATTATCATAATAAACAGAATTAATAGTTAATTATTGTATCTGCACTTATTTTTCCCCCGTTCTACCTACCACAACATTGTTTCCGCTTTCATTTTCTACTATAAACTAAATTTATGTCAGAAAATCTAACACTCATCTCAACTTAAATTTTTTTCTCACAATTTGTTTGTCCTACTCCAAATCATCAAAACTTAAGAGCAAACAAAAAACCTGCCGCTAATAAAAGCAGCAGGTGTAAATTTTATTGAAAAAACTCTTCGTATAATGCTTTCACAGCCTTCTTGGCAAAATGCTCTTTTACGCCAAACATCATGCTGACTTCAGACGAACCTTGGTTAATCATTTCTATATTAACTCCTGCCTGTGCCAGCGCTGCCGCTGCCCGCGATGTTGTTCCGACATTATGGCGCATTCCTTCTCCAACCACCATAATTAATGACAGATTATGCTCGATGACAGCTTCTTCTGCATGCAGTTCTTCCTTTATCCGGTCAAGCAGCTCTGATTCATTCACATGGAGCAGCTGGTCTTGACGCAAAATGATTGTCAAATCATCAATACCTGAAGGCATATGTTCATAAGAGATTCCATATTCCTCAAGAATAGAGAGAACTCTTCTAGCAAAGCCAATCTCTTTATTCATTAAATACTTGCTGATATAGATGGAGCAAAAACCTTTATCATTCGCAATTCCTACTACAGGTCCATTATCATTATCCCGCTTTGCTGCAATCTTTGTACCAGGAACGGCAGGATTATTCGTATTCTTTACATGAACCGGAATTCCCGCACGATAAGCAGGAATTAAAGCTTCTGCATGGAAGACAGAAAAGCCGGCATAAGAAAGCTCCCTCATCTCCCGATATGTAAGGACACTGATTTCCTTTGGCTGAGCCACAATAGCTGGATTTACGGAGTAGACTGCATCTACATCTGTGAAATTCTCATATACAGAAGCCTTGAGGCCATTTGCCAAGATTGCACCAGTTATATCAGAGCCGCTCCTTGAGAATGTGACAACCTCACCAGACTTGCTGTATCCGAAAAATCCTGGAAACACAATAATGTCATTATAGTCACGCAGCGAATATAAGCGGTCATAAGACTCTGGCAGCACTTGGGCATTACCTGGCTCATCTGTCACGATTAGCCCTGCTTCCTGTGGATTTACATATACTGCTTTTAAGCCTCTTGCTGTTAAGAAATTCGCAACCAATTTAGCATTGTTATCTTCCCCGCTCGCCTTTACTGCTTCCATAAAGGAATGGGCATTTTCTGTACTACCTGCTAACAGCTCCAGGAAATCTCCCTTAATCTGTGTGATGATGTCACTGGAAAGGTCAAGCTCTCTGGCAATATCTGCATACCTTTCGATAATCTGTTCTACCTCTTCGCCTGGATCCTTTCCTGCCAAAACCTTCTCACCGCAGCTGATAAGCAAATCTGTCACTTTCGTATCCTCATTATTTCTTTTCCCTGGGGCAGACACTACAACAACTCTGCGCTCATTATCTGCCTTAATGATTTGCAGTACCTTTTCCAGTTGCTGTCCTGAAGCTAATGAGCTTCCCCCAAACTTAACTACCTTCATGCCGCCATCTCCCATTGAATCAAGTATATTGTTTATGCTAGTCAATTCCCTCGCTATCATTCCCATAAACAGCGGAACATCTCGCTTAAGGGTATTTTTTAAATTTTCCATTATTAATACTAAACATATTATTGCTTTTTTGCACTAAAGAAGCAAGTGTTTTCTTCTCGTAAAATACATTTGTTCTTTTAAGGAATACAAATGCTGAATATTCTTAAAAAAATAAAATGAACTAGCACATTTCCAATATTTTTGTAAAGCTAAAGGCTTCCTTGTTTGTATGAATTGCGTTAAGATAATATTTAGAAAAACGAAATTGTTTTCGGAAAGAAGTGTTATTTTTGGACGATTATCAACAGTATTCAAAACGAAATTTAACAATCATGTGGTTCGCTAACTTCTTTATTAGCGGCAGCATGACAATGGTGTTACCTTTTTTATCTCTTTATATTGAGTCAATGGGCAATTTCTCAGAGGAATATGTTCAACATTGGTCAGGTCTCTGTTTTTCAGTCACCTTCATTGCCGCTTTTTTATTTTCTCCTATTTGGGGAAAGATTGGGGATAAGTATGGCAGAAAGAAAATCTTAATTGCGTTAGGTTTCGGTCTCGGACTCTCCATCTTTCTAATGAGCTTTGTCACTTCCGTATGGCAGTTATTCGCGCTCCGCTTTTTCACAGGCTTCTTTACAGGTTTTATTCCGATGTCACAGGCATTTATCGCTACACAAACTCCTAAAAAAACGGCTGGAAAGGTTCTCGGCACCTTGCAGACCGGAAGTATTACAGGCTCCCTCATCGGTCCTTTGCTTGGAGGAGCAATTGCTGACAGCTTCGGTTACTCTGCAACCTTCCGATATACTTCTTTTGCTATCCTTCTGTCCGTTATCTTGGTCTTCACCACAAAGGAATTCATCCTTCCTGTGAAGGATGGCATCAAAAAGCACTATTCGTCAAAAGAGGTGCTGGCCTATATACTAAAAAACCCAATATTTATTACAGTACTGCTAATATCTGCTGTTATTCAGATTGCCCATTTCAGCATTCAGCCGATCCTCTCTTTATATGTAAGTAAGCTGCACGGTCCAGAGAGCATCGCCTTATTTTCCGGCATCGCCTTTTCAGCAGCTGGGTTAGGAAACTTGCTGATGGCTCGAAAATGGGGAGAAATTGGTGATCGTAACGGCTATCTAAAGATACTTGTCATCTTGTTATTTATAGCAGGATTAGTCTACTTGCCAGGCGGATTTGTTCATGAATATTGGCAGCTGTTGATTATCCGCTTTATTCTCGGCGTATCCATTGGCGGACTTATACCAGTAAGGATAGCCTATATAAGGCAGGAGGTTCCGATTACTATGCAAGGCGAAGTGATGGGATACGAAACAAGCCTGCGCTTCCTTGGAAATGTGATTGGACCAACCTTCGGCGGATTGATAGCAGCACATTACGGCTTTTCAGCTGTTTTCTTTACAACAAGCAGCCTGCTGCTAATATGCGGCATTTTCTTAATAACAATGCTGCACCGCCATCCAAAATATGCAAAACAATCCATGTCATAACCTAACTTAGCATCTTTCATAAGAAAATGTATATAATAATAGGTATACTCTAAAAGCAAGGCTAAAGCTTTAAGAGTATACCTATTCTATTTATTGGAGGAATTTAAAAAATGGCTAAATCTGCTGCAAAAAAAAGACGGGAAAAACAGCTCCGAGAAACAGGATTCAACCCTGCTATTAAAAGAGGAGGCTGGGGCACCATCAACCATATGACAAAAACAACAAAAACAAAAGCTGAACTGCTGTCCAGTAAAGCGAAAAAACATAAAAAGAGCCATTCATCCGGCGATTTGGAGAATGGTTCTTTTTTTATTCCGGATAATAAATGAGAACAAAAAGTGTCGCCAAGGTTTCTCCAGTATTAATGTACAGATGATCTCGATTAGATGTAAAGGAAAGGGCATCCCCTTTTTCAAGATAGTATTTGTCATCACCAATAACGACAGCAACACTTCCCTCTCCAACAATCACATACTCCTCCCCTGCATGCTTTTCCGAAAAATGCTCTGTCTTTCCATCCATTTCAACAGTGTAGACTTCAAATTTCTTCTCAGGATGAAACGGGAACAGTGAAAACAGCCGATATTGATTTGCATCATCTCGAAACGGCTCAATCTCCTTAAATAACACCTTCTTTACAGTCGTTGTATTTTCCGTCATGAAATAAGAAAATGAAACTTGCAGCCCCATTGCGATTTTCCATAATGTTGAAACAGTCGGATTTGATTTCCCCTTTTCTATTTGGGCTAGCATTGCTTTGCTGACACCTGTCAGCTCTGCTGCTTTATCCAGACTATAACCTCTTGTTTTGCGCAGGTTTTCAAGATTTTGCCCAATAACATTTGTAATAGATTCCATTATACGCTCCTTAAATTTTCATTGATTTATGATTCTAGCTTTTATATACTGTACATTATAACATACATTCATATAATATATTAAACAACGTAGGAGGGTATCATCCTGGAATCTTCAAAAGTTTACGTAGAGAAGGAAGCAAACTCCTTTTCCTTTTTAGATGGGGTAAAGGACTGCATTCCCACATTGCTGGGATATATTAGTATTGGCTTAGCGATGGGTGTGGTTGGTGTCTCTTCCGGTTTAAGCATAGCGGCTGTATTTTTCATGTCTCTGCTTGTTTATGCTGGTTCGGCGCAGTTTATTATCTGTGCGATGATTGCTGCAGGCAGTCCAACTAGTGCGATTGTGCTGACAACGTTTATTGTTAACTTAAGACATTTACTGCTCAGCTCTGCACTAGCACCTAAATTTACACAATATTCTTTATTGAAAAACATCGGTATTGGCAGTCTTGTAACAGATGAGTCCTTTGGTGTTGCCATTACAAAGATTGCTAAAAATATCCCGATAACAGACCGGTGGATGAATGGTCTAAATATTACAGCCTATACAGTTTGGATTATTTCCTGTACTGTCGGCGCATATGCAGGCAAATGGTTCCCTGATCCTGAGATTTTTGGACTTGATTATGCCTTGACTGCTATGTTTATTGCCTTGCTGATTCTTCAGCTTCAAACAGTTCAGGCTTCCAAACTAAGGCACTATCTATTTCTGATAATAGTAATGGTAGTGTTAATGGTGCTCCTGTCAGCAGTTATGTCGAGCAGTCTTGCCGTCATCGTAGCAACAATTATAACAGCAACAGTTGGGGTGGTGACAAATAATGACAAGTGAATATCTCCTGCTTTTGCTTGCCTGCATGGTAGTAACAATCATTCCGAGAGTTTTGCCATTTATACTCGTAAGGAATTTCACTGTTCCTGAGCCTGTGGAAAAATGGCTTTCCTATTTGCCAGTTTGTATTTTCACAGGTTTAATTGTAGAAAATCTTTTATCCTCTTCCAGTGGTGGATTACATGTAGACTGGACTGTATTGGCTGCTTCCATTCCAACACTTCTGATAGCATTATTTACGAAAAGCTTGCTTACTACAGTGCTTGCAGGTGTGTTCCTGATGGCTGCTATCCGGTTCTTTTTTTAACAGAAACTTCTATTTTCCACCTAAAAAGAACAATTCTAGGACTTTCGTTTCTTAACTAGGAAGTTTATAATAAAAATTTGGATATATTATTGATATAATTAAAAGAAGAAATCTTTTTGCTGTATCATTTCTGCAAAATGTGCTAAATGGTAAAACTTAGCACATTTATCTTTATACATAAAAGAAAGGTGGCCATATAGTGGAGAACAATTCAAACTTTATTAAAAATATCATGAAGGAAGATTTGGAGACAGGCAAACACGATACTGTCATCACTCGTTTCCCTCCAGAGCCGAACGGCTATTTGCATATCGGTCATGCCAAGTCAATCTTCATTAATTTTGGACTGGCAGATGAATTTAAAGGGAAAACAAACTTGCGCTTTGATGACACAAACCCTTTGAAGGAAGATATTGAATATGTAAATGCAATTAAGGAAGATGTAGAATGGCTTGGTTACAAATGGGATAACTTGTTTTTTGCATCTGATTATTTCGAGGAGATGTACAACCGTGCCATCCTACTGATTAAAAAAGGTCTTGCTTATGTAGATGATTTAAATGCAGACCAAATTCGTGAGTATAGAGGAACATTGACAGAGCCAGGAAAAAACAGCCCGCATAGGGACCGCTCAGTAGAAGAAAACTTAGAGCTATTCCAAGCTATGAGAGATGGTAAGTTTGGCAATGGAGAAAAAGTTCTGCGTGCAAAAATTGATATGGCTTCTCCAAATATCAATTTACGTGACCCAGTAATCTACCGTATTTCACATGCTTCACACCATAATACAGGTGACAAGTGGTGCATTTACCCTATGTACAGCTTTGCCCATCCTTTAGAGGACGCTATTGAAGGTGTAACACACTCATTGTGTACAACAGAGTTTGAGGATCAACGTCCGCTGTATGATTGGGTTATTAGAGAATGTGAAATGGACAGCACGCCGCAACAAATTGAATTCGGCCGCTTAAACATTACGAATACGGTAATGAGTAAAAGAAAGCTGAAGCTTTTAGTGGATGAAAAATACGTAGACGGCTGGGATGATCCTCGCATGCCGACAATCTCCGGCTTGAGAAGAAGAGGCGTAACACCTGAAGCGATTAAAGAATTCAGTAAAGAGCTTGGTATTTCAAAAGGTTCTGGTGCAGTTGATTCAGCAATGCTGGACCACTTTGTACGTGAAGACTTGAAATTGAAAGCGCCTCGTACAATGGGCGTACTTAACCCATTGAAAGTAGTTATTACCAACTATCCTGAAGGGCAAGTTGAAATGCTGGAGGCAGAAATTAATCCAGAGAATCCAGAGATGGGAACACGTCAAATTCCATTCTCTCGTGAGATTTATATCGAACAGGAAGATTTCATGGAAAACCCTCCAAAGAAATATTTCCGTCTATTCCCTGGTAACGAAGTTCGCTTAAAACACGCTTACTTCATTAAATGCGAGGAAGTAATCAAGGATGAAGAAGGAAATGTTATCGAGCTTCGCTGTACGTATGATCAAGAAACAAAAAGCGGATCTGGATTTACAGGCAGAAAAGTAAAAGGAACATTGCACTGGGTGGAAGCGACGAATGCCATCCCTGCTGAGTTCCGCCTGTATGAGCCGCTTATTTTAGACGAAGAAGCGGAGGAAATGGCAGAAGGAGAAACCTTCCTTGACTATGTTAACGAGAAGTCTCTTGAAATTGTCCAAGGCTTCATTGAACCAAATATGAAGGATGTACAAGCATACGATAAATATCAATTCTTCAGACATGGATATTTCAGTGCAGATCCGAAATATACAACATCTGAAAAACCTGTATTTAACCGAATTGTTTCATTAAAGAGCTCCTTTAAGCTGTAAAATAAAAAAACACAGCACGCAATGTAAAGTGTACCCTTTGTAAAGGACATTTAAAAAAAGCCTAGGCAGTTTTAAGAAGATGATCTCTGTATTGAACAGGGGTCATCTTTTTTAAGTTCCACTGATATCTATAGTAATTGTAATAAATCAT